>JAGQRB010000648.1 GCA_020425925.1 Planctomycetota bacterium
CGCGGCCTTGCGCGGGTGGATGTTGACGTCGACCTGCTCGGGCGGCAGCACGACCTGCAGCAGGTAGACCGGGAACCGGCCACCCATCAGGTACTCGCGGTAGGCCTGGCGGATCGCATGCAGCGCGCTCTTCTCGCGCGCGAGCCGGCCGTTGACGTAGCAGAGCTCGAGCTTGCCGTCACGCCGCGCGAGGTCGGGTTCGCCGACGAGTCCGCTGACCGCGAGATGCGGGAACCGCCGCTCGACCGGCAACAGGCCACCGGCGAGCTGCCGCCCGAAGCAGCGCGTGAAGCGCTCCGCGAGATCCTGATCGGCGGGCAGCCGCAGCAGCTCGCGGCCGTCCGCGACCAGCGTGAAACCGACGTCGAGCCGCGCCAGCGACAGCTCGGCGACGGTCTCCTGCACCCGCGCCTTCTCGGCCCCGGCGGACTTCAGGAAGCGGCGGCGGGCGGGCACGTTGAAGAACAGATCGCGCACCTCGATCGCCGTGCCGGCGGGACAACCGCAGGGCGCGGGCTCGGTCTCGCGGCCACCGTCGGTGCGGACCTCGTAACCCTCCTGCAGCTCGCGGCGCCGGCTGCGGACCAGCGCCCGCGACACCGCGCCGATCGACGCCAGCGCCTCGCCGCGGAAGCCGAGCGTCGCGATGTGATCGAGATCGGCCGCCGCCGACAGCTTGCTGGTGGCGTGGCTCGCGAACGCGAGCGGCAGGTCCTCGGGCAGGAAGCCGTCGCCGTCGTCGACGATCCGGATCAGCTCGGCGCCGCCGGCCGCGATCTCGATGCGTACCTCGCGCGCGCCGGCATCGAGCGAGTTCTCGACCAGCTCCTTGACGACCGAGCTCGGCCGCTCGACGACTTCGCCGGCGGCAATCTGGTTGACGACGGCTGTCGGCAGGCGACGGATCATGCCTCGAGGTCCCTCGCGCGCGGCACCGGCGCGCCGTCGAACCAATGCGACAGGAACTGCTCGAGCACGATCTCGGGGTCCTCGGCCGACAGCCGCATCATGCGCTGGCAGTGGTTCAGCGCCAGCAGTCCGTGGCGCAGGCGCGCGGCGTCGTTCTTCTTGACCTCGGCGACGAAGCGGTCGCCGAACTGCCGGATGCCGACGCGGCCAGGGAGATCGCGCACCGACACGCCCTCGTCGAGCAGCGCGCGACCTTCGTAGGCCCGCGCGAGCGACAGGTAGAGCCAGTTGGTCACGAACGGGAACAGCCCGCCCTGGTCGATCGCGCGACCATCGCGGCCGCGAATCCCGCGCGCGAACATCGCGTGCACCGAACGCTGGGCGCGCCGCCGATCGCCGGCGAGCACGGCCTCGGCGAACTCGAACGGCGTCGACTCGAAGCCGATCGTCAGGTGCTCCTTGAGGTCGGCTGGGCCGAGCGGCGGCCGGTTGCGCTCCTCGCCGAGCACGTCGCGCAGGCGCGCGAGCTCGGCGACGAGCTCGGCCGGCTGCTTGCTGACGCGCGCGACGATCATCCACGCCGCCTCGGGCGTCAGCGGTACGCCGAGCCGGCTGCCGCGATGCGCCACCCAGCGCGCGAGCTCGCCCTCGAGCGGGCCGCGCGAACGGTCGTACGGCAGCTCCCAGAGGTCGCGGAACTCGAACACCGAACCGTGGTCGGCCCACTCCTTGACGAACGCCGCGACCGCGCGTTTCCGCCGGTTGAGCTGTGGTGCCTCGACGATCACACCGCAACCGGCACCGAACTTCGGCGCCTGGTCGACGAGTGTCGCGGCGTGCCGCGTCCACCAGTTCTTCGCGCGGCGCACGCAGAGGAACGCCCGCCGCGCGAACAGACCGCCACCGCGCAGGTCGACGAGCTCGGGACAGCCACCGAGTCCACCGTCCGCGCCGATATCGGGGCCACTTTCCGCGCCGCCGTCTCCGTCGTCGTCGTCGTCGTCACCGCGGTCGGCGACCCCGCGGACCTCGACCGCGTCGAGCACGCGCAGCTCCGCATCCGACGGAATCGCGCCGAGCAGCAGGTCGACGGCCTCGCGGCGGAAGAAGTCGTTCGTACCGGTCACGATGGTGACGGCCGGCAGGCCCTTCTTGGCCAGCCGCTCGACGCGCTGCAGGACTTCTTCGGGATGCGGAACGGCCATCAGGCGGGCGGGGCGAACACGTAGATGTCGACGCAGCCCGCCGCGAACATCACCAGCGCGATCGCGCCGTTGGCGGTGAAGAACGCGGTGTCGATGCGCGACAGATCGCCGGGCCGCAGCAGGCGATGTTGCCAGACGAGCAGACCGGCGCCAAGCAGCAGACCGACCGCGAACCCCGGGCCGAGCGGCACGAGCAGGCCGAATGCCGCAAAGCCGAGCAACGCAGCGGCGTGCAGGCCCCGGCTCGCCCACATCGCGGCGCGTTCGCCGAGCCGGGCCGGCAGCGAGTGCAGCCCGTGCTCGCGGTCGAACTCACGATCCTGGCAGGCGTAGAGGATGTCGAAGCCGGCGACCCAGAGGGCCACCGCCGAGCCCAGCACGACCGGCGCGATCAGCCGCGCCGAGAATGCGCCGTCGGCCGCGAGCCAGGCCGCGACCGGCGAGATGCCGAGCGCGATGCCGAGCCACAGGTGGCAGAGCGCCGAGAAGCGTTTGACGTGGCTGTAGAGCAGCAGCCACCCGAGCGTCGGAATGCCGAGCAGCAGACAGATCGGCGCGAGCAGCCAGCAGGCGGCGAGAAACACCGCGCCGGCCGCGAGGGTCAGCAGCAGCGCGGCACGCGGCGAGACCACCCCGGCCGGGATCTCGCGTCCGGCGGTGCGCGGGTTGTCGAGATCGAGCTCGCGATCGGCGAGCCGGTTGTAGGCCATCGCCGCGGTGCGCGCCGCGACCACCGCGAGCAGGACCAGCAGAAGCAGCGGGAAACCCGGCCGGCCGCCGGTCGCCGCCAGCAACGCGAGCAGCGCGAACGGCAGCGCGAACACCGAGTGCGACAACTTCACCAGCGAAGCGAAGTCGCGCAGCCCCGGCGCGCCCGAAGTCGTCACCGCGGTGCGGGTCACCGTTCGCCCTCGTCGAACGGACCGGCGGCTTCGGCCGACGGCGACTGCGACGGCGTCTGCCATCGCCGCACCAGATCGTGATCGATCGCGAGCCGGTCGAGGATCTTGCCGACGACGAAGTCGACGAGCTCGGCGACGGTCCGAGGACGGTGGTAGAAGCCCGGCATCGCCGGCAAGACGATCGCGCCGAGTCGCGCCAGCTTGAGCATGTTCTCGAGGTGCAGCACGCCGAGCGGGGTCTCGCGTGGCACGACCACCAGCGGCCGCCCCTCCTTGAGCGCGACGTCGGCGGCGCGTTCGACCAGGTTGCTCGACCAGCCGTGGGCGATGCGTGCGAGCGTGCCCATGCTGCAGGGCACGACGATCGTCGCCGTCAATCGCGCGCTGCCCGAAGCCGGTGTCGACTCGACGGCGTCGAGCGCGTGCACGCGCAGTCGTGCGCGCAGCGGCCCGGCGAACAGCGTCGCGAGGTCGTCGGGCGGCCGCACACCGCCCTCGTGCTCGAGCACGCGCAGCGCCGCGCCGGTCGCGGCGAGGTGCACTTCGTGGCCGAGCTCGAGCAGCACCTCGACGAGCCGCCGGCCGTAGGCGATGCCGCTGCCGCCGCTCCAGCAGACCGCGAGGCGCCGCGGTGACGTCGCTTCCGTGCCGTCGCTCACGTCTGGGTCAGATAGTAGTGCACGTCGTAGAACGTGTGGGTGTAGACGCAGATGCCGTAACCGCGCACCCACATCAGGAAACCGAGCAGCACTCCGGCCATCGCGCGGAACACGAACCGCGTGCGATCGAAGGGTTCGCCGCAGAGGTGGTGGAACCAGGAGAACACCAGCGCACTGACGACGACCGCGGCGATGCCGACCACCCAGCGCGGCAGCGAGCTGCCCTGCACCAGCCGCATGCCGAGCCAGACGATCAGCGACATCAGGCCCAGCCGGAACACCAGCTCCTCGAAGATACCGGCGCCGAGCGAGCCGACGAGGTTGCCGACCAGACCGTAGCCGGCGGGCCATGCGGCGCCGGCGTCGAGCAGCCGCACGGCCGACGAAGTCATCGCCGCCGCGCTCGGCCCGAGCAGCAGACCGTAGACCGTGCCCTCGAGCGTCAGCACCGCCGCGACGCGGATCCACGGCACGTTGCGCCGCACCAGCGAACGCGCGGCGAGGTAGAGCAGGATCGCGAAGCCGATGCGGAGCGCGGCCAGGCCGTAGCGGCCGAGCCGGTCGATCTCCTGCAGCAGCAGGACCTCGGCACCGTTGCGGTCCTGGGGCGCGAGCCACAGCCGCAGCCCTTCGTAGAGCAGCCAGAGCGGCAGCACCGCGAACAGCCCGACCGCGGGATCCGCCGACCAGGCGAAGTAGCCGCGCGGCCCGAGCGGGATCATCTCGGCCCGGGTCTTCGCCGCGGCCTTCGGCTTCTCAGCTCGCGACTTCGCCACGATAGAGCGCCGCGATACCACCGGTGAGGAGAACCTGCTTCGGCGCCGCGAGCCCCGCGGCGGACATCAGCGCGAGGAACTGCTCGCGTTCCGGGAACGCCATGACCGAGTCGTGCAGGTAGCGGTAGGCCCCGTTCCTGGCGCCGGAGATCCAACCACCGAGCCGCGGCAGCACGCGGCCGAAGTAGAACGAGTAGACCGAGCGGAACACCGGCGCGCGCGGCCGGCAGAACTCGAGCACGACGACACGGCCACCCGGGCGCACGACGCGTGCCATCTCGGCGAGCCCGGCGCGCGGGTCGGCGACGTTGCGGATGCCGAACGCGACCGTCGCGAAGTCGAAGGTGTCGTCCTCGAACGGCAGCGCCAGCGTGTCGGCGGCCAGGAACTCGACACCGCGCTCCCGCTCGCCGTTCTTCACGTTCGCGAGCGCGAGCATCGGGGCACAGAAATCCGTCGCGGTCAGCCGCGCTCCCGCTCCCTCGAGCGCGAACGCGAGATCTCCGGTACCCGAGCAGACATCGAGCCCGCGCTCCCCCGCCTGCACCCCCACCAGCCGCACCGCCCGCCGCCGCCAGTAGCGGTCGATGCCGAACGACAGCGCCCGGTTGGCGCGGTCGTAGCCCGGCGCCACCTCGGCGAACATGCGCTGGATCGTCGGGCCCTCAGGCATCGGAGCCGGCGAGGATAGCCCGCCGCCGCACGATTATCCCGCGGCACGTGGCTCGGCGGCACACAACTTGGGTTGTGGTTTGTACCGCGTACCGATTCACACCCGTCGCGGCGCAAGGCGCCGACGGGCTTCCCCCGCCGGCGTAGTGGTTCGCCGCGCCGTGACGACGAGCGCAGTAGCGCGGAGCGCGCCTGGCGCGCTCCGTGTTACTGCCGCCAGTAGTCGGCGACGACACGCACGCCGGGCACGTCGATCGTGGTGACCGTCGTGCCGGTCTCGATCTCGATCACGTCGATCTTGCCGACGTCCGAGAGCGCGACGAACAGGTAGCGCGGCACCGCGGCGAACGTGAAGCCGCCGCCATTGTTGACCTTCACCGTGTGCTTGCCCGAGTGGTAGTAGGGCGTGCGCAGGTAGGCGAGGTTGAACTGCGTGGACTGGCCGAGGAACCCGCCGAAGTTCAGCAGGTTGTCGGTGCACAGGTCGATGACCGAGTTGCCGCTGAGGTACTGGCCGATCGCGACCGTCGCGTTCGCACCGCCGAAGCGCTGCGACACCGTCCACTCCTTCTGGCGGTAGGTCGGCGGGATGATGAAGCCGCCGATGTTCGGGTTGAGCGGCAGCTGGCCGGCCGGCGAGCTGGTGAGCCACAGGCGCGAGACCTGGCCGAGGCCGCTCTCGTCGACGTGGCTGATGAACACGCCACCCTGTTGCGCCTGGTGGTCGAAGATCATCGCCTGGGCGCGCGGGAACGACACGTTGGTCACGGTGCCGATGACGTCGTTGAAGCCGATGCCGTTGACGCCGTCCGGGCCCGACTCGTAGATCGCGATCGAACCGTTCTCGTTGAGGATGTAGGCGTAGTAGACGCCCGACGCGTTGCCGGTCGCCTGGTAGCGCTCGGTGGCGATGATCTCGATCGGGTTGTTCATGAAGCCCGAGACCGTGCGGCGCACCTGGAAGTCGAACGCGCTGATGATCGACAGGATGTTCGCGTCGGTCGAGGCGACCAGCACGTCCTCACCGTCCGGCTGCCATGCGACCGCGGTCGGACCGCGCTCGACGGGCGTCGAGGTGACGAGCGTGTTGAAGTTCGAGCTGGTCGGGTCGATGTCGATGAACGCGACCGACGAGCTCGCGAAGTTGGTGACCGCGAGGCGGGTCATGTTCGGCGACATCGCCATGCTGACCGGATCGGACAGCGGGATGGTGTCGAGCACCGTGAACCGGTTGCTGTTGACGACGACCACCTGGCGGTTGTCGCGATCGAGCACGTAGAGGAAGTGCCCGACCTGCTGCCGCGCGGTGAACGGGCAGTACGGCGGCGGCGGCGGCGGCGAGCCCGGCGGCGGCTGCGGCCCGACGAACACGCCGTTGAACAGCGTGCCGAGCAGACCGACCTGGCCGACCTGCGAGGAGAACGGGTTGCCCTGGGTCAGCAGGTTCAGCGGCGAGGTGATGCAGCCCGCGGGCGGACCGCCGGTCACCAGGTTGCCGACCGGACCGTAACTCGACTTGGTCGTCGGCTCTTCGCCGAAGATCGCGCGGTTGGGGTTCGGCGGCGGGAACAGCAGCCGCGGCGGGTTCGGCACCGGCGGCTGCGAGATCACGTTGCCGGGCTGCTGCGCGCCCATCAGCTCGTTGATCTGGTTCGCGCCCGACGCGTTGACGTTGATGTTGACGTTGTTGAAGACGATGTCCAGCGGGGCACCGATGTGGATGTCGGTGACGTCGCCGACCACCGGGTCACGCAGCAGGCGCGTCTCGCCGTTGGTGTCCTTGACCAGCGTGAACACGCCGCCACTGCCGGCGTCGAGATTGCTCGCGCCCGGCGCGAGCGGCGGGGTGACGCCGTTGACGCCGATGTTCGGGTTCAGCGGGAAGCGCGTGTTGTTGATGTCGCCGGTGCCCTGGCCGAAGCCGTTCAGGTCGATGACCGAGACACCCGGCGTCGCGCCGCCGATGCCGACGTAGACCGCCTCGGGCGCGACCGGTGCATTGACGATGCCGGGCCCGGTGCCGGTCGTGAAGCGGGTCGTCACCGCCTGGCCGATCAGGAGACCGGTGAGGCTGTTGATCGTCGTCGTCTGCACCGTGACGTCGACCGGCGAGTTGCCCGGCAGGTTGTAGGCCGGCCGGATGATGTAGTTCATCAGGTCGCCGTAGCTGACCGGATCGGCGTGGTAGAGCACGGCGAACGTTTGCGCCGACGCCGTGACCTGCAGCGTCAGACCACCGGACGGCGGCGTGAACTGCTGCGGATCGAAGAACGACCCGACCTCACCGGGCTGCACCGGCTTGTTGAAGCGCACCAGGATCGTCGCCGTCGGGTCGATGCCGGTCTGCCCGTTGCCCGGGTTGATGCTCGGCGAACCCAGGTAGCCGAGCACCTGCGGCCGGTTCGTGTCGATGCCGACGGTCGTCGCGGTGCCGACCTCCGCCTCGAGGATGTCGTTCTCGGAATCGCGCACCGCGTTGGTCACGACGATGCGCAGCAGGCGGTTGGCCGGGAACGTCTCGATCGTCGTCAGGTCGTTGTCGCTGTCGGCGACGAACGTGAACACCTTCTTGCCGACGAGATCGGCCGCGCCCGCATACTGCGGGAAGCCACTCGCGCGGGCGTCGAGGATCTCGACGTTGGCGGAGTTGTTCGGATCGACGCCGACGGCCTGCACCTTCTGCAGCTGGCCACCGACGTTGTAGTAGGTGAAGCCGTTGACGAAGCCGCGACCCTGCAGCGTCGTCGAGGTCTCGGTCGCCGGATCGTAGGCCAGCACGTTGAGCGCGCCGCCGAGGCCGGAGTTGCCCTGGTTGGCGAGCTGGTTGCTCAGGATCGAATCGACGTCGAGCTTGTGGCTGAACGTGAAGTGCAGGAAGTGGTTGCCGGGGTTGCCGTCCGGCAGCAGCGCCGCGGTCGAGAACGTCGCGACCGGCAGCACGCCGTTGTTGCCGTTGACGTTCGCCTTCAGCGTCTCGTCACTCTCGATGTTCACGACGTTGGTCGTCGGATTGCCGAACGTGTCCACCGTACGGATGCGGTACGGATAGATCGCACCGGTGCCGGTGCTGATGCTGACGACCTTGAAGTCGCCGCGATTGTCCGGGTCGCCCTTCGTGCCGCCGGCACAGCCGCCGAGCGCGACGGCGGCGGCGAGAAGGGTCAGTCCAGCGAGGGAAGAGGCGGGCGACCTGAGTTTCGAAAGTGCGTTCATGGGATGAGCTCCGCCGCCATTCGAGCGGCGGGCGGCTAGGGTCTGCTCCGGGAAGCGTCCAGACTCGGGAGAGACATAGCACGTTACAGCGCACGAGGATCCAATCAAGCGAGTGCGCGCCCGAGCGGCCGATGCGGCCGGTCGATCGCCACCCCCACGACGCCGCATGGCTGCCGAGTTGGCTGCTGGAGACGGAAGGGCAAGCGCAAAGAGAGTGCCGGTGGCGCGACCGTGCCGGCTTTTCCCGAGCAGCCGGCGCGAGCCGCCGCCCGCATCCGGCTCCACGATCCTAAGATCAATTTTTGCATATACTTAGGTTGCATGATCCGGCCGCCGTGAAGGCTGAGCGCATCCGCTCGTTGAGCGGATGCGCTCGCGCAGCTGCACAGTCGGGCCCGCCGCGACCGTGCTACTGCCGCCAGTAGTCCGCGACGACCCGGACGCCGGGCACGTCGATCGTCGCGACGCGGGTCCCGGTCGACAGCTCGAAGACGTCGACCTTGCCGGCATCGGACAGCGCAACGAACAGGTAGCGCGGTGCGACCGCAGCCACCACGCCACCGCCGAGCGACTTCCTGGTGTGCTTGCCCGAGTGCAGGTACGGCGTGCGGACGTAGGCCTGGTTGAACGGCGTGCTCTGGCCGAGCGCGGCGCCGTAGTTGAGCAGGTCGTCGGTGCACAGATCGACCACCGAGTTGCCGCTGAGGTAGCGGCCGTTCGAAGCCGTCGCGGTCGCGCCGGCGCCGCCGTAGCGCTGCGTCACGGTCCACTGCTTCTGGCGGTAGGTCGGCGGCAGGATCAACCCGCCGAGCCCCGGGTTCAGCGGCTGCGGCAGCACCGGCGAACTCGTCAACCCGAGGCGCGAGACCTGGCCGAGCCCGTTGCCGTCGGTGTGGCCGATCAGCACGCCGCCCTGCTGCGCCTGATGATCGTAGATCATCGCGTTGGCGCGCGGGAACACGACGTTCGGCACGGTGCCGATCACGTCGTTGAAGCCGATGCCGTTGACGCCGTCCGGACCCGATTCGTAGATCGCGACCGTGCCGTCGGCGTTCAGGATGTAGGCGTAGTAGACGCCCGACAGGTTGCCGGTCGACTGGTAGCGCTCGGTCGCGATGATCTCCACCGGCCGGTTCACGAAACCGGCGATCCGCCGCCGCACCTGGAAGTCGGAGGCGCCGAGGATCGAGATCACGTTCGCGTCGGTCGAGGCGACGAAGATGTCCTCGCCGTCGGGCTGCCAGCTGATCGCGGTCGGACCGCGCTCGACCTTGGTATTGCCGACGACCTGGTGGAACGTCGGGCTCAGCGGATCGATGTCGAGGAAGGTCACCGACGAGCTCGCAAAGTTGGTCACCGCCAGCCGGGTCATGTTCGGCGCCATCGCCATGCTGATCGGATCGGACAACCGGATCGTGTCGAGCACGGTGAAACGGTTGCTGTTGACGACGACGATCTGGCTGTTGTCGCGGTCGAGCACGTAGAGGAAGTGGCCGATCTGCTGCCGCGAGGTGAACGGGCAGTAGGCCGGCGGCGGCGGCGGCGAGCCCGGCGGTGGCTGCGGCCCGACGAACACCCCCATGAACAGCGTGCCGAGCAGACCGACCGTGCCGCGGGTGCTCGCGAACGGGTTGCCCTGGGTCAGCAGGTTGAGCGGCGACACCGCGCAGCCGACCGGCGGCCCGCCGGTGACCAGCGCGCCGGTCGGCCCGGTCGACGACTTCGTGATCGGCTCGAGACCGAAGATCGCGCGGTCGGGGTTCGGCGGCGGGAACACCAGCGCGGGCGGATTCGGGATCGGCGGCTGGGTGATCGTGTTGCCGCTCATCTGCTGGCCGAGCAGCTGGTTGATCTGGTTGCTGCGCGAGGTGTTGACGTTAATGTTCTCGTTGTTGAACACGAGATCGAGCGGCGCGCCGACGTGGATGTCGACCACCTCGCCGACGACCGGCGCGCGCAACAGGCGGGTCTCGCCGTTGGTGGCACGCACCAGCCGGAACACGCCGGCGCTGCCGCCGTCGAGGCTGCTCTGGCCGGGCGTCAGCGGCGGCACCAGGCCGGGCAGCGTGATGTTGGGATCGAGCCCGGCGCGCGAATCGGCGGGATCGCCGGTGCCGTGGCCGAAGCCGTTGAGGTCGAGCGCCGCGACGCCGGGTTCCGAGCCGCCGATGCCGAAGTAGATCGTCTCGGGCGCGACCGGCGCGTTGACGATGCCGGGACCGGCACCGGTGGTGAAGCGGCTCACCACCGCGCTGCCGATGCGGGCACCGACGAGGCTGCGGATCGTCGTGGTCTCGACCCGGACGTCGATCGGTGCATCGCTCGGCAGCATGTAGGCCGGCGTCAGCACGTAGGTCATCAGGTCGCTGTAGGCGATCGGATCGGCGTGGTAGGGCAGCGCGAACGTGTTGGCCGCCACGGTCGCCTGCAGCGTCAGCCCGCCCGACGGCGGCGAGAACCGCTGCGGCACGAAGAACGCGCCGACGTCGGCGGGCTGCACCG
>JAGQRB010000649.1 GCA_020425925.1 Planctomycetota bacterium
GCCTCGTCGCCGAGCGGATCCGCGATGACGGCACGGTGACGCCGTCGGTCGACGCGGCGCGCGGCGAGGACATCGAGCGCCTGCTCGAGGCACTCGAGCAGCTGCGCGAGGACGATCAACGCGTGATCGAGCTGCGCGACTTCGAGGAGCTGTCGTTCCGGGCGATCGGCGAGCGCCTCGGGCGTTCCGAGGCCGCGGTGCAGATGCTGCACGCGCGGGCCGTGACCCGGCTCGGCCAGGCGCTGCGACGCTGACGGACCGATCCGACGCCTGCGGGGTGGAAAAGCGCAGGTCCGGAACCGACGCTCTGCGATCCGCAATGACCAGCTACGAGACGCTCGAAACCGACCGGAAGGGCCCGGTTCTCCACATCCGATTGAATCGCCCGGCGGTGCACAACGCCTTCAACGGTGCGCTGGTCGACGAGCTGCAGGCCGCGTTCGGCGCCGCGAGCACCGACGCGGCGGCGCGCGTCGTGGTGCTGTCGGGCAACGGCAAGAGCTTCTCGGCGGGTGCCGACCTCGGCTGGATGACCGAGCAGGCCGAGCTGCCGCCGGCCGACAACGAACGTTCGGCGGCGCACATGGCGCGAGCGTTCCTCGCGATCGCGCGCTGCACGAAGCCCGTCGTCGGCAGGATCCACGGCAACGCGCTCGGCGGCGGCGCCGGCCTGACCGCGGCGGTCGACATCGCGTTCGCGACCGAGAACTGCAAGTTCGGGCTCACCGAGGTCAAGCTCGGCATCGTGCCGGCGGTGATCTCGCCGTTCGTGATCCAGAAGATCGGGGTCGGCAGGGCGCGTGCGCTGTTCCTCACCGGCGAGCGCTTCGACGGGCGCGAGGCCCAGCGCATCGGTCTCGTGCACCGCGCCGTGCCGGTCGGCGAGCTCGACGCCTTCGTCGGCGAGGCGGTCGAGGAGTTGCTTTCGGCCGGGCCGGCCGCGGTCGCGAGCTGCAAGGAGCTGATCCGGACCGTCGGGGCGCTGTCGCTCGAGGACGCGATCCCGGTGACCTCGAAGTGGATCGCCGAGCTGCGTGCGACGGCGGAGGCGAAGGAGGGCTTCGCGGCGTTCCTCGGCAAGCGCAAGCCGGAGTGGATCACGGAATGAAGACGCGCACCCTGTCGATTCTCGCGTCGCTGAGCGTCCTGGCCGCGGGCTGCGAGACGCGCGGCGCTCGCGTCGAAGGCGGTGGGCTCGACGCGTCGGCGCCGCTGCCGGCCGGGCTCGCCGAGCGCTGCGAACAGCTCGAACAACGCGCGCTCACCGACAACGAGGCGATCGCGACGCTGCGCTCCCTGGTCGACGCCGCGCCGAAGCGGCTCTCGGGTTCGCCGGGCACGGCCGCGGCCGAGCAATGGGCGCTCGCGAAGATGCGGGAGATCGGGTTCGACGAAGTGCGCGCCGAGCCAGTGAACCTGCCCGCGTGGCGTCGCGGTGTCGAGACCGCGAGCGCGGTATCGCCGCGCGCGCTGCCGTTCCGGGTGACCGCGCTCGGCGGCAGCGTCGCGACGGCGGCCGGCGGTCTCGAAGCCGAGGTCGTCGAGGTTCGCTCGTTCGAGCAGCTGCAGGCGATGGATGGGGCGGCCGCCGGCAAGATCGTGTTCTTCAACCGCCCGATGCCGCGCATTCTGCGGCGCACCGGTCAGGCCTACGGCGACGCGGTGCCGCAGCGCAGCAACGGTGCGATCGAGGCCGCCAAGGCCGGCGGGGTCGCGGCGCTGGTGCGCTCGATGACGACCGCGGTCGACGGCAATCCGCATACCGGTGCCATGCGCTACGAGGACGGGGTCGCGCAGGTGCCGGCCGCCGCGATCGCGACCGCCGACGCGGATGCGCTATCGGCGATGCTGGCGCAGGGCAGGATCGACGGCAAGGACATCACCTGGGGCGATACGCACCACCCGGCGATTTCCGAGACCAACGGCGAGTATGACGGCCAGTTCC
>JAGQRB010000650.1 GCA_020425925.1 Planctomycetota bacterium
GCCTGCGCCGGCCGCGACGAGCCGGTCGCAGGTCCAGTTTCGGGCCGGCTCTTGCAAGCCGGTGACGAGCGAGCTAGCGTCTCGCCCCCGTCTCCGCGGACCGGGCCGTTAACTCAGTCGGTAGAGTGCGATCGTCACAAGGTCGAAGTCACTGGTTCGAATCCAGTACGGCCCACCACTCACGCGCCAGAGGCGCGTGAGTTGGGGGCCGGACGGACACGGTGCATCGCGGCGCGCTGCCGCGCGCCGCGCACCCGCGAGTCCGGGAACGGACTACGGCGGGGGACCATCCGGCGGCTCGCGGCATAGCACGCGGTTACGTGAACCTGCTGCCCCGAGCAGCAGCGCGAAGTGCGAAACGAACGAGTGCACGTGCACTCGAAGCCGTCGCGAAGGCTCGCATGTCACGCAGCAAGCGCATCCCGGAGCTGCTCACCAGGAAGAGCCCGAGCACGGGCCGCGCGCTCGCCTACGCCCGCTTCGACGGCCGCGTCGTGTCGTTCGGTGCGATGGGCAGCGAGGCCGAGCAACAGTTCCAGCAGACCCTGGCCGAGTGGCTGGCGAACGGCCGGCGGCTGCCCGAGGCCGACGCCAAGGAACTGACCGTCGCCGACGTCATCGCCGAGTATCCGCAGCACGCCGAGCAGGAGTATCGTGAGGTCGAGGTCGACAAGCTGCGGCGACAGCGCCCAGGCGACGGCGTGACGCGTGTGCGTCGGCGTCGAGTGCCGGCCGAGCAAGCCCGAGGCGGAGGCCAGCAAGGCACTCTGGTTCGCCGACCAGTGGTTGGCCCGGCAGGGCGCGACATCGAACGATCCCGTCGGATCGACGCGGCGCCGCGAGTTCGACGCCTCAATCCTGGTTTCACCGGCTGCGCGGGATAACGTCGGCCGCGCTCGGGCGCCTGCCGTGACCGTGGCACTGCGAAGGAGATCGACATGCCGGACTACCTGCTCTCCTGGTGGAACGTCCAGAACAAGGCGGACCAGAAGGTCGCCTCCGATGCGCTGACGATGCTCGCGGATTGGAACGGCCCGCTCGACGGCGCCGATGGTTCCCTAGTCGACGCGAAACACTCGATCGTGACCTGCGAGGTCCAGGCGGGCAACACGAGCTACGAGCTCGACCGCATCTGGGGTTTCGCCGATGGTCGTTCCCCTGTCGCCGACTGTCCCAAGCCCGGCGACGGATCCTGGCTGGCGGTACGGCATCGAGAGAAGCAGGCGCAGCAGCGAAAGCAGTTGGGCTACTACGGCATCCGCCCCGGTAGCTCCGTGTCACGCATCGACAAGGGGGCCGGTCCCAGCAACCAGGCTTGGCCCGAAGGCAGCCCGCGACCTTGGACGCTCTATCCCGAGGTCGTCACCAACCTCACACCTCCCCCACGGGTCTACTCTCGCGCCGGTGCTCGCACCGGTGAACCCACGTCGTATGGGCCACGCGAATACCCCGCGCGTCGGGAGATCATCGAGGAGATCCACGCGGGCTCTCCCGAAGTGCGGGCGTACTGGTATCACGCCTTGTCGGGCGGCTCCCACGCCACCGCGTTCGATGTCTTGGACGCGTTCGCGTTGATGATGGCGAACGGCGCAAACGCGGCAAGAATGGGCATCGCCACCGTCGCCATTCTCATCGGCGATCTGAATCTCGACCCCGTCCAGATCCGCGGTGTCATAAGCGACCATCGGCAAGCGCCGATGGGCGAGGACGATGAGCCGAGGCCCAAACGGCGCCGAGTCAGCAGCTACGTGGTTCTCGGCCCGAGTCGCGAAGCGACGATCGGAACGGATACCGTGCAGATCCTCGCGACCAGCCGCCCTACACACCGCCGGGGCGGAAGGCTGGACTGCGCCATCGTCGCCTACTTCGGCGTCCCCGACGCGCGTCCCGTCTGGGCCGGCGTTGACGTGCCGGTCGCACCCATGCCGGTCGGTGAATCCGTGCCGATCCGCGATCGGCAAGGGAACCAGACCGGCCGCAGCGACCACTACCCCATTCGGCTCTTGCTGCGCACCTGACGACCTCAGGACGGCAACCGACCCGAGTCTCCGATCGTGGCGAGCACCATGGCAGCAAAGAAGAAGGCGTCCAAGAAGGCCAACAAGAAGGTCAACAAGAAGGCCAAACGGCGACCGGCACGCAAACCGGCGACGAAGCGTCGCGCCGCGAGGATCCCCGGACCCGAGGCCAGGCTGCACGCCGAGATCGCGGCGCGGATCGATGCCGCCGGCTCCCCCGAGGAGACGGCCCCAGCCGTGATCTTGGAGCGGCTGCGGCAGCAGACGGCGGACGCCATCCAGGCCGAGAGCATCGCGGCCGAAGCAGTGGCCTCATGGAAGGCCAAGGCCAATGCCACGAAGGCCGAGATCGCCGACTGGAAGGCGTGGTTGGCCGGCCTGCCGGAGGAGCGCACGGTCGACGAGCTGCCGAAGCTGGAGGCCGCGCTCGAACGCCTGGCCGGTTCGCTGTCGGCAACCGAAGCGAGGATCGCCGCCGCCGTGGGCGCGCTCGCGCACGCACGCGGCGCGGCCATCGCCGTGCAAGCCGCCGCCGACGCGGTCGTAGACCACGGCCCGAAGGCGCTCGAACGGCTGAAGCGAGGGCTCGCGCAGGGCGAAGCCGCGGCGGCACGCGAGCGCGTCGCGAGCGAGCGGGCGGTTCGGGCGGCGCGGGCCACCACACGCGGGCACTGACTCTTCTACTCGACGTCCCGCCGGACGCCGAGCTGTCGACAGGGGCGAGACAATGCTGAACGAACTCTTCCACAAGCTCGCGGACGAAGCGGCCGGCGGCACCTTGATCCTCGACCGCCGCTCACTGCCCTCCCGGCCCGCACTGCTGCTGTTCGACCGTCTACTCGGCACCGAGACGCTGGTGCTGTTCGAGCCCGAGGTGACGCGCCAGGGCGACGCGATCCACGTCTCCGGCAAGGCCAACGTCCTCGGTATCGATCACTGCGCCGCCGTCGCGAGTATCGACCTCGCCGACGACGAGCTCTCGGTCCGACTCGACCTGCTACCGTTCGAGGGTTGGCGCCTCGGCCAGAGCTTCCCCTCGCTGCGCGGCACGTCGTTCGAGACCATGCCGCTGGGCAACCCGCGACTCCGGGTCACGACGCATGGTGACGACGGTGCGGCGACCGACCTTCGCGACGGCCTCACGCTGACTGCCGACGTACCGATCGGCGAGGTGATCCCGGCCCTCGGCCCGATCCTGGGCCGGATCACCAACCTGCCGACCTCGGGTCGGATCTGCGTCGCCCGCTCGACGATCGTCGCCGCGATCGACAATGCCGAGACCCTCAGGATCAGCCACCTCGACGACCCACAGGCCGAGCTCGAAGTCGAGCTCGACGCCACGCTGCCCATCGAGCTGGACCTGCCGGGCTTCGAGCTCAGCGACCTCGCCGTCCGAATCGAGGGCCCCAACGTCGTCGAGTTCCTCGCTTTCCGCGACATCCGCCACGGCATCCACGGTCGCATCGCGATCGCGAACGAAGCCTTCGACGTCGAGATCGCCATCACGAAGAGTGGCTTCGTCTCGCTGCGCGTGTTGCCGGAGAACCTGCGCATCCCGAGCCTCCGGACGCTGGCCGCGATGGCGCCGGGCATCGACCTGGAGGCGGTCTTGCCGGACGACCTCCCAGGTTTCGAACGCATGCAGGTCTACCGGATCGACGCCGATGTCGACCTGGCCGCGCGTCAGATTTCGCTGTTCGGGGTCGGCCTCGCAGTCGCCGAACCCTGGATCGCCGCTGGCGGCGCGCTGTCGGTGTCCGATGCCCATCTCTACGTCGTGGTCACCGACGCGACCTCGCCGCAGCGCCGGGTCGGCTGCACGCTCAGTGGCATCGTTGCGCTCGGCGGCGTGACGGTCGAGGTGACCGGCCACGCGCCCGAGTTCCTCTTCTCGGCGTTCGTCCCCGATCTGCCGTTGTCGCGGATCGCTGCGGATCTCGCGCCGGGTCTCGCCGGCCTCGTCGACCTGCTGCCGGAGATGGATTTCCGCGACGTCGAGGTGACGCTCGACCCGAAGCGGGGCGCGTTCGCGCTGCGAGCGGAGTCGGACGCGACCTGGACGATCCCGATCGGCGTCGGCGGCCTCGAGATCGTCGACCTGGTCCTCGAGTGGCATCGCGAACCGGGTGAGGGGCCCGAGGCGGGTAGCAGCGGACTCGTCACCGGACGCATGCTCGCGGGCGGCGCGG
The DNA here is from genome assembly GCA_020425925.1 of Planctomycetota bacterium. Lineage (GTDB taxonomy): Bacteria > Planctomycetota > UBA1135 > UBA1135 > UBA2386 > JAGQRA01. The sequence continues at coordinate 4,208 of JAGQRB010000650.1, forward strand.
AGGTCGAGATCGAGTATCGACTGCCAGGCAACTTCGTGCTCCGGGGACAGATTCCCTCGCTCTCGTTCTCGCCGCTGCTGCAAGCGATCGCGGGCACGGGCGTGCTTCGCGACCTGCCGCTGCCGCCGGCACTCGTCGACCTGAAGATCGAAGACGTCTACGTTTCGATCGCGCCGGAGCAGAAGACCGCGTCGCTGGCGGGCCGTGTCGCCGCCGGCGAAGCCGAGATCGTCTTCTCCAAGACGTCGACCGGCGGATGGGGATGCGCGGTCGGGATTCGCCCCAGCACCGACTGGCGGTTCTCGGATCTGTCGTCCGAGCTGGCCGGCCTCGACGCGCTGTCGCCCTCCGACCTGACGCTCGTGATCGCGACTGCCGAGGATGGCTCGCTCATGCTCTCGACGATCACCCCGGCGCGCCCCGACGTGCGCCTGAACCGCGATGAGTTCGGCTCGATCCCGCCCGCGCCGCTCGACGTAGCGGTGAAGCGGGGTCTCAACGTCTTCTCGAAGGTCTCGCTCGCCGGCACCGGTGCCGACGGCCTGCTCGGCGTCGGCGACCTCGATGTCTACGCGGCGGTCGGGTCGCGCGCGGCGGAACTGGTACTCGAGGCGACCCTCGACGGCCAGATCCGGATCGCCGAGAACGTCCGAATGGGCCGTCTGGGCTTCCGGTTGCGGCCGGCTCCCGGGAGCTTCGCGGTCACGCTCATGGGCACGGTGTTCGCGCGGATCGGCGACGACGAGCTCGAGTTCGTCGGCGGCCTCGAGATCCAGCCGACCGCCGCAGCGATGCAAGCGACGATGCTCGGCCGTTGGACCGACGCGTTCGGGGCTCGGGGCTTCGACCTCGAGAACGTCGCTCTCGATCTCGGCATCCTGTTTTCGGCACCGCCCGTCCCCAGGGTCGGCATCGCGGCCACGATGGCGCTCGGCGCGGTCCGGGGCACGGCGGCGATTCGTTTCGACAGCGCGAATCCGGGGCGATCCATGCTCGCGGTCGCCTTCGATCGCCTGTTCCTTATCGACGTCGTCAACGGCATGTGTCCGGGTGCTGCCAATGCGCTCCGGGCCGAGGCCCGCCAGCTCGTCGCCGGCATCGGCATGACGGATGTCGATGTCTACGTTGCGCCGCTGCCGACCCGCATCGGCGCGATCCGGTTCGAGCAGGGGCTCCACCTCCGAGGTCGGCTACAGCTGCCGGGCTTCGAGGCCGCGTGCGCGTTCGAGGTCGACCCGGCCAAGGGCCTGAAGGGCGCCGGCGCAATGCCGGCCGTCGACATCGGCGGAATGTTCCGAGTCACGGGCTCGCGCGGCGACGACGATCCCGAACTCGAGATCGACATGCGTGTCGGCGAGCCGTTCGCAATCAAGGTCGACGGCAAAGTGGAGCTCCTCGGCATGGCGGCGACGGCCGCCATCCACCTCCGGGACCGGGGCTTCCACTTCGAGCTCGAAGGCAAGATCTTCGACGCGTTCGAGGCCCGCGTCGCGGCTCGCGGCTCCCACATCGACTCGTCGACCGGATTCATGCTCGACGTATCGATGAAGAACGATCTCTCGGTGTTCTTGTCGGAGCAGGCAGGCGCCGCGATTCGGGACGGCGCGGACGGAGCGATGCGCGAACTCGACGAGACGCGCAACAGGGTGCGCGCCAGGCAACGCGAAGTCGACCGCCTCGACGGCGTGATCGCCGCGACGCGCGCGCGGGTGAAGCGGCGCAACGAGAGCCGGCTCCGGGACGCCGAAGCCGAGGTCGCCGGGTGGAGGACCGAGCTCCAGGAGCTCGACGGCGTCATCCGGACGGAGCGCGCCCGAGCGAAAGCGCTCTGGGATGCGCAACAGCGCGAGCTGGCGAAGGCAACCGCCAAGGTCGAAGCCGCCGAGCGCGAAGTCGACAAGCTCGGCAGCAAGATCGCGACACAGAAAGCCCGGATCAAGAAGCACAAGAAGAAGATCAAGTCAAAGAAGGCGTGGGTCGATCGCGGCGCTTGGTACGAGAAGGCGAAACGTGGGATCGTGTTCGCCGCCTATGCCGCGGGCAAGGAAGCCGAGATCGCGGTCGCGTACGCGAAGATCGGCGGCTACGAAACCGCCAAGAAGACCGCATGGCTCGCGCTGCAGGCGGCCAAGGCGATCTTGAAGGGCGTCCGGGCCGCCGCCATGGCAGTCCCGCCGGACGCTAACCCGACGGTGCTTGGTCCGATCGCGGCCCGGGAGAGCGCGCAGCTCGCGCTCCGGGCCGCGAGCGGAACGTTGGCCGGACTGCGACAGGCGGCGACGAGCGCGATGATCGACCTCGACCCGGAAGTCTCCGGTCCCTTGGCCCTCCGCGGCACGGCCTGGCTGGCGCTCGAGTCGGCGCAGGGAGTCCTGGCTGCGACTCGGACCGGGCTCGGGGGCCTCGCCGACGCCGGCCAGTGGGTGGTCGAGAACGGCCTGACCGGCCTCGTCGAAGTCCGATCCGCCCGCTTCGCCTGCTCGCTCGAGTCCGGCCACGCCGGCGCGGTGGATCTCGAGCTCAGCGTCGCGTTCCTGCGGCAGCGAGCCCGGACGCTGACGCTGGGCTTCGACTTCCACGATCCCCTGGCGGCCGCGAAGGAGCTCGCGCGCCGGCTCACGGCCTGAATCGCTAGGAGTCTGCGCCGCGGGAACGCGAATCGCCATGCACGCGTCTTTCGCGTCGGATCGGCCCTTGAAAGCCTCGCCGAATCCAAGGAGGCCGGTGTGCTGTCCGACGGCTATTGGCAAATGCTGGCCGAGGTCGTCCACGGCGACGAGCTGCGCGAGCACGGTTCCTCGCGCAACTCGACCGTGACCGCCGGTGCTGCCGTCGTCGCTGGTCAACTCGAAGCGGTAGAGATCTGCGCTCGGGACGGCGACGACGGTGGCGATCGGGTCCGGGTCGCACCGAGCGGGCCGCGACCCCACGTCGCGCTGCCGCAGGCGCTCGCGGTGCGCAACCGCGGCCCCCTGGCCCGGACCGATCGGTTGCGCGAGGTAGAGCGTCGCCGGCCCAAGCGGCTGGGCGATCGGGCCGGAGAACGCGACGAAGAGACCACCCGTGGTTCCGCCGCGCGCCGATGTGACGTCGAGCGGGAACGCATGGCCGGGCCCCGGCGGCCCCGCGCCCGTCAGATCCGGGTGATGCCGCCCGTGCCTGCGGCTCCTTGCCCGTGCGGGGTGTGTCCCGCGGAACGAGGATGGCGACGCCGAACAGCAGCAGCTCGAACTGCAGTCGCTTCACGATCTGCGTCAGCACGGACAGCAGCCCGGGCTCGGGTTGCGGGGTGGCCTCGTTCTGCGGAGTGGTCCGCTCCTCAGGTGCGTTCGATCCAGGCATGACGACCTCGGTCTCGCGGATGTTGGACCCGCGCGCATGCTGCGGCGACGGACGACATGATGGCAGGGCGGTTACAGCCGCGGCTGCAATGCGGTAACGTGCCCTCGCAGAGGAGCCGCGGCTGCGGTCCCGAACCAGGCCGCATGTCGGAGGAGCACGATGGCGCAATTCGAACCCGGTAATGCGCGCAGGCAAATCGCGCTACGGATCGGCGCCGCATCGGACCGGAGCGAGCGCGAGGCCGACGGGATCGCCCACCGCGTGAACAGGCCCGGTACGGCGACGCCTCCCGGCATCACGGCCGCACATGGCCCGACCGCTGGCACATGCGCCCCACCCGAGGTACTCGACACCGTGCGCCGCTCCGGCCGGCCGCTGTCTGGCCCGACCCGCCGCCTGATGGAGTCACGTATCGGCCATGACTTCGGCAGGGTACGTATCCACGCCGATCCTGCCGCCGCCCGGTCGGCTGCGCACGTCGGCGCACGGGCCTATACGGTTGGACAGGATGTCGTCTTCGGTGCGGGGGGATTCGCGGAGCACACCCCGGCAGGCCGCGAGCTGCTCGCCCACGAACTCGCCCATGTCGCGCAGCAGCGGCACGCCCCGTCGCCCTGGCTGCAGCGTCAACCCGCGGTCGGCCCCCGCTCGGCAGCCGAGGAGCAGGACGAGCCGACCAACACCTGGCCCTTCGCCGGCGCGACCGCCGAACGCGTCGCCAGCTACGTCGACACCAACGCCACCGGCGTAGCAGTCAACCTCGTATCCGGGAGACTGCTCGTCGGCGTCGGCGGCCAATCGGCCTCGCTGTCGGTCCCGCTCGGAGATGTCGACAGCAGCGACCCGGAGATCCTGCCATTGTGGCCAGAACAGGACAGCCGCGCCGCTGCTGCGACCCTCGCGGCCGAATGGCGGGATGTAGCGACCTCGACCGGGCACGAGCCCGTCGCCGTCTATCGTGGGCCAGGGGGACTGCTCTGGCCGACGCGAATCACACCGCGAACGACACCCAGGATCTGGTCGGTCTATCCCGCCGCGCTGGCATCCGCACGCACCGACGTCGGCGCCACCCGTGACACGTTCGTCGATCTGCTGTTCTGGTACGTCGGCGCGCGCATGCCGGTGCGGACCGCCCCCGAAGCCCCCCCGCCGGCACCGCGCACCGCCACCTCGGCGACGATCGCCGCCGACGTGATCGCTGGATTCACCGCGCAGGAGACCGCCGTGATCCGCGAAGCCCAGGGCATCCTGTCCTCGAGCGAGTTCGCCGCCATCCGCGCCGCCCACCAGGCCGGCGAGACCACCTCCGTCACCATCGGCGGGCGGTTGATCCAGTACGAGGCCGAATTCACCTACGCCGAGGCCATGACCCTGGGCCAGGAGGGGTTCGTGATGGGCCCGCGCGCCTTCGCCGACGAGGCCGAGGTCGCCAAGACCCTGCTGCACGAGTTGCACCGCCTGCACACCAGCACGGTCGTCGCGACCGGATCGGCGAACGCGACCACGGCGGCGCAGACGACACGCTCGGCGTTCGAGTTCGCCGAAGCGGCGTGGCGACTGCTGATGCCATAGGCCGCGTATCGCTCGCGCCGGCGCTCAGACGGCCTCGAGCGCCTGCCGCAGATCGGCGATGACATCTTCGGGGTGCTCGACGCTCTGCTCGCCGATCTCGACGCCGCGGCCGGCGCACCGTTCGGCGCCGCCAACGCGGCGCTCGGGGACTGGCGGCCCGACGACGCCGCCACCCTCGGCGAGGTCTACGACCGGGTCATGCCCGCGTGCTGGGACGAGGTGCTCGACTCGCGCGGCCCCGCCGAGACGCGCCGGTCGCTCGGCATACTGCTGCAAGGCCTGCTCATGCAGTTTCGTGCCTTGCAGCGCACCGTGCGAGGCAGCCCCGGTGCGACGTTGCCGCACGATGTCGCAGAGACGGGTGCCGACACGTTCGCGGCGATCCTCGCCGCCGCAGCAAGCAGCATGCCGCCGTCGAAGTCGAACGCGCTGACAGCGCTGGTCGAGCGCGTGGCCGCGACACCGCAGATCGCCGCTGACGACTTCAGGACCGCGCTCGCCCGACTGCCTCGCGGTTGACACGACTCGCCGAGTCACACGCACCTATGCCGAGTCATCCACAGGTCTCGACCGGCGCGTCGGAGCACCCGACGCCAGACGAGTTCGCTCCGCGCCGCAGTCACGAGACGGTCACAAGTAGGTCGCCGCGTGTTCTCGAGCTGCTTGGCGCCGCCCGTCGGTCGCACACGCGACCTCGCGATCGCCGACTCGCGCCGAGCCCGGCGCAACGTCGCCTGCCACCGTTTCACGCCCGCGCAGTTGTCACCGCACGCGGAACTCGCTACCCTCGAATCGCGCGCTGCAGGACTCGCCCCTCACGCACGCCGGCGAAGTCGCCTTCGCGAGTGAGAGTCGTTCTGCATCTCGTGGTTGCGAACCTCGAGGAAGTGGGCCGCGAGCAAAAGGGAAGCCGAACATGCCGTCATCTCTCACCTATCCCGGCGTCTACGTCGAGGAGATCCCGAGCGGCGTACGCACGATCACCGGCGTCGCCACATCCATCACCGCGTTCGTCGGCTGGTTCCCGCGGGGGCCGCTCGACGAGGCCGTGCGCATCTTCAGCTTCGGCGAGTTCGAGCGCCATTTCGACGGGCTCGACAGCGGCAGCGATGCGTCGTACGCGGTGCAGCAGTTCTTCCTGAATGGCGGCAGCGAGGCCTACATCGTGCGCGTCGCGAGCAAGAGCTCGCCCCCGGTCAGCTCGTCCGTCGACCTGCCCGGCAGCCCGAGCGGCAGCTCGTTCACGGTTCAGGCCGCGAACGAGGGCGAATGGGGCGACGAGATCCGGGTGACGGTCGACTACGACACGCCGTCGCCGACCTCGACCTTCAACATGACCGTGACGCGCGAGCAGACCGACGACAGCGGCCGCCGGATCGTGATCGCGTCCGAGCAGTACTCGAACCTCTCGATCACGGACAGCCTGCCCGACATCATCGAAGGCAAGTCGCTGCTCGTCCGCGTCGACCCGACGACGATCACGGGCGCGAACCGCCCGCAGCCGACCGGCACGGTGAGCGGCGACATCGCGGGCGCGATCGGCACGACGCTGCCGAGCACGCCCCAGCAAGTCACCGTGACGACGACGGTCGGGGGCCCGTCGGGCAGCGGCACGCCGCACAGCTACACGATCACGATCGACATGTCGCAGGTGTCGCGCACCTCGCAGCTGGCCACGGCGTTCCAGAACGCGCTGCGGGCGATCGCGCGCGACCCCGACGACACGTTCGACCTGAGCCGCGCGACCGCCAAGGTGATCGGCGATCCGTCGACCGAGCAGTACCTGACGATCCGGGCCGGCAACGACGCCGACACGGTCGCGTTCGCAGATGACGGTGGCTCGCTCGTCACCGATCTCGGCCTGACCGCGAACGGGCAGGCCTACGTGCTCGACAACGGCGACGACGGCCCGCTGCCGGGCGCGACCGACATCACCGGCTCCGACGGCGAGAACCGCGACGGCATCTACGCGCTGCGGGACGTCGACCTCTTCAACATCCTCTGCATCCCGGACACGATGCGCCTCGGCGACACCGAGGCCGGGCTCGTCTTCGCGGCCGCGACGAACCTCTGCATCGACGAGCGCGCGTTCTACATCCTCGACATCCCGCAGCCGGCGTCCAACCCGCGCGAGGAGGTGTCGGAGATCACCGAGTGGCTCGGCAACAACAGCGCGCTGCGCAACCCCAACGTCGCGCTCTACTACCCGCGCCCGCGCGTCGCCGATCCCAACAACGACTACCTCCTGCGGTCGGTCGCACCGAGCGGCACGGCGGCCGGGCTCTACGCGCGCACCGACACCGCGCGCGGCATCTGGAAGGCTCCGGCCGGCACCGACGCCGTGCTGCGCGGCGTTGCCGAGCTCGAGTACAAGCTCACCGACGCCGAGAACGGTGTCGTCAACCCGCTCGCCATCAACGCGTTCCGCAACCTGCCGGTCTACGGCCGGGTCGCGTGGGGCGCGCGCACCCTCGCGGGTGCCGACGCCGCCGCCAGCGAATGGAAGTACGTGCCGGTGCGACGCACGGCACTCTTCATCGAAGAGAGCCTGTTCCGCGGCCTGCAGTGGGTCGTGTTCGAGCCGAACGACGAGCCGCTCTGGGCGTCGATCCGGCTCAACGTCAGCACGTTCATGCAGCAGCTCTTCCGCCAGGGGGCGTTCCAGGGCGCGTCGCCGTCCGAGGCGTACCTCGTCAAGTGCGACGCCGAGACGACGACCCAGGCCGACATCGACTCCGGCATCGTCAACATCCTGGTCGGCTTCGCGCCGTTGAAGCCGGCGGAGTTCGTCGTTCTCAAGCTCCAGCAGCTCACCTCGCAGGCCGAGGCGTGATGCCGTCCCCGCTTCCAAAACCCCGGTGAACCGAAGGACCCAGCCATGGCCGAATTCACGACGAACGCCCAGCGCTTAGATCCCTACAAGAACTTCAAGTTCCGCATCAAGTGGGACGGGCGCTACGTCGCCGGCGTCTCCAAGATCGGCGCGCTGAAGCGGTCGACGAAGCTCGTCGAGCACCGCGACGGGGCCGACCCGAGCACGACGCGCAAGTCGCCGGGCAGGACCGAGTACGACGCGATCACGCTCGAGCGCGGCGTCACCCACGACGTCGACTTCGAGCAGTGGGCCAACAAGGTCTGGAACTTCGGCGCCGGACTCGGCGCCGAGGTCTCGCTCGCCGACTTCCGCAAGGACGTCATCATCGAGCTCCTCAACGAGGCCGGGCAGGTCGCGAAGGCGTACAAGGTCTACCGCTGCTGGGTCTCGGAGTACCAGGCACTCGCCGACCTCGACGCCAACGGCGAAGGCATCGCGATCGAGATGATCAAGCTCGAGAACGAGGGCTGGGAACGCGACTACGACGTCAAGGAGCCGAAGGAACCGTCGTTCGTCGAACCGGCCGTCTGACGATGATGCGCGTCTCGGAGCTCGCCGCACTCCGGCTCTGGGAGTCGGATCCGGGCCGTTCGCCGCTCGCCCGCGCCCGCGCCTTCCTCACCGAGGTCGCGACGCCCGAGATCGCGACGTCGGCCGCGCCAGCCGCGGTCGATCGGCTCGCGGTCGGCACCCGCAACTTCAGGGTCCTCCGCGCGTACGCCGAGACCTTCGGTCCGCGCGTGCCGTGCGAGGTCGCCTGCCCGGCCTGCGACTCGCGGCTCGAGCTCGAGATCGACGTCCGGGAGCTGATCGCGGCCTACCGCGAGCCGCCCGAGAGCGTGACCGTACGACACGACGGTCGTGACTACTCCGCGCGCGTGCCGACCGACGCCGATCTCGGCGCCGCAATCGAGCAGCACGCGGGCGCCGAGGGCCTGTTCGCGCGCTGCGCGCTCGCGCCCGCGCCGGAGGAATGGCCCGCGGCCGCGATCGCGGCGATCGAGTCGGCGATGGCGGCGGCCGACCCCCTCGCGCAGATCGACCTCGCGCTGCGCTGTCCCGATTGTGCACACGGCTGGCCGGCACCATTCGACGCTCTCGCCGTGCTCTACGACCGGCTCGCGGCGCAGGCGCAGGGGCTGCTGCTCGACGTGCACCGACTCGCGCGGGCGTACGGCTGGCGTGAGGCCGACATCCTCGCGATGGCGCCCGCCCGTCGGGAGCACTACCTCGCGCTGCTGGGAGCGTGAACCCATGGCCCCACGCCGATCCCATCTCGAGTCGCTCCTCGCGAGCGCGGCGGGAACCCACGAGGTCGTCTCGCGGCGGCGGCGAGCGCCGTTCGAGCCGGGTCCGCAAGGCGCGGGACCTGCCGAGCTCGGGCCGGCCGAGTCCGGATCGCGCGAATCCGGAACGCGCGAACCGGCCGCGTCCGCGCCGGCAGTCCCGGCCGCAGATCCCCCCGGCGGCCCGGGCTCGTCGCCGCGGACCGA
>JAGQRB010000651.1 GCA_020425925.1 Planctomycetota bacterium
ATCCGCCGCGTCGAGGCCATGCTCGGCGGCCTGGGCCGCAGCCTCGCGAGCACCGCGAAGTGGGGCGGCGCTGCGGCCGGCGGCCTCTTCACCGCGGGCGGCGCGATGGCGGCGCTGAGCGTGCGGACGCTCGCGGCGGCCAACGAACTGAACCGGCTCGCCGCCGCCTCGGGAGAGTCGGTCACCGAGATCGACGCGATGGGCGCGGCCGTGCAGCGGGCCGGCGGCGAGTCCGAGGACTACAACGACGCGCTGCTCGAGCTGCAGCAGCGCGCCGTGAACAACGCCGCGGACTTCAAGCGGTGGGGGATCCAGGTCAAGGACACGCAGGGCAACCTGCTGACCGGCTCGCAGATCATGGCCAACGTGGCCGACCGCCTGAAGGGCATCGAGTCGCAGACCAAGCGGGTCGCGCTCGCCGACGAGCTGATGAGCGACGCCGGCCGCCGGATGCTGCCCTTCCTCGCCCAGGGCAGCGAGGCCATGAAGAAGCAGGCGGACGAGGCGCGCGAGCTCGGCCTCACGATCGACGGCTTCGAGGCCCGCAGCGCCGCGGTGCTCTCGAAGCGCTTCGAGACCCTCGGGCGCCAGGGCACGAACCTGCAGCGCGTCTTCGGCTCGATCCTCGCCCCTGCGGTGGCCGCCATCTCCGACGGCCTGATCAAGGTGGGTGGGGCCACGATCGGCTGGCTGCGCGCGAACCGGCAGCTGCTGCAGCAGGGCATCATCTCGGTGCTCGAGTGGATCGGGGACACCGCGCTTCCGGGCATCGCGGCCGGCGTCGGCGCCGTCGCCAAGGTGTGGACGGGCTGGCAGCAGCTCGTGACGATGCTGAAGTGGACGATCGCGGAGTTCTCGCGGGACGCGAACGACGCCTTTGCCTCCATGCTACTCGCGACGTCCGAGGCCCTCGACGCGATCGGCGCCGACGGGCTCGCGGGCTCCCTGCGCGAGGCGGGCATGGCCTCCGCCTCGGTCGCGGCCAGCTTCCAGCGGGACATGGCCGACTATGGGAACGAGATCCTCGCGGCCGACCAGCGGCAGAAGGACCTCGAGGCGACCCTCGGCGATCTCGGACTGAAGGGCGCGCTCGTGATGCGCGAGCTCGCCAACGGGACCAAGGCCTACGTCCTCGAGCTCGGCAAGGCGGACGAGGCCGCGGGCAACCTGGGCAAGGGCAAGGCGCCCGAGGACGAGAAGAAGGACGGCCCGATCCGGCGCCGCACCGGGAACCTGCTCGCGTCCTACTTCCAGACGCAGCGCACCGCGCTCGACGCGCAGCTGAGCGACATCGAGGCCGCGGACAAGGCGATGCAGGAGCAGAGCCGCAAGTCCGCAGAGGCCTTCGTCACGAACTGGCAGTGGGCGGCGACCTCGATTCAGGCGGTCGCCGCCACGATGGGCCAGGCACTCGCCGCGGCGATCACCGGCGGCGGCGACGTGAAGAAGCTGATCGGAGACAACCTCGTCGCGCTCGGCACGCAGCTCGTGCAGATGGGCGTCGCCGCGCTCGCGATGACCGCGCTGAGCGCGATCCCCGTCTTCGCCCCTCTCGTCGGCCCGCCTGGGATGTCGGC
>JAGQRB010000652.1 GCA_020425925.1 Planctomycetota bacterium
GGTCAGCACGCCGCCCTGGACGATGCCGGTCTCCTGCAGGAAGTCGGCTCGCAGCGGCAGCTCGATCTCGGCGCGCTCGGCGCTGCGCGCGAGCAGGCGGAAGCCGAAGAAGCGGTTCACCGGCACGTCGGGGAAGTCGACCACGGCGGCAAGGTAGCGGTCGGCGCCGGCGATGGGGAGTTTCGAGCGCCTCGGCCGTTGCGGCGCCGGCCGGCTTGGCGTTCGCTGTAGCGATGCCGGCGTCTCCGTTCACCCACGTCCTCCCTGCGATCACGACACCGTTCCGCGCGGACGGCTCGATCGACCACGACTTCCTCGGTCGCCACGCGAAGTGGCAGCTCGAGCACGGCTGCTCGGGCATCATCCCGCTCGGTTCGCTCGGCGAAGGTGCGACGCTCGACTTCGACGAGAAAGTCGCGATCCTGCGCACCCTGGTCGCCGCCTGCGGCGAGAAGCCGGTGCTGCCGGGCATCGCGGCGCTGAGCACGAGGCAGGCGGTGGCGCTCGCCGAGGCCGCCGCCGAGGCCGGCTGCGGCGGGCTCATGGTGCTGCCGCCGTACGTGCACAAGGGCGAGATGCGCGAGATGAAGGCGCACGTCGACGCCGTGCTGCGGGCGACCGCGCTGCCGTGCATGCTCTACAACAATCCGCCGGCCTACGGCACCGACTTCACCGCGCCGTTCGTCGCCGAGCTGGCCGGCGAGCATGGCAACCTCGTCGCGGTCAAGGAATCGAGCGGCGACGTCCGTCGGATCACGGCGATCAAGGCGGCGCTCGGCTCGCGCGTCGACGTGCTGGTCGGGCTCGACGACATCCTGGTCGAAGGGGTCGCCGCCGGTGCGACCGGCTGGGTCGCGGGACTGGTGAATGCGTTCCCGACCGAGTCGGTGCGGCTGTTCGAGCTCGCCCGCGACGGTCGTAGCGAGCAGGCGAGCGCGCTCTACCGCTGGTTCCTGCCGCTGCTGCGGCTCGACACCGTGCCCGAGTTCGTGCAGCTCATCAAGCTGGTGCAGAGCAAGGTCGGTCAGGGCAGTGAGAACGTGCGGCTGCCGCGGCTCCCGGTCGACGGCGGCATGCGCGAGTGTGCGCTGATGGCGATCGAGCGCGCGCTCGCCGAGCGGCCGGAGGTGCGGCAGTGAAGCTGCGCGGCGAGCACTTCGTCGCCGGCGCGGCCGAGTCCGGTGGGGGTGAGTCCTTCACCGCGGTCGACCCGACGACGGGGGCGGCGCTCGAGCCCGGCTACGCCGAGGCCGCGCCCGAACAGGTCGACCGGGCCTGCGCGGCGGCGGCGGCGGCACATGCCGAGCTCCAGGACTCGGTGCCGGGCGACCGCGCCGATCTGCTGCGCGCGGTCGCGACCGGCCTGCTCGCGCTCGGCGACGAGCTCGTCGCGCGTGTCACCGCCGAGACCGCGCTGCCGCGCGCGCGCGTCGAAGCTGAACGCGGCCGCACCGTCAACCAGCTGCGCATGTTCGCGGCCGCGGTCGAGGAGGGCTCGTGGGTCGACGCGCGCATCGACCGCGCCGAGCCGGCGCGGCAGCCGATGCCGAAGCCCGACCTGCGGCGGATGCTCGTCGGCATCGGGCCGGTTGCGGTGTTCGGCGCGAGCAACTTCCCGCTGGCCTACTCGGTCGCCGGCGGCGACACCGCCTCGGCGCTGGCCGCCGGCTGCCCGGTGGTGGTCAAGGGGCACCCGGCGCACCCGGGCACCAGCGAGATCGTCGGCCGCGTCATCACCGAGTGCGTGCGACGGATCGGGCTGCCGGCGGGCACGTTCTCGCTGCTGCACGGCCGCAGCGAGGCGACCGGCGGTCGGCTCGTCGAGCACCCGGCGATCCGCGCGGTCGGATTCACCGGCTCGCACCGCGGCGGTCGCGCGCTGTTCGACCTCGCGGCGGCGCGGCCGGAGCCGATCCCGGTCTTCGCCGAGATGGGCTCGATGAACCCGGTCGTGATCCTGCCGCGTGCACTGCGGCAGCGCGGCAAGGCGATCGCCGCGCAGCTCGCCGCGTCGGCGACGCTGGCGAGCGGTCAGTTCTGCACCAGCCCCGGGCTCGTGCTGTTCCAGGACGGCGAAGGCGCCGAAGAGTTCGCCGCCGAACTCGCGGCGGCGCTGGTCGCGGCGCCCGCCGGGCCGACGGTGCACCCGACGATCCGGGCCAGCTACGAACGCGCGCTCGGCGAGCTCGGCGAGCTGCCGGTCGAGATCCGCGGCGGCGGCACGGCGACCGCCGACGGTGCCGCCACCGCGGTCTGCCCGAGTCTGCTGCAGGCCAGCGCCGCCGCGGTGCAGGCCAATCCGCGGCTGCGCACCGAGATCTACGGTCCCGCGGTGCTCGCCGTGCGCTGCGCCGACGCCGGCGAGATGCTCGCGGTCGTGCGCGCGCTGCACGGCCACCTGACCGGAACGGTGCACGGCGACGGCGACGACCTCGGCGCGTTCACCGAACTCGTCGCGGTGCTGCGCGATCGCGTCGGGCGGTTGATCTGCAACGGTGTCCCGACCGGCGTCGAGGTCTGCGACGCGATGGTGCACGGCGGGCCCTATCCGGCGGCCACCGACGCGCGCTTCTCGGCGGTCGGGCCGAGCGCGATCGCGCGCTGGGCGCGGCCGCTGTGCTGGCAGGACTGGCCGCCCGAGCTGCTGCCGCTCGAGCTGCGCGACGACAACCCGCGCGGCATCCGGCGTGTGGTCGACGGCGAGCTGCGGCTGCCCTGACCGCCGGCTCAGAACTTCGCGCCGCCGGCGATCCAGGCCCGCAGTGCCGCGAGCTCTTCCGCGCTCGGCTGCGGCTTGTCCTCGGGCGGCATGTGGTCGTCGTCGTCGAGCGGCAGCAGGCACCGCACCAGCAGCTCGCTCTCGTCGGGCTTGCCGGCGACGAGCACCGTGCCGTTCTCGCCGCCCCTCTGGATGCCCTCGGGCGTCGTCAGCAGCAGCTCGCCCTTGGTCTTGTCCGGGTTGTGGCACTTCGAGCAGGTGCGCTCGAGGATCGGCGCGATCACGCGTTCGTATTCGGAGCCGATCGGTGCCGGTTCCGTGCCGTTGTCGCCGGTCGGCGTCGGCGGTTTCGCCGTCCGTGAGTGCTCGAGCGGCTCGAACAGGAAGTCCTTGCCGTGCGTGATCGAGCCGCCGAGATGGCCGGTCGGCAGCATCACGACGAACGACAGCAGCAGCAGCACGCGGAACGGCCCGCGTCGCCGCACGCTCGCCGCGATCGCGCTGATGACGCACAGGGCGCCGAGCGCGATGCCGGCGAGCTTGTGGTTGCCGAGCAGCTCGCCGGTGCTGTCGTTCTCGCTCGCGAGCAGCAGGCCGGTGACCGCCGCGAGCGCCGCGCCGACGGCGTTGAGCCAGGCCAGCGCCGCGATCGGGCCGCGCGGGCTGTCGCGGCGCAGCAGCGGCGCGCCGAACTCGAGCAGTACGAGTGCGGGAATCAGCCCCAGCGGCAGATGCAGCACGAGCGGATGGCAGCGGCCGAGCACCTGCAGCCACGGCGACGGATCCTCGCTGAGCAGCATCATGCCAAGAGCTCCTGGACGACGTTGCCGAAGACGTCGGTCAGTCGGAAGTCGCGGCCCTGGTGGCGATAGACCAGCCGTTCGTGATCGAACCCGAGCAGGTGCAGCATCGTTGCGTGCAGATCGTGCACCGACACCGGGTCGCGCACGATGTTGTAGCCGTAGTCGCAGGTCTCGCCGTGCGTGATGCCGGGTCGGACCCCGCCGCCGGCCATCCACACCGTGAAGCAGCGCGGATGGTGGTCGCGGCCGTAGTTGGTGTGGCTCAGTCCACCCTGGCTGTAGACCGTGCGGCCGAACTCGCCGCCCCAGGTCACGAGGGTCTCGTCCAGCATGCCGCGGCGGCGCAGGTCGGTGATCAGCGCCGCGATCGGCCGATCGACCGCGGCGCACTGCTTGCGCATCTCGGCCGGCAGGTTGCCGTGCTGATCCCAGCCGCGCATGTAGAGCTGCACGAAGCGGACGCCGCGTTCGGCGAGCCGGCGCGCCAGCAGGCAGGAGCTTGCGAACGTGCCGGGCTGCCGGCTCTCCTCGCCGTAGAGCGCGAACGTCGACTCGGGTTCGTCGCTGAGGTCGGTGAGATCGGGCACCGACATCTGCATGCGGTAGGCCATCTCCTGCTGCGCCAGCCGCGCCTGGATCTCGGGATCGAGCGTGCGGGCGGCCTCACGCTCGGCGAACGCCGCGACGAGGTCGAGCATGGCGCGGCGATCCTGGCGCGACACGCCGTCGGGATCGCGCAGGAACAGCACCGGATCGCCCGAGCTCCGCAGCTTGCAGCCCTGGTGCTCACTCGGCAGGAAGCCGTTGCCCCAGAAGCGCGCCGCCAGCGCCTGCATGTTGCCGAAGCCCTGCGTGATCATCACCACGAACGTCGGCAGGTCGCGGTTGTCGGAGCCGAGGCCGTAGCTGCACCAGGCGCCGAGGCTCGGTCGGCCGGGCTGCTGGGTTCCGGTCTGCGCGAAGGTGATCGCGGGTTCGTGGTTGATCGCCTCGGTGTGCATGCTGCGCACGATGCAGAGCTCGTGCGCGACGCTGCCGAGGTGCGGCATCAGCTCGCTGATCCAGGCACCGTCGCCGCCGTTGTTCCAGCGCTTGAAGCGGAACATCGACGGCGCGATCGGGAAGCGCTTCTGGCCCGACGTCATGCCGGTCAGGCGCTGGCCGTTGCGCACCGAGTCGGGCAGATCCTCGTCGTAGCGTTCGTGCAGCCGCGGCTTGTAGTCGAACAGGTCGAGCTGGCTCGGGCCGCCCTCCATGTGCAGCGAGATCACGCGCCTGGCCTTGGCCGAGTGGTGCGGGCGCGGGCGGTCATCACCGCCGCCGGTGGCGACCGCGAGCGGTACGGCGGTATCGGCCAGCGACATCGCGCCGAGCGCGCCGGCGACCGAGGTCGCGGAGCGGCCGAAGAAACGGCGGCGGGTCAGGAGTCGCGCCAGGTCGGGGAAGTTCATGGTCAGTCGATGTAGAGCGTGGCGTCGAGGTTGAGGA
>JAGQRB010000653.1 GCA_020425925.1 Planctomycetota bacterium
CGCGGACACGCCGGCTGTGCTGCTCGGGCTGCTGGCGCGACCGCTGGAGCTCGAGGAGGTCTTGGCGTGGCGTCAGGACTGGGGGCCCCGCAGCATCCATCCGACCGCTTCGACCGGCGCGATCGCCGTCGCCTGACGCTTCCTTCGCTGCAAACCGAAGCGCGGCAACTGGCTCCAACGGAGGACCAACACTCGAGGGTTCAGTATGGCTACTCTCCGAGGATGCGAGTCGTCGCCCCAAACCGTAACCTCGCCGCGCTGCCGCTGCCGCCCGATCCGGCGCCCCCGGGCTCGACGTCGGGTCGATGAGTCCGCGACGTTCTCTGCTCCACGTCGTCGGACCGGGGCTGCTCGTTGCCGCGACGGGCGTCGGCGCCGGCGACCTCGCGACCGGCGCATTCACCGGCGCGAAGCTCGGTGTCGCCGTGCTCTGGGCCGCGGTGCTCGGCGCGATCCTGAAGTTCGTGCTCGGGGAAGGACTGGCGCGCTGGCAGATCGCCACCGGCCAGACCGTGCTCGAGGGCGCGTTGCTGCGGCTCGGCCGACCGCTGCGCTGGATCTTCCTGCTCTACCTGGTGCCGTGGACCTGGTTCGTCGGTTCGGCCTTGATCAGCGCCTGCGGCGTCTGCTCGCACGCACTGCTGCCGCTGCTCGATGATCCGGCCGACGGCAAGATCGCGTACGGCGCCGTCTGCAGCCTCGCCGGCCTCGCGCTCGTGCGGCGCGGTGGTTTCCGGCTCTTCGAACGCTGCATGCGCGTCTGCATCGCGCTGATGTTCGTGACGGTGGTGGTCACCGCCGCGCTGCTCGTCGACGACTGGGGTGCGGTGATCGCGGGTCTCCTGGTGCCGCGGATCCCCGACGCCGGCGGGCAGGGACTGACGTGGACCCTCGCGCTGATCGGCGGTGTCGGTGGCACGCTGACGGTCATCTGCTACGGGTACTGGATCCGGGAGACCGGTCGCGACGGCGAGGATGATCTGTGGCTGTGCCGCGTCGACCTCGCCGTCGGCTACGGCGTCACGGCCCTGTTCGGCATCGCGATGGTGATCCTCGGCAGCGGCGTCGAAGTCACCGGCAGTGGCGCGGGCCTCGTCGTTCTGCTGGCCGATCGGCTCGAGGAGCTGCTCGGACCCGTCGCCGCGCTCGCCTTCCTGCTCGGTGCCTTTGGCGCGGTCTTCTCGAGCCTGCTCGGGGTGTGGCAGGCGGTGCCCTACGTGTTCGCCGACTTCTGGGCGATCACAGTGGAGGGGCGGCAGGGCGGTGCGCCGGTCGACACCGCGGGGCGACCGTACCGGGTCTACCTGTATGCGATCGCGCTGGTGCCATTGCTCGGACTGCGGTTCCCGTTCCGCGAGGTGCAGAAGCTCTACTCGGTCGTCGGTGCGCTGTTCCTGCCGCTGCTGGCGTTGACCCTGCTGCTGCTGAACGGGCGACGCGACTGGGTGGGGGAGCGGCTCCGCAACCGGTGGGCGAGCACGCTGGCGCTGACGGCGACCCTGCTGTTCTTCGCGCTGATCGAGCTGCTGCGGTGGTTCGATTGACGCGTTCGCCGCGGTCACCGGCCCGAGTGGCGTGGCGGGCGAGAGCACTCAGTCGGCCAGCCACTCCCCGGTGTCGTAGTCGAACACACCCGCGATCTCGCGGCCGTTCCAGCGATAGCCGAGCACGCCGATCGACTCCGGCAGCCCGACCGCGTCGGGACGGAATGCGCCGAGGCACTGCCCGCCCGGATCGCGCACGCTCGGGTAGACGATGCCGCGGCTGCCGCCCGCGCGCAGCTCGGCGCCGAACGCGTTCGCCGCGGCGTAGCTGTCGGGGTCGAGCACGGCCGACCAGCGCCGGCGGTCGCCCCGCAGGTCGTGGAAGCGACCGTCGAGGGCGCCGGCGAGCACACGCATCTCGAGGTCGAGCGGCGGCTCGCGCGTCGCGAGATAGAAGCGGCCGATGTGGTAGCGCGTCTCGGCCACCGCGGTGCCGCGGTCGTGGGCGGCGTAGTAGACGCCGTGCGAGCCGTCCGAGAAGCGCGACGGCCGGCGGTGTGCGAACGGTGCCATGACCCAGGTCGCACCGGGGCCCGCGACCCGTTGCTCGACCGGGACGAGCTGGATGTCGCCGAGTTCGTCGCGCGCCCGCGGGTTCGTGAGGCTTTCGATCTCGGCGAGCACGTCCCAGTCGGCCGGA
>JAGQRB010000654.1 GCA_020425925.1 Planctomycetota bacterium
ACCTGAAAGGGCCCAACGCCCCGACCGCGGTCGAGGTCCAGGTCTGCTTCCTCGATGCCGGCCAGGACGAGGCGCTCGGTCCGATCCTCGCGAGCGCCGGACTCGAGCTCGATCCCGACGTGCTCGACACCTGGTTCAGCTCGGCGATCTGGCCGCACAGCACGCTCGGCTGGCCCGACCCGGGCACCGCCGCGGTCGATCCCGGCCAGACCTCGCTGGCGGCGGGCGACGGCCACGCCGACGCGCTGAGCTACTACTACCCCGGCTCCTGCCTGGTCACGGGTCGCGACATCATCACGCTCTGGGTCGTGCGCATGGTGATGACGGGGCTCTACAACCTCGGCGACGTGCCGTTCACCGACGTGTTCCTGCACGCCACGATCCTCGATGGCAAGGGTGAGCGGATGTCGAAGAGCAAGGGCAACGGCATCGACCCGCTCGACATCATCGAGCGCTACGGTGCCGACGCGCTGCGCTACGTCGTCTGCGAGCTGCAGACCGGCACGCAGGACATCCGGCTGCCGGTGCAGGCGATCTCGCCGTTCACCGCGGCGGGCGAACCCGAGCGTCTCGTCGATCTCGCGACGGCGAAGCCGGGCCCCTACCTCGGCACGTTCCTCGACCCCGAGACCGGCGAGCCGATGGACCTGATCGGCCAGTACGCCAACGAGGGCATCACGCCGGCGAAGGCGACCAGTGAGCGCTTCATGGTCGGCGCGGCGTTCTGCAACAAGCTGTTCAACGCCGCCCGGTTCGCGTTCCTGAACCTCGAGGGCACCGGATTCGCGCCGCTCGACCCGGGTCAGCTCGCGCTCGAGGACCGCTGGATCCTCGCGCGTCTCGCCCACGCGATCCGCACGGTCGACGCGCAGCTTTCGGCCTACACCCCCTCGGCCGCGATCGCGGCGGTGCGCGACTTCTTCTGGAACGAGCTCTGCGACTGGTATCTCGAGCTCGTCAAGCCGCGCTTCCGCGACGGTGCGACGCCCGAATCGAAGGCGACCGCGCAGCAGGTGCTCGCCGCCGTGCTCGACCAGACGCTGCGGCTGCTGCACCCGTTCGTGCCGTTCCTGACCGAGACGCTGTGGCCGCGACTCTGCGAGCTCGCGCCGACGCGCGGCATCGCGACCGCGTTCGCCGACAGCGAGCTGCTGGTGCACGCCGCCTGGCCCGCCGCCGCACCGGCCTGGGACGCACCCGAGGTCGAACAGCAGATCGACGCAATGCAGCGCTGGTGCGTCGCGATCCGCGAGGCGCGCGCGCGCTACAACGTCGCGCCGAAGGAACGGCTCGCGGCGCGCTTCCAGGCCGCCGGCGACACCGCCGCCGTGCTGCAGGCGACCGCACCGCTGCTCGCCAACATGGCGGGCCTGTCCGACGTCGCGATCGCACCCGACGCCGAGCGCACCGCCGACTCGGCGACCGTGATCCAGGACGCCGCGAAGTGTTTCCTGCTCGGCGTCGTCGATCTCGAGGCCGAGAAGAAGAAGCTCGGCCAGGAGGCCGACAAGCTGCGCGGCCGGATCGAGGGCACCGCGAAGAAGCTCGAGAACGAGGGCTTCGTCGCCAAGGCGCCGGCAGCCGTCGTGGCGAAGGAACGCGAGAACCTCGAGCGCGCCCGCGAGCAGCTCGCCGCGATCGAGCAGAGTCTGCGCGACCTCGGCTAGCCCGGGTATCATCGCGCGCATGCTGCGCGCGCTCTCGTTCTCCCTCCTCACCGTCGCGTTCGCCGCGGCGCTGCCGGCGCAGGCCCGCGACGCCGCGCCGGCCAGCCCGCGCACCACGCCGGAGTCGACCGGCTACGAGCGCACCAGCACGCTCGCCGACGTGCAGCGCTTTCTCGACGCCTGCGTCGGGCTCTCGCACGGCGACCGGCTCGGGATCAGCGTCGCCGGCAAGAGCCACGAGGGTCGACCGCTGCTCCTCGTCAAGTGCGCGCTGCCCGGCCGCGGCGACGACAGCAACCGCCTGCGCGCGCTGATCA
Source organism: Planctomycetota bacterium (assembly GCA_020425925.1). Taxonomy (GTDB): domain Bacteria; phylum Planctomycetota; class UBA1135; order UBA1135; family UBA2386; genus JAGQRA01. The sequence continues at coordinate 1,985 of JAGQRB010000654.1, forward strand.
TCGGCAACATCCACGCCGGCGAGGTCGAGGGCAAGGAGGCGCTGCAGCAACTCGCGCGCGAGTTCGCCAGCGGCGAGCACGACGCGATCCTCGAGCACTGCGACGTCTGGCTGCTGCCGGTCTACAACCCCGACGGCAACGAGCAGCTCGACGTGCGCCACCGCCCCGGCCAGAACGGGCCGGCGCGCACCGGCCAGCGCCCGAACGGGCAGGGCTTCGACCTCAACCGCGACTTCGTCAAGGCCGAGGCACCCGAGACGCGCGCGCTGCTGACGCTGTTCGGATCGGTCGATCCGCACCTGTTCATGGACCTGCACACCACGAACGGCTCCTACCACGGCTACCACCTGACCTACGCGCCGAGCCTGTCGACCAACATGGACCCCGAGCTCGCCGACCTGTCGCGGACGCTGCTCGACGACGT
>JAGQRB010000655.1 GCA_020425925.1 Planctomycetota bacterium
CCCCGACTGCGGCTTCGAGTTTCCGGCGCCCGAGCCGACGCACGACGCGATGCCGATGGACGGCGTCGAGATCCTGCGGCGCGGCGACGGCACGCCGACCGGGCTGCAACGGTGGAACGTCCGCGACATGATGTGCCAGCTGCACGTCCCGCAGCCGCCGAAGACGACGCGGTCGATGCGCGTAACCTACGACTGCGGCATGCGGCGCCGAGTCAGCGAGTGGGTCTGCTTCGAGCACCAGGGCTTCGCCCGCAAGAAGGCCGAGCAGTGGTGGAAGCAGATGGCTCCCGACACCGAGTGCCCGGCCACCGTCGACATGGCGCTGGTGCTGATCGAGCTCGGCCGGCTGACGCGGCGCGTGACGCAGGTCACGGTCGACACCCGCAGCGACTACCCCGACCTCAAGGGCAAGAAGCTCGAGGTCGACCACGACGCGCTCGAGGCCGCCGCGATCCGCGAGGAGAACGGCAACAACAAGGTCGAGCAGATGCTCGACAACTGGCGCAAGGATCCGTTCGCGGACCTCCCGTTCTGACCATGCAAGAACTCAACGATGGGTGAACGCAAACACACCTGCCACGCGCGGCGATGCACCGTCGCAGTCCCCCCGACCATGTTGATGTGCCGCAAGCACTGGTTCATGGTGCCGCCTGCGATCCGCTCTCGCGTCTGGCGGCACTACCGCGACGGGCAATGCAATCTGAGTCCGCCGCCGTCAGAGGAGTGGCACAAGGCTGCGGACGAGGCGATCGCTGCCGTCGCCGCGAAGGAGGCTGACCGTGGCTGATCGATCAGCTACTTCTTCTACCGCGGCCGCGTGTTGCGCATCGTTCGAGGTTGCCATGACCTGGTCGGACTGCGTAGAGTGCAGCAAGCCCGCGCATCGCTACTGGGGAACGGTCGCTGTCTGTAAGCGGTGCTTCGACGACTACTCGAGCGAGAACCCCAGCGACCATGAGTGCCCGACGTGCGGCGAGGTGCAGCCTCCGAACGTCAGCTGGCACCGCAACGCCCCATGCAAGAAGTGCCAGAAGGCGCGAACGTGACACCTGAGAGCCCCCTCGACGCTGCGCTGGTCTACGCCAGCCTCGGCTTTCACGTCTTCCCCTGCGGGCAGAACAAGCGACCCCGGACGCCCAACGGCTTCAAGGACGCGACCACCGACGAGGCGCAGATCCGAGCCTGGTGGGTGCAGTGGCCGCACGCGCAGATCGGCGTGGCCTGCGGCGCCAGCGGCATCGTCGTGATCGACCTCGACGTCGACCGCAAGGACGGCCGCGACGGCGTGACCGCGTTTGCCGCGCACGCTGGCCCCGACAGTGACGGCTGCGGCTGCATCGCCGTGACTCCTCGAGGCGGTCGCCACCTGGTCTACCGGATGCCCGAGCAATCGGTGGCCAACCGGGCGAACGTGCTGCCTGGCGTCGACGTCCGAGGCGACGGCGGCTACATCGTCGTGCCAGACGGCCGGCCAGGCCGCGAGTGGATCGAGGGCGACCCATTCGACTGGCTCGAGGACGGTGAGACGAGCCTCGAGGAGATGCCCGGGTGGGTGCTCGAACTCGCCCGCCGGCAGGGCGGCGCGGCCGCCGGCAAG
>JAGQRB010000656.1 GCA_020425925.1 Planctomycetota bacterium
ATCATCTCGATCTTCGTCAACATCGGCATGTGGTTCGAGCGCTTCGTGATCACGGTCACGTCGCTGCACCGCGACTTCCTGCCGTCGAGCTGGGCGTACTTCACGCCGACCCTGATCGACATCCTGACCTACGCCGGCAGCTTCGGCCTGTTCTTCACGATGTTCCTGCTGTTCTGCCGCTTCCTGCCCATCCTCGCGATCAGCGAGGTCAAGGGCGTGATGCCGCAGGCCAACCCGCACCACGGCCATGGCAATGGCCACGATCACCATGGCTGATTCGACTGCAACCAAGTGGGGGGTGGTCGCCGAGTTCGACTCCCCGGCGGCGATCTTCGACGCCGCGAAGAAGACGACCGATGCGGGTTATCGCCGCGTCGACGCGCACACGCCGTTCCCGGTCCACGGCATCGACGGCCAGCTCCAGCAGAAGCCGAGCGGCCTCGGCTGGATCGTCATCTGCTGCGGCTTCACGGGCATCTGCCTGGCGCAGCTGATGATGTGGTGGATGAACGCGGTCGACTATCCGATCTGGGTGTCGGGCAAGCTGCCCTACGCCTGGCCGACGACGATCCCGATCACGTTCGAGCTGATGGTGCTGCTGTCGGGCTTCGGCGCGGTGTTCGGCATGTTCGGGCTCAACCGGCTGCCGCGCTTGCACCACCCGATCTTCAAGCACAGCTCGTTCCACCGGGTCAGCGACGACCGCTTCTTCCTGTCGATCGAGGCCACCGATCCGAAGTTCGACAGCGTCGCGACCGCCGACTTCCTGCGCAGCCTCGGCGGCGCCAACGTCGAGATCATCGAGGACTGACCCGATGAAGCACGCACTCCGCCCCACCCTCCTCGGCGCCCTGCTCCTGACGGCGACGCTCTCGACGTTCGCGTCCTGTCGCGGCGGCATCAGCGAAGATCCGCCGGTGCACCTGGTGCTCGACATGGACTTCCAGCAGAAGGTCAAGACCCAGAGCAAGAGCGAGTTCTACCCCGATCACCGCGGCATGCGCCTGCCGGTGACCGACGCCAACGGCCGGGTCGCGGTGATCTCACGCCGCCCGTTGCCCGATCCGGCGATGAGCAACCGCGACGCCAGCAACGCGTTCGTCACCGCCAACCCGGTGCCGGTCAGCAGCGAGGTGCTCGAGCGCGGCCAGAAGCTGTTCGACATCAACTGCGCGATCTGCCACGGCTACACCGGCCAGGGCGGCAACGGCGTGCACGGCAACGGTCTGGTCGGCCGGCGCTGGCCGGTCGTGATCCCGAACTTCCACTTCCAGGAGAACAAGAGCGAGGCGGACAACCGCGTCGCGCTGCTCTCCGAAGGCGAGTACTTCGAAGTCATCACCAACGGTAAGGGCACGATGCCGGCCTACGGTCCGCGCATCGACGTCGAAGACCGCTGGGCGATCGTCCACTACATCCGCGTCCTCCAGAGCCTGAGCAGATAGTCGATGACCACCGCGAACCTGACCGCCCCGAGCGTCGAACAGCTCGCGCCGAACCTCAAGGCGAAGGTCGATCCCGGCCAGCTGGTGACCCCGCAGCTGGGGCTGCTGGCCGTCGGCGCGATCCTCGTCGGCGCCGCCTGGCTGCTCTGCGACCACTTCCACTTCGCCTACCTCGTGGGCTACATGGGCGTGCTCGGCATCGTGCTGTGCGCGCTGTTCTTCACGATGATCCAGCACATCACGCGCGCCGGCTGGAGCGTGACCGTGCGCCGACTCGCCGAGAACATCGCCTGGACGTTGCCGTTCCTGCTGCTGCTGTTCGTGCCGAACATCATCGGCTTCGGCCACCTCTACCACCACTGGATCGACGCTCCCCCCGAGGACACGGTGCTGGCCGGGAAGTCGGCGTGGCTCAACAGCACGTTCTTCTTCGTGCGCGTCGCGATCTACTTCCTGGTCTGGATCGGGCTGGCCTGGTACTTCCGCAGCTCGTCCATCAAGCAGGACGAGACCGGCGATCCGGCGATCTCGCTGCGACTGTCGCGCGTCGCCGCCCCCGGCCTGCTGCTGTTCGCGCTGTCGCTCACGTTCGCGGCGTTCGACTGGATCATGTCGATCGACCCGCACTGGTTCAGCACGATCTTCGGCGTGACCTACTTCGCGGGCGGCTACATGGCCTTCCTGGCGTTCACGGTGCTGATGGCGCGCTGGCTCGGTCGCCAGGGCTACCTGCGCGAAGCGATCAACACCGAGCACTACCACGACCTCGGCAAGTTGCTGTTCACGTTCATGGTCTTCTGGACCTACACGAACTTCAGCCAGTACATGCTGATCTACTACGCCAACCTGCCCGAGGAGACGCACTGGTTCGCGGTGCGCGCCCAGGACGGCTGGGGCGCGGTAGGTACGATCCTGATCGTCGGGCACTTCCTGTTCCCGTTCGTGTTCCTGATGTCGCGCCACATCAAGCGCAACGGCTGGACCCTCGGCTTCGGCTCGGTCTTCATGCTGGTGATGCACTGCATGGACATGCAGTTCCTGATCCTGCCGGGCAACACCGGCGGCCACGGCGAGCACGGCGCCGGGGAGGCCACCCACGCCGCCGCGACGCACACCCACGACGGTGCGCTGGCGCAGTTCTCCCACGACTTCGGCGCATACACCCATCAGATCAGCTGGGCCGACTTCGGCTGCTTCGCGGGCCTGCTCGCGATCGTCGCCGGCCTCACCATCCTCAACGTGCGGCGCTCCAACCTCGTGCCGGTCCGCGATCCGCGTCTGGCCGAGTCGCTACACTTCCAGAACATCTGAGCCGCCTCCACCGGGACCAAGCCAATGTCAATCGCAACGCAAGACCAGCCGACCAAGGCCCACTCGGCCGCCGTCGACATGCCGGAGCCGCTCGATCCCGAGCACGACATCGACGCGAAGTCGGCCACCTGGTGGGTGCTCGGCGGCACCGTCGTGTTGTTCCTGTCGCTCTGGGTCATGCTGCCGATCTTCATGCGCGTGCAGGAGGAGGAGCGGATCCGCAAGGTCGACACCACTCCGAACACCGAGCTCGACGAAGTTCTCGCCGAGCAGAACGCATTCCTGCACGAGAAGGCCAACCCGACCCGCAAGACGCTCGAGCAGGCGATGGCCGAGGCCCTTCGCAAGTAACCCCCTGCGCCGCATGTTCCGTTCCGTCGTCACCGCCGCTGCGCTGCTCGCTACCCTGCCGCTGACCGCGCAGGGTGCCGGCATGTCGCCATCGCGCACGATCGAGGCCAAGGAAGAGGCCGCCTCGATGGTGAACAAGATCGGCGAACAGATCGACACTTCGCTGACCTTCACCGACGAGCGCGGTTACCCGTTCGCACTCCGCCAGCTGTTCCCCGGCGAACGACCGGTGATCCTGCTGCTCGGCTACTACTCCTGCCCGGCGATGTGCGGCCAGGTCCTCGGCGCCACCATCGAGGCGCTCAACGACGTCGACCTCGAGCCCGGCAAGGATTACCAGCTGCTCAACGTCTCGATCGATCCCCGCGAGACCGTGCAGACCGCGAAGGACCGCAAGAACGCCTTCCTGCCGAAGTTCAAGAAGATCGGCGCGGCCGACGGCTGGCGCGTCTGCGTCGGTGACGAGCAGAGCGTCAAGTCGCTCGCCGAGGACGTCGGCTTCCGTTTCTACTGGTCCGAGCTGACCAACCAGTTCGCGCACCCGCCGGCGGTCGTCGTCCTCAGCAAGACCGGCGTCGTCAGTCGTGTGATCGTCAACACGGTCTTCGACGGCGCCGATCTGCGACTCGCGCTCGTCGAGGCCAGCGACGGCACGCTCGGCGACTTCTGGGATCAGGTCCGGCTCAATTGCCTGACCTTCGATCCGCGCTCCAACACCTACTCGCTGACGCCGATGACGATCCTGCGCATCGGCGGCGGCGCGACGATGCTCGCCCTCGCGGTGATGATCTTCGTCCTCGTCCGACGCGAGCGCCGCAAATCGCCCGCCGCAACGCCCGCAGCCGCAACCCCGTAGCCCAGAACCAACCGTGTTGTCACTACTGATCCAGGACCCGCAGGGCACCGTTCACGCGCCGGACCCGGGCGCCGACACCTTCGGCCAGCTGACGCCGCTCGCGAGCACGTTCGGCAGCGTCGACGGGCTGTTCTACTTCACCTACGTGGTCTGCATCTTCTTCTTCGTGCTGATCACGGGTGCGCTGCTGTGGTCGGTGTTCCGCTACCGGCGGAAGACCTACGACCAGCCGGCCGCGTCCAACGTGACGCACAACACGCCGCTCGAGGTCGTCTGGACCGTCATCCCGCTGCTGATCGTGATGGTCATGTTCGCGTGGGGCTTCAAGGGCAGCCTCGACATGACCTACGTGCCGAGCGACGCGCGCCGCGCCAAGGCGACGGCGAAGCAGTGGAACTGGACGTTCACCTACCCGAACGACGCCGTGCAGAGCTACGGCGAGGTCTGGGTCGAGGTCAACAAACCGGTCGAGTTCCTGCTCGAGTCCACCGACGTGCTGCATGCGTTCTTCCTGCCGTCGATGCGGGTCAAGCGCGACGTCGTGCCCGGCCGCTATCAGTCGGTCTGGTTCACTCCGACCACGCTCGGCGACTACCACCTGTTCTGCGCCGAGTACTGCGGCCTCGACCACTCGAAGATGTACGCGCAGCTGCACGTGGTGACGGCCGAGGAATACGCCAGGCGCCCGTGGGACCAGTGGGACGACAGCACGCCCGAGAAGGCGGCGGAGAGCGGCGGTCGACTCTACAAGTCGCTGTGCTCGAGCTGCCACTCGCTCGACGGCACGCCGATGACCGGCCCGAGCTGGAAGGGGCTCTTCGTCAAGGACGGCGACCAGATCGTCGGCGGCAAGCGCCAGGTGATCTACGACGGCGCGCAGCACGAGATCACCGTCGATCTCGACTACGTCGCCGAATCGATCGCCAACCCGGATGCCAAGAAGGCGGCCGGTTTCGAACAGAACGCGATGACCAAGTTCGATCTCGACGATCGCCGTGTGAAGGGCATCGTCGAGTTCATGAAGACGCTTGCCCAGTAAGCCAGTAGCCCAGTAGGCCAGTAGCAGCACAGCAGCCCGAGGCACCGACACGATGACCACCCACGTCCCACCCGTCGAGACCGCCGCACCGGCAGTCCAGACCGAACGTCAGACGTACCTGAACTGCAGCAAGGGCTTCTGGTCCTGGGCCGGCACGCTCGATCACAAGCGGATCGGCATCATGTACCTGATCGGTACGTCGATCGCGCTGCTGTCGGGTGGCCTGTTCGCGTTGCTCGTCCGCCTGCACCTCTGGGAGCCGACGGGCGCACTGTTCGACAATGCGACCTACAACCAGGTCTTCACGCTGCACGGCGTGTTCATGGTGTTCCTGTTCGTCATCCCGGCGATCCCGGCGGCGCTCGGCAACATGATCCTGCCGCTGCAACTCGGCGCCCCCGACGTCGCGTTGCCCCGGCTCAACCTGCTGAGCTTCTACCTGTGGGTGACCGGAGCGGTGTTCGCGCTGCTCGCGATCATCTTCGGCGGCTTCGACACCGGCTGGACCTTCTACACGCCCTACAGCCTCTACACCCAGAAGGCGGTCGGCCTGATCGGGATGGGCGTGTTCATCCTCGGCTTCAGCTCGATCTTCACCGGGCTGAACTTCATCGTCACGGTGCACAAGATGCGCGCGCCGGGTCTGACCTGGTTCCGGATGCCGCTGTTCATCTGGGCGCTCTACGCCACGTCGATCCTGCAGGTGCTCGCGACGCCGGTGCTCGGCATCACCGTGCTGCTGGTCGCGATCGAACGCCTCTACCACATCGGCATCTTCGACCCGCGC
>JAGQRB010000657.1 GCA_020425925.1 Planctomycetota bacterium
CGGAGGACCGATGAACCGCCCCACGAGCCGACACCCGGCCGAAGAACGACTGCTCGATGCCGCGCTACAGCAGCTGATCGTCGCCGCGCCGATCGCAACCAAGCCGCTGCCAGCGTCGCGGCCGCAGCGCAGACGCCTCGTGGCGGCGGCGATGTTCCTGCTCGGACTCGGCGTCACCGCGACGATGGTGTGGCAGGCGCGCGGGTCCGATCCCGGCCGCGATCGCGAGTCGACGCCGGGGTCCGGTTGGCAAGATCCGGCCGCTGCCGGAACGACAGCGAAGCGCCGCGCGGAGGGCCGCAGCGAGCTGGCGAAACTGCCGGTCGACACCACCGACCTGGTGCTCTGGGCGTCCCAGCCGTCGGATCTCGCCGGACTCACGCGGCTCACCAGGTTGCGGAGGTTGCAGATCGCCGTCCACAGTCGCGGGCGCGGCGCCACCCTGTGGACCAAGTCCAGGGCCTGGAACGAGGCGGCAGCCGACTGCCTCGCGCCGATCGCCGCGCTCACCGAACTCGAGACGCTGTCGCTGCCGGGCTCGTTGCGGCTTCGACCCGAACACCTGGCACCGCTGCGCGAGCTCGGCAGGCTGCGCGAGCTGACGCTGGTCGGCACCCACGTCGCGCTCGATGCCGAACTCGTCGACGCTCTGCAGGCCCTGCGCGGACTGCGGACGCTGCACCTCGACATCGTCACGCTCGATGCCGCCGCGGTCGAACGGCTCGCCGCGCTCGCGCTCGAGGAGATCGAGATCTCGCGCTGCCCCGGCTTCGACGCCGCCTCGTTCGCACGGCTCTGTGCCCTCGCGACGTTGCAGCGCGTCACCCTCGGCGAACTCGGCCGACGGGACTTCTTCTGCGACGATCAGAGCGCGATGCTGTGGCGCGCGGGTGCGCAGGACTACCCGAAGCTCGCCGCCCTGCCGGCGCTCGACCAGCTGACCCTGCGGAGCTGCGCCATCGGCCGCGACGAGCTGCGCGCGCTGCCGACCACGATCCGCTCGCTGTCGCTGCACGGCCACGAACTCGCACCCGGTGACCTCGGCGAGCTGAAACGCTTCGGCGCGCTGCGCGACCTGCATCTCACGACCCGGCGCTACAACATCACGCTCGGCGGGATCTTCGAGAAGGACGGCGACGAGGCCCGGGCCGACGCGTTCGCCGCGGCGCTCGGCAGCCTGCGGCTGCAGTCACTCGACTACGGCGGCACGATCACCGAGGCGCTGCTGCAGCAGCTCGCCGGGCAGCCCGATCTCACACGGTTGCGGCTGCTCACCGGGACGTCGGTTCCGAGCCTGGGTCCGCTCGCGGGCGCCCCGCGCCTGTCGCAGCTGATCCTGCACGAGAACCACTCGCCGTCCACGCTGGAGCTCGACGACCTCGCACCGCTGGCCCGCAGCAAGGCGCTGCGCGTGCTGACGATCCAGACGGTCGAGCCGAGAGTCAGCACCGCCGAACTCGAAGGCGTGCTCGGCCCCGATGTGCGTATCGAGGTCAGGAGCGCGGAACTCTCGGTGAACCGGAGTTCGCGCTAGAGGTACTTCCGCAGCGGCGGGCACCCGAGTCGTCAGCAGCGCCGCTGGCCTCACTCGGGATCCGGGTTCTGGAACGCCCAAACGAGGCATCGCGGCGTATCGGCACTACCTGCCCGGCGCGACAGCGAACTGCCGCCTCGGCGGAACGACTCGATGCGGGGCCCGACGTCCCGCTCCAGCGCCTCCCTATTGCAATCCGCGATCTGGATCGGGAGCAGTGGCGCGAGATCCAGACGATCGTAGATGTCGCCGGCGTCAGCCGACGCGCCGATCTGGACCGGCAGAACGTGGGGCCGACCGTGACCACCCTTGCCGAGCGACAGAGCGTGCCTCAACTCCGCGCGTACCCATTCGCTGCGAACCGATTCTTCGGTTATCAAGACCATCAGCACGTCGGAATACGTGATTGCCCGCCGAAACTGTACGAGGTCATCGCCACCCGAGGCGTCGTGCTCGTCGATGAAGACGGAGATGCGGTGCTCGCCCTCGAGGTATTCCCGAACATGGCGGGCGCAGTCCTTGTTGCGATGACAGTAGCTCAGGAAGACGTTGGCACCCGGCAGAAGAGTGGCCCTTGCCGTGTCGCGAGCCGTCAGCAGCTTCCTGGGCGCGCCGAGGACGAAATACACGAGTGCATAGGCCCAGAGCAGGATCGCGACGAGCCACCAGCCGCTGTCCTCCGCCAGCACGCGATCGAAGAGCCTGAGGACGACCAGCGCGAGAAGGACCACCACCGAGCAGACGACGAACAACCACTTGTACACGCCGGCGATTTCCTTGGGAGAATCGGACAGCCCCCAGGCGCGGCAGACACGACCGAGCAGGAAGTAGTCACGGCGCGGCAGGAAGTGCCAGTACGACGCGCAACCGGCTGTGTAGATGAACACGCACAGCGCCGTACCGCAGATCAGACGATCGTCGATGTGGACTGCGAGCGCCATCAGGAGGAGACCGCCGACGCCACCTATCACGGCGACCAGGTCGATTCGATTCAGCAGGGCCGAGCGTGAGGCATTCCCACTCAGGGGCACCGCACCCCACGAGCAGGCGTCCATGAGCATTACGGCCGCGAAGCCCATGCCGGTCGTCGCGGCCGGAATCGGAACGTCGAACAAGCTGAAACCCGCAATCGAGTAGGCAACCGCGAGCACGCTCGCCCACAAGTATGTCATGCGAAGTGTCTCGGACATGCTCGCCTCATCGCTTCCCGGCTCGCGCCAGGTATCCGAGGTTGTCGGCGATGTCCTGGCCGACCTTGTCAGCGTGGAACTCGAACTCGCCGAAGAAGTCACACTCCTCGTAACCGAAGATGGTCACGACGAAATAGCCGAACAGGCCGGTCGCATCCGCAACCGGATAGTAGAGGTCGACACCAGCGCCGTTTCGGACGTATCCACAGCGGAGCCCGTAGTCGACCACGAGTTGCCCGCCCACCCAGTGTTCGAGCACGGAAACGCCCACCGTCACGTCGACCACGCCGCTTTGCGTCTGAGAGATCTGGATTGCGGCCCACTCACCGTTTCGATCCTGCCCCCGAAGGTAGTGCGAGCCCTCCACCCGCGAGTAGGTGTCTGCGAACGCCTCGCGGTAGGCTACGAAGTCCCGCTCGTGGCGCCGTAGCGTCGCCATGTCGGCCGTGATGAACGCGCAGCCGACGCGGCGCTTCTTGCCGGCGAGAACCATCGAGCCGTCGAGCAGCCTTGCTTCGTTCGCGGGCAGATCGGGCAGGAGGCGCCGCAGGGCGTTCGGCGTGAGGATCGGATCCGCCATACGGAGGCGCGAGAACAACTGGCGAATGGCCAGCGGCGAGCCCGCCAGCTCCTCTTCGGTCGGAGCGCGCACCGTGCCTTCGGTGCCGATCGGTGGTGCAGCGTCGCTCGCCTCACAGCACAGGACACCGCGCTTGTTGCGGGCGTTCGGTGTCGAGACGGCCAGACGCGCGGGATCGAACTGCGGGTCCACGACCTGCAAACGCCGCCCGCCTTCCGGGGCGGGATCCTGCGGTCGAGACGTACGGAAGGTGCTCTGAGCGAGAGCATTGCGGGGGTCGGCAAGACTGCCCCGAAAGGTGCAGGCGAGAACCGCGGCGCCGACGGCGAAGGCCGCGCTCAGCTTGACGGAGTTGTTCATTCGTTTCCTCGAAGGGTGCTGGTCGAATCGGGCACCCGGCTCCACACCCGCCCGCGCGCTTGCAGAGCGAGCGTTCGGTTCCTTTTTTTCTTCGCCGCGACGAGAGCGGCGTCTCGCGCCGCGAGGTTTCGCACGCGGTAGGATGGCGCGGAGCAAAGACCATGCGGGAAGACGAGATCCGGCGACACCTGACGGCGTGCGCGAACGACCCCGATGCGCGCCGGTCGCCTCTGTCCGTCGCGCTCGCGCCCGGATGCTACGAGGATCTGCGCCGAGTCGCGCGGAAGCTGATGCGCAACCAGCGCAGGGACCACACGCTCGAACCGACCGCACTGGTCCATGAAGTGCTGGCGAGGCTGATCGATCGAACGAAGCTCGAAGCCGAGGGGGAACCGTGGTTGCGAGCCGTCTTCACCAAGGTCGCGCGAGGTATCCTTGTCGACCACGAGCGTCGGAGGCGAGCCCTGGCCCGCGGCGGTGATCTGCAGCGTCGCACGATGGCCGCGGACATCGTCGGGTTGGACGGCGACATCGGAGTGCTCGAGATCCACGATTCGATCGAGGTCTTGACCCGGCGCGATACGATCGGTGGATCCATCGCCGAGCTGCGCGTGTTCGGCGGCTTGGCGACCTCGGAAATCGCCTCCGTCACCGGCATTCACGAGACCAACGTTCGACTCCGTTGGAACCGAATGAAGGCGTGGCTGAAG
>JAGQRB010000658.1 GCA_020425925.1 Planctomycetota bacterium
CGTTCGGCCTCGCGCTCGAGCGCGAGCAGGCGGCGCTGCGTCGCCACGAAGGCGGGCCGCGGCCCGCTGTCGGTGCTCATCGGGCGGCGCTCATCGGTCGGCGCTCAGCCGATCTTCTCGCTGATCGTCTTCGCCTGCACGAACTGCAGCATGTAGTCGGGACCGCCGGCCTTGCTGTCGGTGCCCGACATGTTGAATCCGCCGAACGGGTGGCCGCCGACCATCGCGCCGGTGCACTTGCGGTTGACGTAGAAGTTGCCGACGTGGAAACGGCGGCGCGCCAGCTCCTTGTGTGCGGGATCGTCGGTGAAGACCGCGCCGGTGAGGCCGTACTGGGTGTTGTTGGCGACCTCGATGCCGGTCGCGAAGTCCGGCACCTCGTGCAGCGCCAGCACCGGGCCGAAGATCTCCTCCTGCGCGATCGTCGCGTCGGGCGCGACGTCGGCGAACACCGTCGGCTGCACGTAGTAGCCGGTCGACGGGCCGGTCTCGCCACCGATCAGCAGCCGCCCCTCGCGGCGGCCGGCCTCGATGTACTCCATCGTCTTGCGCTTGGCAGCGCCGTCGATCATCGGGCCGAAGTTCATCTGCGGGTCGGCCGGGTGTCCCATGCGGATCGCCTCGACGTGCGGCAGCAGCCGGTCGAGGAAGTCGCGGTAGACCGCGCGGTGCACGATCGCGCGGCTGCAGGCCGAGCACTTCTGGCCCTGGTAGCCGAATGCCGAGGCCGCCACCGCCGCGGCGGCGGCGTCGAGATCGCAGCGCTCGTCGACGACGATCGCGTCCTTGCCGCCCATCTCGGCGACGAGGCGCTTCATCCAGAGCTGGCCGGGCTGGACCTTCGCGGACTGCTCGTGGATCCAGAGCCCGACGTCGCGGCTGCCGGTGAACGAGATGAAGCGCGTCTTCGCGTGCTTCACCATCGCGGCGCCGATCGTCTGACCCGGGCCGGTGACGAAGTTCAGCACCTGCTTCGGCAGCCCGCACTCGTAGAGCAGGTCGACGAACAGCGCCGCGGTCGCCGGCGACTGGCTCGCCGGCTTGAGCACGACGGTGTTGCCGGCGAGCAGCGCCGCCGAGGTCATGCCGGCCATGATCGCGAGCGGGAAGTTCCAGGGCGGGATGATCGCCGCAGCGCCGAGCGGGATGTAGCGCATCTCGTTGTGCTCGCCGGGCACTGCAGTGACCGGCTGCGGCTCGGCGACCTTGAGCATCTGGCCGGCGTAGTACTCGAGGAAATCGATCGCCTCGGCGGTGTCGGCGTCGGCCTCGGCCCACGACTTGCCGACCTCGAAGCACATCAGCGCCGAGAACTCGTGCTTGCGCTCGCGCAGCCGGCGCGCGGCGTCGAAGAACAGCCGCACGCGGTCCTCGACGTCGGTCTGCGACCAGTCGGTGAACGCGGCGTGCGCCTTCTCGACCGCGACTTCGGCGTCCTCGACGGTGCACTCCTGGTAGTAGCCGACGAGGCGAGCCAGTTCGCCGGGGTCGTGGCTCTCGAACGCGTCGCGGCCGCGGACCTGTTCGCCGCCGATCCAGCACGGCCAGTGGCGACCGAGGACCTCCTTCTCGACGTGCTGCAGGGCCGCCAGGAACGCGGCGTGTTGGTCTTTGCGAGAGAAGTCCGTGAAAGGTTCGTTGTGGAAGGCCGGCAGCTGCACGGGGTGCTCCTCGGGTCGGGGCGCGCGAACCTGCGAGGATGCGAAACCGGCCGCCCCAACGCAA
>JAGQRB010000659.1 GCA_020425925.1 Planctomycetota bacterium
GCATGGCCAGGAATGCCGGCGCGACGATGAAGCCGATCGCCGTCATCGTCTCGCCGGTGTGTAGGTCGTAGCGGTCGAGGTCGGCGGCGATGAACAGCGGCGCCCAGCGTTTGACACCATCGATGCTCTCGTAGGCGTAGCGCCGGTAGTAGTAGCCGCGGACCTCGAGGTCGGTGCGCAGCGGCATGTCGGCGAGGCGCTTCGGCACCCAGACCGGCACGATGACGCCGGCGTAGTCCTGCGACTGGATGTACGCCTCGGTCCAGTACTCGACGCCGGCCGGGTTCGGCGGTGCCGCGATCGAGCGCCGCTTCATCAGCGTGCCGAGCACCCGCATCGGGGTGCCGGGCGCGATCTCGCGTTCCTTGAGCTTGGGGTGGATCTCGGCCGCGTTCAGCACCGGGTACTGCCGCCAGTCCTCGAGCGTCTTTTCGGCCGCGGTATCGCGCGCGTAGGCGGCGAGGTGCCACAGCGGCGTGGTCTGGTCCTCCTCGACGTCCTGCCAGATCTTGCTGCCGGGGAACAGGTCGGTGTCGTCGACCTCGGCGAGCAGACCGGTATCGAGCTCGGTGACCGGGCCCCACTGCAGGTAGTCGAGCTGGATCTCGCGACCGACGAGCCAGGGCGCCTCGTGCACGTCGAACGGGTAGTTCTTGTCGCGCAGCTTCATGAGGAAGCCCTGGATGCGCACGATGCCGCCACGGCGCACATCGGCGGGCGGCGGCAGCGAGAACTCACCGATCGCGTGCTCGCCGTTCGGCAGCCGGACGGTTGCCTCGTAGATCGAGTAGCCCTTGATCGGGTGCCCTTCGCCCGGACCGGTCAGGTCTTCGAGCTCGCCGCGATACCACAACCAGCGCCCGCGCAGCTCGTCGCGGCGGTCGCGGACCTCGGCGACGGGGATCGGCTCGCCGGGCATGCCCAGGGCGAGCGCGACCGGCGGCGTCACGTCGATCGCCTGCTCGAGCAGGTGTCGCAGTGGCTCCGGCTCGATCAGCAGGCGCTGTTCGCGGGTCGCATCCTGCGCCCGCGCGACGATCTTGGCGTCGATGTCGGGCACGCGCACCGTGGTCCCGAACTCGGGTGGCGGCGGCTCGGTCGCGACCGGCGAGCTGCCGAAGAAGACCAGCGTGTAGGCCAGGCCACCGATGAGCGGGGCCAGCAGGCACATCTTGACCCAACCCGGGATGCGGACCTGCCACGGGTTCCGGGGGTTCGTGAGCATCAGCACGGCCAGGATAACGGCCCGAGCCGGTGATCGGTTTGGTTTTGGCCGCGGAAGCGCCGGATCGGGCGCCGCGCCGCCGCCGGGTTCGCCGGCTACCGGGTTCGCCCGCTACGCGTCTTCCGGCTTGTCGAACAGGCCGCCGAGATGGAAGTTCGCGATGTCGGAGCGGTCGACGATGGTCGCGGCGTTGACGCCGAGCGTGATCGCGATCACCTCGGCGATCTCCTCGCTGGTCGCCCCCTCGCGCTTGGCCTTCTTGAGGTGACCCTCGAGACAGCCCTTGCAACCGCTGGTCAGCGCGGCGGCGATCGCGACGAACTCCTTGACCTTGAGCGTCAGCTTCGACTTGCCGTAGGTCGCCTTGTAGAAGCCCATGTAGAGCTGCTTCAGGTCGGGCGTCAGCAGCGCGTAGCTGCGCATGTGGGAACTCGGGAGGCGGCCGTCCTCCTGTGTATCGGAGCCGGCCGCGGCGGCAGCGGGGGCGGGGTTCTTGGTGTCTTCGGTCATGCGTCGGGGAGCGAGCGTAGCAGGATCGATGGCCGCGGACAGCCGATCGAGGGGCTGTCTATACGACGTCCGGCCCGAATCGGGTCCAGGCAATGTTACGCGGGATGTGTGATTCGTGTCCCGGCGCTACTGCAGGTTGAGCTGCAGGCGCACCAGGGCATCCCGATCGGCCGGGCTCTCGAGCTGGCCGAACGCCTGCTCGAACGACAGCCAGCAGTACTCGCCGACGGTCGGCCCGGGTTCGAGGTGGTCGACCGGCTCGGTCGGAGTGCCGGCCTGCCATGCGAATGGCCATTCGACGAGACCGAGATCGCCGAACAGCTCCTTCTGCGGCTGCAGCAACTCCATCAGGTGGACCGGTCGACGCAGGCCGGTCTCGGCCTTGACCTCGCGGCGCACGGCCTGCTCGATCTTCTCGCCCGGTGTCACCGGCCCGACGATCGGACCGAGCGGCCACTCCTCGCGCGGCTTCTGGCGCAGCAGCAGGAACTCGACCCGGCGGTCGAGCACCTGAAACACGAAGACCCGGATGCGGTGCTCCAAAGTGAACATGGCAGACACGTTCCCCTAGTCGCATTCATCGGCCGGGATGCCGGTCCGGCTGCGAAAAGATCCGCGTCAGCCGTCTCGTTTCGAACCGCCGTTCGATCCGGCGGCCGGCGCGGCGTCGCCACCGGCGGGTGCGGTCGCCTTCGCCGGCACCGAACCGACCACGGCATCGCCGCGGAACATGTCGCCGACGAACTTCAGCGAGGTCTCGAGGCACTCGTCCTTGAAGCCCGAGCCCCAGGCATGGCCGCCGCCCTTCACGAGCTCGAACGTGTGCGGGATCTTGCGCTTCTCGAGCAGCTCGTGCAGCGCCTCGTTGGTCGGGCCCATGTTCCAGCGGTCGTCGGTGCCGGCGTCGAAGTAGAAGCGCATGCCGTGGAGGTCGGCTGGCTTGAGCCCGGCGGCGATGCCGAGCGGATTCGTCGCGCGCCAGAGGTCCTCGTCGATCGGGTTGCCGAACACGTCGTCGAGGCCGAACCGGCTCGACAGCTGCAGCAGCCGCGGCGGCAGCTGCTTCGGGTCGGGCGGGAACACCGCCGAGCTGTGCACCGCGACCGTGCCGAACAGGTCGGGGTGCTGCCACGCGATCCGCATCGCGGCCATGCCGCCCATGCTGATGCCCATGAGCGCGCGCTGGTCGCGCTCGTCGCGCACCCGGTAGGTCTTCTGGACGTGGTCGAGCAGGTCGTGCTGGATCAGGTCCTGGTACTCCTTGCCCTCGCCGGCGTTGATGTACATCGACGTGCGGCCGCCGTTGGCGAGCACAAACACGCACGGTGGGACGAGCCCGTCACCGACCGCCTTGTCGAGGATCCGGCCGCCGCCGCGCATGTGGAACCGGTCGTGGTCCTCCCACATCCCGTGCAGCCAGATCACCAGCGGGTACTTCTTGTCCTTCGCTGACTCGTCGTGGTAGTCGAGCGGCAGGTAGACGCCGTAGGGCATCGCGTGGCCGACGGCCGCGCTGTCGAACTCGGCTTCCTCGTGGATCAGGTGCTCGAGCTTCGGCGCCTCGCCGCGGCTGCGCCCACCCTGCGCGGAGCAGGTCGGCGCGAGGCAGGCGGCCGCGGCGAGCGCGATCAGGATGGCGGGAGCATGGCGCATGCGTTCGTTACCTCTCGAGGGCGGGTCGCGGTAGTGTTGCGGGCCGGATAGGCCACGCCCAGGGGGTGCGGCCGGTTTTCCTTGGATTCCGCCGCCGCACAGCTCGCGCCGCTGCTCGCCCGCCTCGTCGACTTCGAACGAACGCGGCCGAATGCGCGGCTCTGGGACCTCGCGACGATGCGCGCGCTGCTCGCCGACTCGGGTCTTCCGCCCGGCCCGCACCCGGCGGTCCAGATCGGCGGCAGCAAGGGCAAGGGCACGACCTGTGCGTTCCTCGAGGCACTGGCGCGCGCGGCGGGGTTGTTGTCCGGCGTCTACTCTTCGCCGCACCTCGTCACGTTGCTCGAGCGCGTGCGCATCGGCGGCGAGAACGTCGAGCTCGGTCGACTCGAGCGATTGCTGCGGCAGGCGGTGGCGACCGACTGCGGCGATCGCCGGCCGACGTTCTTCGAAGCGATGACCGCCGCCGCCGCCGCCGCCTTCGCCGAACGTGGGGTCGAGCTCGCGATCTACGAGGTCGGTCTCGGCGGTCGTTTCGACGCGACGACCGCGCTCGACGTCGACGCGAGCATCGTGACCACGATCGAACTCGAGCACACCGAGATCCTCGGCGACACGGTCGAGCTGATCGCCGCCGAGAAGGCCGCGATCGTGCGGCCTGGCGGCGTCGGCTTCACCGCCGCGCGCGGCGCGGCACTGGCGACGATCGCGGCGCACGCGACGGCGGTCGGGGCGCGGCTCGCGGTACTCGGCCGCGACTTCGACCACGGCGAGCCGGAGTTCGGCGACGACGGTGCCTGTCGCTTCCTGCTGCGGTTTCCCGACGGCGTCGAACAACGCGTCACCCTGCCGGCGGCGCGCGCGTTCGAGGTGCCCGCGCTGGCGCTCGCGGCGGTCGCGTTGCGCCACCTGCTGCCGACCGCGCCGCTGGTGCTCGATCCGGCGCCGCGGCCGCTGCTGCCGGCGCGTTTCGAGATCTTCGACGAGCCCGACGGCGAGGTGCTGGCGCTCGACGGCGCCCACACCGAGGAGTCGCTGCGCGCGGTCGCCGCCGAGCTCGCCCGCCGGTTCCCGGGGCGCAAGGCCGCGCTGCTGTTCGCGGCCGCCGCGGGCAAACGCTGGCGCGAAGGCTTGAGTGCGCTGCTGCCGCGGGTCGATAACGCCGTAGTCACCGGACTCGTGGGTACGCCCGGCGAGGACCCCGCAGCGATCGCGAGCTGGCTCGCGGCCCGCGGGATCGCGAGCGAGACGGCGGCGGACGTCGAGTCCGGACTCGCGGCCCTGCGCCGCCGGCCCGGCCCGCGCCTCGTCGCCGGCTCGTTCTACCTCGCCGGTGCGGTTCGCGAGCTGGTCCACGATCGCGCGACGACCAGATGAACCAACCCGATTCCAGCGGCTCGACGGCAACCCCCGTGCTCGTCGAAGACGTCTTCGTCACCGAGGTCTTCCTGATCAAGGGCCGGCTCGCCGGCAAGAACAAGCGGCTCACGAACGTGCTCGAGGACTATCGCCGTACGTTCCTGCCGGTGCACGACGCGACGATGGTGTCGCTGCGCAAGAACGAGGTCATCCGGACGCCGACCGTGATGGTCAACGTCAACGAGGTGCTCTTCGCGCACGAGCTGCTCGAGCTCGCCGGCGACGAGGGCCAGCGGTTGCTCGGCAACCGCGAGAAGCAGACCCGGATCCGCGCGTTCTACAGCGGTTCGGTGCAGTTCGAGCTCGGCGGCCTGATCGAGCCGGGCGCCTACGAGCAGAATCCGCTGACCCAGCGCAAGTACTTCATCATGCAGTCGCCGTCGCTGCGCGGGCTCGATCTCGCGCACCCCGAGATGAAGGTGCTGTCGAATCTCGAGTATGCGATCGTCCGGCGCGACGCGATGGCGTACGTCTACGACTTCTCGTAGCCCGGACCCGCGGGCTCCTCGCGCCGGGAGCCGAACACGGACCAAGACCGCAGCAAGCAGGCACCCTGGACGATCCCGCTCCGCGACGGGCCGATCGGCCCGCGCGCCGACCGCATCGTGGCGCTCGCGGTGGTCGCGGCCGCGGTGACCGCAGTCGCCGTGCTGTGGCCGCTGGTGCCCGATCCGAAGGGTTTCGACACCCACACCCAGCTCGGCATGCGGCCGTGCGGCTGGCCGACCGTCTACGGCATTCCGTGCCCGACCTGCGGCTGTACTACCGCAGCGACACATGTCGTGCACGGTCGGCTGCCGACCGCGATCGCGACGCAGCCGTTCGGTGCCGCGATCGCGGTCGTCGGGCTGCTGCTGGCGCTGCATGCGGGGTATTGTCTGGTCCGCGGGCGCTCGTTCGTCGACCTGATCGTGCGCCTCCGGTTCGGTCGCTGGGTCGCCGGTGCGGCGCTCCTGCTGCTGCTGGCCTGGGGCTACAAATGGCTGACGTTCTGACCCGCCTCGCGTTGGCGCGCCCGCTGCTGCACCTGCGGTGCGCGGCCAAACGCTGGCGCCGGCGCCTGCGGGCCGCGGCCGCCGGCGCGCGTGCGGTGAGCGGCGAGTGCCCGATCTGCAGCGGGCGCGCGACGTTCGTCGCGGTCACGGACAATCCGCGCGAGAGCCCGATCTGCGTCGGCTGCGGCAGCGTGCCGCGGCAGCGTGCGCTGATCGGGCTGCTGCCGCGACTCGGCGTCGACCTCAGGGCGGCGCGCGTGCACGAGAGTTCGCCGAGCCTGGCGACCTGGCGTTACTTCGCGAGGGTCTGTCCGCACTTCGTCGCCTCGTACTACTTTCCCGGCGAGCGCCGGCGTTCGGTCGGTGGGTTCGCAGCGCTCGATCTGCGGGCGCAGTGGCTGCCGTCCGACTCGTTCGACCTCGTCGTGACGCTCGACGTGCTCGAGCACGTCGAGGAGCCATTTCGCGCGTTCGCCGAGATCGCGCGCACGCTCGCTCCCGGTGGCCGGCACGTGTTCACGGTCCCGCGCACGCCGGGCATGCACACACGGACCCGCGTGGTGCGCCGCGGCGGCGAGCTGGTGTTCGTCGAACCGCCCGAGTACCACCGCGATCCGGTCGCCAAGTCCGGCGCGCTGGTGATCAGCGACTGGGGCGAAGACCTCGAGCGGGCGCTCGGCGAACGCGGCATCCGTTGCGTCGCGCACCGCGTCGCGGATCCGGCGATCGGTGTGTCGGTGCCGGTCGAGGTGTTCGTCGCCGAAGCGCCCTCACCTCACTCGGCGTCCTCCTCGACCGCATCCTCGAGCAGCATGCGGTAGGAGTCGTAGCGCGACCGCGCGATCTCGCCGGCTTCGGCCGCGGCGCGAACGGCGCAGTCGGTCTCCTTCGTATGCAGGCAGCTCCGGAACGCACACCGTGGCAACCGCGCGCCGATCTCGGGGAACAGGAACTGCAGCTCCTGGGTGCCGCAGTGGAACAGCCCGAAGTTGCGCACCCCCGGGGTGTCGAGCACGTGGCCGCCGCCGGGCAGCGGGATCAGCTCGGTGTGCGAGGTGGTGTGCTTGCCCTGGCGGATGCGGTTCAGCGAGCCGGTGCGCAGGTTGAGGCCCGGGATCAGCGAGTTCAACAGCGTCGACTTGCCGGCGCCCGATGGGCCCGTGAACACGCTGCGGTTTTCGTGCAGCAGGCGCTGCAAGCGGTCGAGCTCCTCGGTGGTCTCGCGGCCGGGCGCGGTGCTCGTCATCAGCACGGCGACGCCGACCCGGTCGTAGATCGCCGCGATCTCGACGGCGGCGTCGGCGTCGAGGTCGTGCTTGGTCAGCACGAGGGTCGCCGGGATCCTGGCCCGAGCCGCGGCGGCGAGCACGCTGTCGACCAGCTCGGGCTGGAAGCGCGGTTGCCGGCAGCTGCTGACGACGAACGTGTGCGTGATGTTCGCGGCGACCACCTGCGCGCGCGGCGCGCCCTCGCCGGCGGTGCGCCGGTGCAGTTGCGAGGTGCGCGGCAGCACCTCCTCGATCGCTTCGGCGGTCGGGTCGAGGCGCACCAGATCGCCGACCGCGACCGGGCGCTTCTCGTGCGAACGCTGCTCGAACAGCTTGCCCGCCAGCGGCAGCTGCCGCGTCGCGCCGTCGATCTCGACGTGGCAGAGCTTGGCGTCGACGCGTAGAACGAGGCCGGTTGACGATGGCGTGGACATCCGGTGGCGGCGATTCGGTCGTGGGCAGGCCCGTGGTGGGCAGGTTGGCGCCGAGCCCGACCGGGGCGTTGCATCTCGGCAACGCTCGCACGTTCCTGTTGGCGTGGCTTTCGGTCCGCTCGCGCGGCGGCACTCTACTGCTCCGGATCGAGGACATCGACGGTCCACGCGTGAAGCCCGCCGCCGCGGCGCAGCTGCTCGACGATCTCGGCTGGCTCGGGCTCGACTGGGACGGCGAGCCGGTGACACAGAGTGCGCGCCTCGGGCTCTACGCCGAGGCTGCCGAGCGGCTGCTCGCGCGCGGCCTGGCCTACCCGTGCGTCTGCACCAGGCGGGAGGTCGAGGAGGCCAGCTCGGCGCCGCACGAAGGTGGCGGCGGTCCCGAGGCCGACGGTCCGGTCTACCCCGGCACCTGCCGCGGCCGCTTTCGCGATCTCGCCGATGCGCGCGCCGCGACCGGCCGCGAGCCGGCGCTGCGGTTCCGCGTCGACGTCGACGCGGTGCCGTTCGAGGACGGCTTCGCCGGGCCGCAGGCCGGCCGGATCGTCGGCGACTTCGTGATCCGGAAGCGCGACTCGGGTCCGGCCTACCAGCTCGCGGTGGTCGTCGACGACGCCGCGCAGGCGGTGAACGAGGTGCTGCGCGCCGACGACCTGCTGCCGAGCACGCCGCGCCAGCTGCTGCTCTACCGCGCGCTCGGCCTCGATGAGCCGACGTTCGTGCACGTACCGCTGGTGGTCGGCGGCGACGGCCTGCGGCTCGCGAAGCGGCACGGTGACACGTCGGTGCGGCGCTTTCGCGAGCAGGGCGTCGGCCCGGCGCGGCTCGTCGGCCATCTCGCGTTCCTCTGCGGTCTGCGGCCGCGCGGAGCGGTCTGCATGCCGGGCGACCTGCTCGCCGATTTCGCGCTCGGCGCGCTGCCGCCGGGGCCGGTGCGGGGCGACGAACCGATCAGCGGGTGATGCCGTGCGGGGCGAGCTCGGCGGCGAGCTCCGTCGACCGGCGTTCGAGCTCGCCGGCGTCGCTGCGCTGGCGGGCGAGCTCGCGGCCGGTGCGCCACGCCAGATCGGTCAGCTCGGTCTCGCCGGCCTCGGCGAGCGCGACCAGCGCGGCACCGAACTCGTCGTGCCAGCCC
>JAGQRB010000660.1 GCA_020425925.1 Planctomycetota bacterium
GCGCTCCACTCGGGCCGGATCTCGCGGAAGCCGCGCAGCAGGGCGGTGCGCTCGGCGAAGCTCGCACCGTGGGCGTCGAACTCGCGCACGATGTGGAAGAACTGCGTCAGCGTCGGTCGCCACTCCGCGGCATGATCGCGTTGGCGTACGCGGTTGATCAACGCCATCGCGGGCTGGCCGGTCCAGCGCAGGATCTCCATCTCGGCCTCGTTGCTCGGCTCGAGATGGCTCGAGGCATCGACCACGTAGAGGATGCCGGCGCCGTCGAGGATCGGCGCGAGCAGCTCGACCTCGTCGGCGAACTCGCGCACGCCGCCGGTCGCGCCGCGGTGGGCCTCGACGAATGCACGCACCGCCCGCGGGCGCTCCGCCGCCGAGCTCGCGTGTCGCCGCAACCAGTCGAGCACCTGCCGGGCGCGCTGGAAGCCCGGCGTGTCGACGACGCGGAACAGCTCGCGCTCACCGGCCCGGAAGACGTAGACGCCGGCGTGCGCGGTCGTACCCGGATAGGAGTCGATCGGGATGGTCTCGTTCTCCGACAGCGCCGCGACGACGGAGGACTTGCCCTGGTTGACGTTGCCGACGACGACGAAGACCGGCACGCCGCTCACGCCGGCCCTCCGACGATCGGTTCGACCCAGAGGTACGGATCATCGAGCGCACCGAGCGCACGCCGCCACGCCGCCCGCTCGTCGGCCTCGGCGTCGACATCGGTGCCGCCGCCGGCCGATCCGAGCTCGACGAGTCCGACTACGATCGGCACCGTCGTCGCGAGCGCAGACCGCAGCTGCCGCAGGAACGCGAGCACGTCGCCGGTCGGCTGGTGACCGGCGGCGGCGAGGAACGCGACGCGCTCGGTGCCGCGACTCCGAACCTCTTCGACCGCGGCGGCGTCGGCGGCGAGTTCGGCGGTGCCGGCAGGCAACACGTCGCGCGGCGGCGCACCGAAGCGGCGCTCGACCAGCTCGCCGACCGGCTCGCGGTCACGCGCGAGGCTGCCCCACGCGATCGCCACCGTCACCGCGCCGGGCGCGGCCGGCGGGTGTGCGGTCGCTGGTCCACGCCCGTGCGCCGGTGGCGGGCCGACGACCGAGTCGGGTGCGGGTCCACGCCAGCCGCTGCCGGCCGGCAGCATGCGATCGAAGAGTCCCTGGAAGCCGGCATGGTCGAGCGAGGCGCGCCGCAGACCGCGCCGTGCCAGCCGCGCGCCCAGAACCAGCGCGACGAGCCGCGGCAGCAACCCGTAGGCGACGAGCCCGGCGACCAGGAATCGCCACCACTCGGCCGCCAGCAGGTGCGCCGAGTCGCGGCTGGTCTCGGCGACGAACTCGCCGGGCATCCGCACCCACTGGCTGGCCCGCACGACGTCGAGGTCGACGACCGCCGACGGCAGGAAGCTCCATGGCAGCGCCAGCGCGCGTGCGATCGCGTGCACGGTGTCGGCTTCGAGTGCGAGCGTCGTCGACCAGCCGAAGAGCAGGTCGGTGAACACGATCGCGTGCAGCGCCGACAGCAGCGCGCCGATGTTGAACGCGAGTCCGAAGCGCTGCGCCAGCGCGAACAGGGTCCAGCGCTCGACGTCGGAGTAGAGCCCGCGCCGCGCGTGCAGCAGGCGCAGCATCGCCGCGAGGTCGGGACCGCGACCCGAGCCGGCGAAGCGTTGCGCCAGCCAGGCGATCGGCCGGTGCAGCAGACCCGGCCCGGCACCCCGGCCGGCGCGCAGGACGAAGACGACGAGCGCGACCAGCAACGCGATCTGCATCAGTAAGAAGAACGCCCCGCACCCCAGCACGTCGACCGTTTTCCCCCCGTCGTCGGCCAGCCGCGCCGGGGCCGCGCCGGCGCCGAACGCGAGCCCGGCGAGCGTCAGCAGC
>JAGQRB010000065.1 GCA_020425925.1 Planctomycetota bacterium
ACGACGGCGACGGTGATGTCGCGTCCGCGTTGCAGCCGCCGCCGCGCCTCTGGGGCGGCGCGCGCCATCGGCCGTCGCCGCGCTGACCCGCGTCAGCCGCGCAGCTTCGCGGCGAACGCGTCGAGCTCGGCGAGCTCGCGCTCGACGATCTCGATCGCGCCGTCGAGGCGCTCCTGGCTGCGCTTCGCGAGCTCGAGCTTCTTCTCGTCGTCGCCGGCCTCGTCGATCATCGTGCGATACCTCGGCACGAGACCCTCGAGTTGCGCGAGGCGCTCCTTCAGACCGGCGGCCACTCGCTCGTAGGCGAAGAAGAACGCTTCCTTGTCGTTGGTCTCCTTCGCCATGTCGATGACGACACCGTCGACGAAGGACTCCGGCGACGTGCCCGCGGGCAGGCGCTTGCCGGCCTTGAAGTCGGCCCAGACCTGCTCACGGGCCGCCTTGCGGTCGGCGTCGCTCGAGTCCCGCGCAGTCGCCTTGTGCCAGAGCTCGGAAGTCTGCAGCACGAGCAGGAGCCGTGCCGCGAGCGCCTTGTCCTCGCCGGTGAGGCCGACGGCTTCGATCTCCGCGGCGGCGTCCTCGGCCGAGAGGTCGCCCATGCGCAGTTGCGCCATCAGCCACGCCTTCTCGTCGACCGGCTCACCCGCGTCGAGGGTGGCTTTGAGCTTCGGGTAGACGGTCGCGGCGGCGACGATGTTCTGCATCGAGAACAGGTCGCGCGGCACCTTCTTCGTGATCGCTTCGCCGCCGGCGTCGAGGATGGCCATCGACGGGAAGCCTCGGAACTCGTAGGTGCGGAGCAGATCGTCGTCCTTGCGACCCTCGATCTTCGTCATGACGGCCGCGAACGGCACCGCGTTCTCGCCGACCCAGTCCTGGAACTCCTGCTTGGAGAACACACGGCTCTCCAGGGCCTTGCACGGGCCTCAATAGGCGTACGTGCGCGTGAAGTAGGCGAAGATCGGCTTGCCGGTCTTCTCGGCCTCGGCCTTGGCGGCGTCGAAGTCGAGCAGCCAGCCGCCGTTCTCGAACCACGGCTCGGCCTGCATCTCGGCGAAGCTCTTGGCCATCTCCTCCTGGTCGTACTCTCGGGTCTGAGCGGCGAGCGGCGTGAGCGTGCACGCCAACGGGACGAGCGCGAGAGCGCTCCTGGTGAACGGGTTCATGGTTCCTCGATTGCTTGGGGCGAGTGCAAGCTACGCGCCGCGGCGCGGTCCCGACAGCGGTGGTCCGCAGGAACGGATTCGTTCCACGAGTCCCGGCCCGAACTTCCCGTGGCAATGGGCCGGCGCGGCCCCGCATCGGCCCGCCGGCCGGATGCGTCGATGTCGGATCATGGTCGAGGCCATCGTCTACGCCTTCGCGGTCGCCGACGGCACGGCGCCCATCGTCGGCGCAGCGCCGTTCGACGTGCTCGCGCGGCAGCTGCCGCGCCGCCTGGTCCAACGGCTCAACGGCGACGGCGATCGCGGCGTGCGGTTCTTCCCGTTCCTCGGCACGCTCGGTGGCAAGCGCGGCTTCCTGCGACTGGGGCGGCGCTTCGAGCCGGCGCAGCTGCTCGAGCTCCACAAGCAGGGCTCGGCGCGCCTCGTCTGCGACGGCATGTTGCGCGCCGGCGCGCTGGTCTGGCGCGCCATCGACGGCGCGAACGCCACCGTCCTGCGCGAGGTCGAGCTGCCGTTCGATCCGCTGCGACCGACCGAGGTGCTGGCGCGACTGCAGTTCGAGGTCATGGACCTGCTCGGCTGGAGCGGCCACCCGGAGGCCGCGTCGGGGCTCGAGGGGCCGGCGCTCGGCTGGCTGCTCATCCTCAAGGACACGCTGCTGCGGCTCGAGGCCGGCATCGGCGACGAGGGCGGCGATCCGCTGCGGGCCGCCCGCGAATGCCTCGCACGCGCCGGCAACGACCGCGCGGTGCTCGACGCCGTGCTCGATCTCGCGGGTCACGTGCTGCGCTCCGCCGACCAGCGCGGTGCGGTCGCCGCGCTGCTGCGTCCGCTGGTCGACTCACCCGAGCTGCCGACCGGGCTGCTCGAACGCCTCGGTGCCCTGCTCCTGGCCGCGGGCGACGAGGCGCTGGCCGCGACCGCGACGCTGCGTGCCGCGCGCGCCGAG
The DNA here is from genome assembly GCA_020425925.1 of Planctomycetota bacterium. GTDB lineage: Bacteria > Planctomycetota > UBA1135 > UBA1135 > UBA2386 > JAGQRA01. The sequence goes on from JAGQRB010000065.1 coordinate 2,116, forward strand.
GTCGAACGCACCGAGCTCGTCGAGCGCTGCGTCGGTCTGCTGTTCCGGCTCGAGCGCTACCGCGAGGCCTGCGATCTCGTCGAGCTCGCGCGCGAGCGCGGCGTCGCGAGCGTGACGGCGATCGCGCAGTACGCCGCCTGCTGCGATCGCCTCGGCGAACACGGTCGCCGCACCGAGCTCTGCACCGTGCTGCTGCGCGAGCACGACCTGCCGGTCGCGGTGGCGCGGCTGCTGGTGTCGTTCCTGCTCGAGGACCACCGGCCGGGGCCGGCGCGCGCCGTCGCGGAGCGCGCGCTCGGCGCCGATCCGTCGCAGCCGGTGCTGCACCTCGAACTCGGACGCGCCTGCCTGGAGCTCGACGACAGCGCCAAGGCGACCGCGGCGCTCAACCAGGCGCTGAAGCGCGGGCTGCCGCCCGAGCACGAGGCGCGCGCCCGTCGGCTGCTGCGGCTGGCGACCCGGCCGGGGCTCTGGCGCCTGACACACGCGGTCGAGGTCGCGCTCGCTGCCGACGATCTCGACGTCGCGTTCGCCGCCGTGGTCGCGCTCGCGCGCGCGGCGCGCGACGTCGCCGAGACCTGGCTGCTGGTCGGGCTGGTACGGCACAAGCGGGGCCAGGAGCACCGCGCCGAGTGCGCGCTGCGGCGGGCGCTGCGGCGCGACGAGGGCCTCGCCGAGGCCCACAACCGGCTCGGCATCCTGCTGGTCTCGCAGGGTCGCTGCGAGCCGGGGATCGAACACCTCGAACGGGCGCATGCGCTCGAGCCGGGAGAGCCGTCGCCGATGCTCCACCTCGCGCAGGGGCTCGCGCTGGTCGGCCGCGTCGACGAGGCCCGGCGTTTCGTGCAGCTCGCCGCGCGCGCCGGCGCCGCCCCCGAGGTCGTCGAAGCCGTGCGGCGGGAGATCCTGTCCTCGCGACACTGACCGGGCTACAACGGGCGCTCCGCGATGAGCCCCGACGACCGCCTGCTGACGTACCGCGACCGCTTCCCGGTGCTGTCGCGCAGCAACTACCTGATCAACAACTCGCTCGGCGCGGTGCCCGCCGCGACGCGAGCGAACCTGTTGCGGTTCGTCGACGAGTGGGAGACCCGCGGCGTGCGCGCCTGGGGCGACGGCTGGTGGCGGTTGCAGGAGGACGTCGCCGGGCTGTGTGGCCAGGCGCTCGGCGTGCGGCCCGGCACGGTCTCGATGCACCAGAACGTCGCGGTCGCGCTCGAGATGATCCTGTCGTGTTTCGAGTTCGGGTCGGAACGCCGCCGGATCGTCTACTCGGCGGCGAACTTCCCGTCGGATCAGTACATCTACGAGGCGCGCGCGCGCCGCGGCGCCGAACTCGTGCGGGTGCCGGTCGGGGCCGACGGCCTCGCCACCGACGTCGGGCGCGTGGTCGAGGCGATCGACGAACACACCGCGATCGTCGCGGTCGACCACGTGATGTTTCGCAGCGCGGCGATCGTCGACGTCGCGCCGATCGTCGCGCGTGCGCGAGCGGTCGGCGCGTTCGTCGTGCTCGACGTGTTCCACTCGGTCGGCACGCTGCCGCTGCAGCTGCACGAGCTCGGCGTGCACGCCGCCGTCGGCGGGGCGCTGAAGTGGCTCTGCGGCGGCCCGGGCAACTGCTTCCTCTACGTTCACCCCGACGAGATCGGCCGGCTCGAGCCGACGTTCACGGGCTGGGCCGCGCACCGCGATCCGTTCGCGTTCGCCGCCGGCCAGGACTACCGCGACGACGGCGGGCGCTTCCACACCGGCACTCCGAACGTGCCCGCGCTCTACGCCGGTCGCGCCGGCATCGAGCTCGTGCTCGAAGCCGGGCTGCCGGCGATCCGCGAGCGCAGCCTGCGATTGACGCAGGCGCTGGTCGACGAGGCCGTGCGCGCCGGATTCGCGCTGCGCTCGCCGGCCGACGGCGCGCGGCGCGGCGGGCACGTCGCGCTCGACGTGCCCGACGGCTACGCGGTCTGCCAGGCGCTGGCTGCGCGCGAGATCGTCGTCGACTTCCGGCCGGATGCCGGCCTGCGGATCGCACCGCACTTCTACAACACCGAGGCCGAGGTCGTCGCGGCCGTGCGCGCCGTGCGTGAGATCCTCGATACCGGCGAGCACCAGCGCTTCCTCGAGCAGGCGCGGGTGCCCGGGTGAGGATCGATCGAGCCATGAGGAGCCGTGGCCCGAAGATCTGGGACATCAGCGAGCCGATCGAGCCGGCGACCGCGCCGTTCCCGGGCGACACCCCGTTCTCGCAGGAATGGGTGCTGCGGCAGGACGACGGCGGCTCGTGCAACGTCAGCACGATCCGGATGTCGGTGCACGTCGGCACGCACACCGACGCGCCGCTGCACTTCGATCTCGCCGGCGCCGACATCGCGTCGGTCGACCTCACGCTCTACTGCGGACGCTGCCGTGTGGTCGACGTGCGCGGCGCCGGCGTCCCGGCGCTGATCCCGGCCGCGGCGATCGACGCGGCGCTGACCGACGGCGCCGAACGCATCCTGTTCCGCACCCGTGACCGCCACGACCACACGACCTTCGAGCCGACGTTCACGGCCGTCGGTCCGGACGCCGCGCGCGCGCTCGTCGCCGCCGGCATCCGGCTCGTCGGCATCGACACGCCGAGCATGGACCACGCCGACAGCAAGGAGCTCGACGGTCACCACGTGCTCGCCGACGGTGGCGTCGCGATCCTCGAGAACCTCGACCTGTCGCGGGTCGCGCCCGGCGACTACGAGCTCATCGCGCTGCCGCTCCGGATCGTCGGCGGCGACAGCAGTCCGGTGCGCGCGATCCTGCGCGAGCTGCCGACCGACACTGACCGCTCATGACCAAGCGTCCGATCAACCCGACCGACCTCGCGCCGCCGATCGGCTTCCAGCACGGCTGGCTCGTCGAACACGGCGAGCAGCGCACGCTCTATCTCGCCGGCCAGTGCGGCTACGACGCCAGCGGAACGGTCGAGACGCCGGGCGATCTCGTCGCTCAGCTCGACCGCGCGCTGACGAACATCGGCAGCATCCTGCGCGACGCCGATATGTCGTTCGAGGACGTCGTGCAGCTCAACTTCTACGTCACCAGCCGCGACGACTACGCGCTGGCGCGCAAGGCGATCGGCACGGTGTGGCGCCGCCACTGCGGCCGGCACTTCCCCGGCATGGCGATGTTCCAGATCGTCTCGCTGCTCGATCCCGACGCGCGCGTCGAGATCCAGGGAGTGGCGGCGCGGTGAGGGCTGCAACCCTGCTGTCCGGTGCGCTGCTGGTCGCGGCGTGCGCCGGTGACCCCTACCGCACCGCGTTCGACGCCAGCGCCGGCGAGGCGACGGTGGTCGTGCTCGGCGACGGCTTCGTCCGGGTCGGTGCCGACCGCATGCCGCTCGAGGAGTTCGTGCTGGCGTTGCGTCAGCGCACGCGCGGCATGACCAGGGACGAGCGCGCGCGGTTCGTCGTGCGCGTGCTGTCGGCGCGCGAGCACGATCCCGCGAAGCGGGCCCGGGAAGCGCGCGATCTCGATCGGCTGCTCGGCGAGCTGCAGATCATGGGCGTCACCCAGGTGCAGTACCTGTGACGCCGCTGCTGCGTTCGAACCTGCCGCCGGATCTCGTCGTCTTCGATGTCGACGGCACGCTGCACGATACCTTCCAGTGGTGGGCGACGGTGATCCGGGCCGGCCTCCTGCACTTCGGCGAGCTCGCCGACCTCGAGCTCGCGGTGCCGAGCGACGCCGAGGCCGAGGCGGTCGTCGGCATGCGCGACGCCGGCGTCTGGGCGCCGTTCCTGCCCGAAGCGCACAAGCATCGCTGGCAGGAGCTGCGCGCCGTGGTGCTGCCGATGGAGGTCGAGACGATCAGCAGCGGGGTCGACTACCTGTTCCCGGGCGTTCGCCGGCTGCTGCCTCACCTGCGCGAGATCGGGGTCACGGTCGCGCTAGCCAGCAACTGCCGCTCGACCTACATGGGCGGCATGCTCGCCGGCCAGGGGTTGGCCGCGCTCAGCGATCTGCAGTTCTGCCTCGACTCGCCGAACGTCGGTAGCAAGACCGACATGCTCGCCGAGGCCAAACGCCTGTCCGGCGCCGAACGCGCGGTGATGGTGGGCGATCGCGAGCCGGATCACGAGGCTGCCGTCGCGCTCGGCTGGCCGTTCGTCTGGCGCGAGAACGGTCGCTGCCGGATCGACGCGGCGGATTTCACCTGGCGCGGGGAGCCATCCGAACTGCTGGCGGCATTGGGACTACCGTCGCTCTCGCCGGGCTGACGGCAAGCCCCGGAAACGCTATGATCGCGGCGCCGGCCGAGCCTTCGGAGCTTTCAGGAAATAGCTCGACGCGCACCGCGCAAGGTCCCTGTCCACCATGTTCTTCTCTCCGAGCGGAATCGCCATGGAACTCGTCGTCCTGATCCTCGGCGCGCTCGCCGTCTGGGCCGTCCTGGCCGTGATCGAGTCGCGTCGCAAGCGCCATTCGGAGAACACCAGACTGCTCGAGCAGGCGTTGAAGAACCCGGCGCTCGATCGTGCGACGCTCGAGACGCTGACCTTCCAGCTCACCGGCCAGAAGCCGCTGCGCAACGCTCCACCGCCGCGCGGCGGGTTCCTCGCGGTCGTGCTCGCGTTCGGCTGGATCACGCTCTTCACCGGCATCGGTCTGTTGATCAGCGGTGAGTTCGGACACGACCGCGACCTGTCGATGGCGGGTCTGATCGTCGGTCTGATCGGTTTCGGCTTCGTCTCGTATCCGTTCGCGCTGCGCGAACTCGAAAGCCGTCGGGCGCCGCAATGACCGGCGAACAGACGATGTGGGTCGTGTGCACGGCGCTGGCCATGAGCGGGCTCGTGGGCACCGTCGCGACGATCGTGAACCGCGGCAAGTCCGAGCGCCAGAAGCGGCTTCGGCTGATCGAGAAGGCGCTCGACCATCCCCAGCTCGATCTGGTCACCCGCCAGGAACTGATGCGGGTGCTGGCAGCCGAGGGCCAGGACGCGCGGCAGGCCGGCGCCGAGGCCTGGGGGCGCGTGCGCGTCCTCGGCCGGACGCTGATCGTCGGCGCCGGTTGGATCAGCTTCGTCGCCGCCGGCGCGGCGCTGCTGCTGGTCGAGTCGCGCGTGATCCGCTCCTCGCCGCCGGCGGAGACGCTCTGGGTCCCGTTCATCGGCGGTTTCATCCTGATGAGCCTGCCGATCGCGGTCCGCGAGCTCGCGAACCGCGCCGCGGCGCCGGCCGACGGCCGCTGACCGCGTTGGCGGTGCCCGGCGTGACAACGATCCGCCGGACGGGTTGAATGCGGACGTGACCCTGCCGACGGTCGAAGCGCTCACCGCCCGTGCCGCCGAGCTGTTCGCGCTCTGGCGGGTGCGCGACGCCTCGATCGAGGTGGCGTGGAATCGCCGGCTGCGCACCTGCGCCGGCCGCGCGTTCGTGCAGCACGGCCGCGTCGAGCTCAACCCCAACCTGCTCGAACCCGCGCCCGAGGAGATCGACGGCGTGCTGGTCCACGAGGCCGCCCACGTCGCGGCCTGGCGGCTGTTCGGGGCCGCGGCCGAGGCCCACGGCCGGCATTGGCGCGCCCTGATGCGGCTCGCGGGCCTGCCGCCCGAGGTCACCCACGATCTCGCGATCCCGGCGCGCCGCCCCCGGCGTGGCCGATTCGCCTACCTGAGGGTGTGCGATTCCTGTGGCGACCGCCGCGTGATGGCGGCGCTGCGATACGGCCGCTGTCACGGCTGTTCCCGCCGCGACAGCTATCTGGTGCTGCGCGCCCCGGCCACGGCCGCCGGCCGTGCCGCCCTGGGTCGCGTCACGCTGGCCGATGCGCGCGCGCGTTGTGATGCCATAATGGAGCGCCGTTGATCCGATGGCAGATCGCGACGTCTTCGAAGAAATCGTGCGGCTCCGCCGCGAGGGCATTCCGGCCGCGCTCGCGACGATCGTCGGCACGCGCGGCTCGACGCCGGGGCGCACCTCGATGCGCCTGCTGGTGCTCGCGGACGGCACCTTCCTCGGCACGGTTGGCGGCGGCTGCCTCGAGGCCGAGGTCTACGATGCCGCGCTCGCGGCGATCGCGGACGAACAGCCGCGCTCGCTGCAGTTCCGCCTCACCGAGAAGGACTCCCCCGACAGCGGCCTGATGTGCGGCGGCGAGGTGACGATCTTCGTGGAACCGATCACGACTCCATGTCTCTGGATCTTCGGCGGCGGCCACATCAGCGTCGCGCTGGCGCAGGTCGCCGCGCTCGCCGGCTTCCGCACCACGGTCGTCGACGATCGGTCCGCGTTCGCGACGGCCGAACGGTTTCCCGCCGCGCACGACACCGTCTGCGCGCCCTATCCCGAGGCGGCCGCGGCGATGCCGATCCGGCCGAACAGCTACGCCGTCATCGTCACCCGTGGTCACCGCGACGACGGCGTCGTGCTGGCCGCGCTCGCTCGCCGGCACGCGGCCGGCGACGAGCTGCGCTTCTGCGGCATGATCGGCAGCGCCACCAAGCGGGCGCTGCTCTGGAAACAGCTGCTCGCCGAGGGCGTCGCCGCGGCGTTCCTCGACACCGTGCGCACGCCGATGGGGGCCTACCTCGGCGGCAAGAGCCACGAGGAAATCGCGGTCTCGGTGGTCGCCGAGCTGATCTCGGTGCGGCGGACCGGACTGGACCTGGGCGCCACCTGGGAGCGCAAGGCGCGGCGGATCGCCGGCGGGCGCGAGGGCGTGCGGGAGCTGCCGGCGGCCGAGGCCTGAGGCGAGCCCGCCACGATCCGACCGAACCGTCGCGGCGCTGAGCCGTTGTCAGCGCGGGCCCGCGCCGGCATGATGTTCCGCCCCGCGCCTTCCCGACCCCTCCCTCCGCGCCCGACCACCGAAGATCTGATGAAGCCGTACTGCCTGGCCGTCTGCCTTCTCGCCCTGCCCGCCCTCGCCCAGGAAGACCGGATCTTCACCGTCGACGGCAAGGAGATCGACAAGGTCCGCGTCGCGAGCTGGGACATCCGCGAGCTCAAGTACAAGGAAGGCAACTCCGAGAAGTCGCTGTCGACCGACCAGGTCGTGCGCGTCGAGCTCGAGCAGTTCAACGACGTCTTCCGTCTGGGTCTGCGCGATGCCGACCTGATGCTGACGAAGGCGCGCGAGCAGGTCGCCGAGAACCAGCCGTTGCTCGCGCAGCTCGGGTTCGTCCGCGCGTCGGCGATGTTCTTCGATTCGGGTCGCGTGCAGGAGGCTGCCGCCGCGCTCGACGAGTTCGAGAAGGCGCTGCCGCGCGCCGGCGCGCTGCCCGAGATCTACCGGCAGAAGTTCGAGTACTACATCGGGCAGGGTGACAAGCAGGCCAAGAGCGCCGCGACGGTCGCCGGCAAGTACCTCAGCGAAGCCCAGGGCAACGCCTGGCCGGCCGGCCTCGCGCTCGAGGCCGAGTTCTTCAAGGCGATCGCCGACCGCGCCGCCGGCGGCACCCCGGCCGAGTACCAGAGCCGTCTCGAGAGCATCATCCAGCGCGCCGGCCAGAACGTCATGGTCGGCAACCGCGCCAACATCCAGCTCGCCAACAGCTATCTCGACGCCAAGGAGAACGACAAGGCGCGCCGGCTCTACGAGGCCGTCGCCGGCAAGGCGGGCGTCGACGAGAACTCCCGCGCCGGTGCCTACCTCGGGCTCGGCCTGCTGACGATGGCGGACGCCGGCAACGACGCGGAGGCCAACAAGCGCGCGCTGCTCTGGTTCCTCCGGGTCTACCTCGAGACCCGTTCGGCCTGGCCGAGCCTGCAGGCCGAAGCGCTCTACAACGCGGTGCAGGCCGCCGGCAAGTGGCGCGGCCCCGAGTCGCAGTTCATCCAGGCCCGCTGCCGCGGCGCGCTGAAGAACGAGTTCCCCGACTCGGACTGGACCGAGCGCGCGCTCGCGGGCCGGTAACCACCGTCGGCCAGCGCGCACGCCGTGGTCGACCCTTCCGCGCGGCCCGGCCGGCTGAGCACCGCGCTCTTCTGGCTGCTCTGGTTCACCGTGCGGATGGGCCTGCGGCTCTTCTTCCGCCTGCGCATCGAAGGCCGGATCCCGCGCGAGGGCCCGTTCGTGCTCGCCGCGAACCACATCTCGTTCATCGATCCGATCGTGCTCGGGTCGGCGGCGCCGCGCCGCGTCGTGTTCCTGATGACCGAGGTGGTCTATCGATCGCGGCAGATGGGCTGGTTCTACCGCTGGAACCAGGCGATCCCGCTCTCGACGCGGGTGCCGAACCGCGAGTCGATGCGGCGCGCGCGCACGATGCTGCAGCAGGGCCGCGTGATCGGCATCTTCCCCGAGGGCGGCATCAGCCGCGATGGGCTGCCGCTGCTCGGCAGTCCGGGTGCGGTGTCGCTGGTGCTGAACGAGGGTGTGCCGATCATTCCGGTCGGCATCCTCGGCACCCACGATGCGCTGCCGCCCGGTCGGCGGCTGCCGCGGCTCAAGCGGATCACCGTCCGTTTCGGCACGCCGCTGACTCCGGCCGAGCTCGAGAACGCCGGCAGCGATCGCCGTGAACGGCTGCAGGCCGCGACCCGGCTGATCATGGCGCGGATCGCCGAGCTCACCGGCCAGGAGTCCCGCGAGAGCGTGCTCGACGCCGCCGCGGCGCGGTAGCGCACGATCGCGCGCGGTTGCCGCGTGTTTTCGGGTGGCTCGTGCCACTCGTCATGTGACGCCGACGACCGAGCAGCTCTGCCGGCTGGCGCAGGACTACGCCCAACGTTTCCTGCGGCGATTCGAGGATCCCCTCACCCGCGCCTCCGAGGACGACATCGTCCAGGACAGCGCGATCGCCGCGTGGCAGTGGGTGAGCTCCGTGCGCGAGCCCCGCCGTTTCGAGGCCGCCGTGCGCACCATCGCGCGGCGCAAGCGGTGTCGCGCCCTGCGTGAGCACCATCGGCGGCGATCGGAGGAGTGGGTGGCCGGCAGATCCGGCAGCGATGGTGTCGGCAGCTTCGATGTCGAGGGTCGGCAGGTGCCGCGCGACTGGCTGCTGCCCCGGCTCGCGCGCTCGCTCGGGCGGCTGCGTTCGCTCGATCGCTGTCTGCTGATGGCGCTGCAGGAGGGGTTCTCGGGTTCGGAGGTCGCCGATCGCTACGGCCTCAGCGAGGACAACGTCAAGGTCCGAGCGCACCGCGCCCGTCAGCGCGTGCGCCTCGAGATCGAGGAGGCCGTGCGCGTCGCGCGGTGCCTCGGTGGTTTCGACGGCTAGCTACGAACGACAGGAGACGATCATGAAGCAGTGTCTGAAGGGATTGGTTCTGGTGTGGACCCTCGCGACCATCGGCCTCGCGCAGGCGGAGGTCGCACCGCCGGCGACGACTGCGGCGGGACGCGAGGCGTTGACACGCTGCCGCGAGCTCGCGAGCCGGGTCAAGGGCCTGCGCGGCAACGAACGCCTCGCCGCGCTCGCCGAGGCCGCATCGAACTACGATCGGGTCGCGGAGGGCTTCGCCGGCGAACCGCGGGTGGCGGCACAGGCGTCCTATGCCGCCGCCGAGCTCTGGCGCCGCCACGGCAGTCTGCCGTTCGCCGAGCGCGACTACGCGCGCGCCGCCGAGGTCGATCGGCCGCGCTTCGGGCCGCGCGGGCTGCTCGGCAGCGCCGACATGCAGCGCCGCCAGCAGCGGTTCGAGGATGCGCTCGGCACCTACGACAAGGTCGTCGAGGCCGCCGCCAACAGCCCGCAGGCCCAGCTCGCCCGGCTGGCGAAAGCGAAGCTGCTGCAGCGCATGGATCGGCTTCCGGCGGCCGTCGCCGCCGCCCAGGTCGCGCTCGAGTGTGCGAGGCCCGGTCGCCAGGTGCTGGATGCCTGCAACGTGCTGGCGCTCGTGCAGATCCAGGCCGGTGATCTCGACGCCGCCGAGCGAGCCCTCGAGTACGCCCGCGAGAGCGTCGACGACCTCGCGGATGCCGAACCGGAGCGGCTCGAGCGGCAGCGGCGCGCCGTCGAGGCGATGTCGGGTTGGCGGGCGTTGCGGCGGGCGCGCGACCGGCAGACCGACGCCGCGGCCGACGCCGCGCGCCTCGAGGCGGATCGCAAGGGTGGCTGACCCGGTCGATTCGGGTCCTGGAACGGACCTCCGCCGGCCGATGATTGCGCGTAGCATCCAAGCCCATGCGTCGCACGATGATCGTCCTGCTCCCGTTCCTGCTGAGCGGCTGTGCCATCGGCCACGGCATCGACACGCTCGCGAACGCGTGCCCGCCACCGGAGTTCGGCCGGCCGGCCTACGTCCGTTTCTTCGCGGGCGCGGGCGCGTGGATCGGCGGGATCGTCGGCGGTGTCGCATCGATCGTGGCGCTGCCGGTGACCTACCCGATCAGCCTGCTCGCCGACGACCAGCTCGGCGAGAGTGGTCGTGGCGAGTTCCTGTTCGCTCCCGCGCTCGGCGCCGCTGCCGTCGGACATGCGTTGCTCGGCGGCGCGACCGACGTGGTGGACTATACGTTTCGCCGCGCCTGGGTCGGCACCAGCGACGACCCCGTGACCGCTTACGACTTCGTGCCCGCGGAGGGCCCGAGTCTGCCCCAGCCGGCCGACGCCGGCCGGTGAGAGCGGGCGCTCAGGTGCGTCCGAGGATCTCGCGGGCCTTCGTAGCCAGCGCCGACGGCGCGAACGGCTTGGCGAGGAACGAGTCCGCCTCCGCGGCCTCGAGTTCGGCGTAGCGCTCGCGCCAACCGGACGTGTAGATCACCTTCACGTCCCGGATGCGCTCGCGCAGACGGCGCGCCATCGTGATGCCGTCGATGCCGGGCATCACGACGTCGGTGACGATCAGATCGATCGCGTTGTCCTCGGCGATCTGGGTGGCCTGCTCGGCATCGGCCGCGGCCAGCACGGAGAAGCCCGCCCGTTCGAGCGAACGCGCGGCGACGAGGCGCACCATGTCATCGTCCTCGACCAGCAGTACTCGCGGGAGCACCCCGTCGGACTGCGTCGGCTCGGACGTTTGGGATTCGCTCGCGGGCGCCGGATCGGACTTGCCGGCCGCCGCGGGCTGACCCGGCAGCAGCACCCGGAACTCGGCTCCTTCCGGTGTGTTCTCGCCGAGCACGATGGCGCCGCCGTACTGACGAACGATGCCCTGGGAGGTCGACAGGCCGAGTCCGGCGCCGTCGGTCTTGGTGGTGAAGAACGGCTCGAACAGCTGCTCTCGCACCTTCGGACCGACACCCGGACCGCTGTCGGTGACCGAGATCCGGACCCAGTGCGGCGCGAAGCTGCCGATCGCCGGCAGACCCGGTTCTGCCGCGGCAGCGACCTTGCTGGCGCAGAGGACGATCCGGCCTTCGGACTCCATCGCCTCGCGCGCGTTGAGCACGAGGTTCATCAGCACCTGTTCGAGCTGGCCGTTGTCGGCGCGGACGGTGCCGAGCGGTCGATCGAGCTCGAGAGCGATCTCGATATGAGGTCCGGCGAGACGCCGCAGCATCGGTAGCAGGCCCTGCAGGAACGCCTCGACCTCGATCACCTGCACCCTCGACGCCTGATCCCGCGCGAATGCGAGCAGTTGTCGGGTCAGGCGCTGGCCGCGGGTTGCCGCGTCTTCGATGTGATCGAGGCTCTCCGCGACCGCGCTCGGCAGCCCTTGCTCGACCTGGCTGCACTGGGCTTCACCGAGAATCACGGTGAGGAGGTTGTTGAAGTCGTGAGCGAGGCCGCTGGCGAGCTGCCCGATGCTCTCCATCTTCTGCGCCTGTCGCAGTTGGGCTTCGAGGTTCTTGCGGGCCGTGATGTCGAGTGCGGTGCCGAACACGCTGCGACCCGCCTCCGGATCGTCGAGCAACTGCACGCGGCACCGCAGCCAGCATTCGCGGCCATCGCTACCGGGCGTCACCGTTCGACACTCGAACTCGCGTTCGCCGCCCTCGGCTACCACTTCCTCGACGTGACGCAGGAACGTCGCGCGGTCCCCCGTGTCCACGGATTCGACCAGGTCGTCGAGGCTCGTCGGATCGGTTCCCGTCGCGCTGCCGAACCAGCGCGTCGACTCGTCGCACCATTGCAGTCGACCGCTCGCCAGATCCCATTCCCACGCGCCGATGCCGGTAGATGCGACGATCGCCCGCAGTCGATCTCGCTCAGGAAAACGCCCTTCTCGCAAATGCACCCGATATCTCCTCGGTCGATGCCAACGGCCGTGTCGGATGGGCGAGCAAGCGACCCGGCCGGCCCGGATTCTAGCCACCGAGGTTCGGTGCTCCATGTGCTGTCGCCGAATGCCGTTTTTCTCGGCATTGCATAAGTGCCGGCCAGGAACGGCTCTAGCCCCGAGGTTGACGGCTCGCGAGTTCGCGCCGCACCCGCACGGTGCCGAACGCGATCGCGGCCCCCACGCCCGCGAGCGTGACGACGAACAGCGCGAAGCCCTGGGCGCTCGCGTATTCCTCCGCCCGGTCGGCGCCTCCGCGTGCGACGCGGACGGCTTCGCGCAGCGCCGCCAGCCGTTCGACGCCGACCGCGAGCGCGATCGTCGCGGCCGGCCACCAGCCCCGGCGCAGACCGGCGACGACGGCAACGGTGGCGCCGAGCACGAGGAGCCCGCTCGCACCGAGCAGCGTGACGCCTTCGACCGGCGGGTGCAGGACGAGCGCGAGCAGCTGCACCGCGGCGCCGATCGCGGCGAGCGTGCCGAGGCGACGGCGGCCCGCGGCATCGCTGCGCAACGCCGGCGACTGCCAGCCGGCGAGCACCGCGACTGCCTGCAGACCGACGCCGAAGAACGCCGCCAGCCGGAACGGCAGGTCGCGGTGCAGGTAACCCTGCTGCTCGACGTAGACCGCGGCCCAGTCGGCCTCGCTCTGGGCGAGCAGGTGGTTGGTGCTCCAGCAGAAGGCCGTGTAGCCGAAACAACCGAGCGCCACGAGCGGCACCGCGAGCCGGCCGCCACGCGAGCGGACCCAGCGCCACTTCGTCTTCTGCACGTAGAGCAGGTAGAAGCCGACGATCAGCGCCGGCAGCAGCGCCATGAAGCGATGCGAGAGCAGCAGGTTGGCGGTGTAGAACGCGTCGCCGTCGAGGATCTGCAGCAGCAACAGCGGGCCGACGCCGAAGGTGATCGCGAGGCCGAGCGCGAACGGCAGCCAGTCGCGCAGTGCGCCGGCGAGTGGATCCTCGTTGCTGCCGGCGCGTAGCCCGCGCAGGGCGAGCCAGAGGGTGCCGCCGGCGACCTCGGCCGCGAGCACGGCGTGCGCGACGAACAGCAGCCGATAGAGCACGTCGTAGACCAGCGGGTTCATCGGCGGCCCTCCGCGGCGCTGCCCGGCGCGGTGCCGGCCTCCTCCAGCCAGCCGGCGATGCGCGCGATCGCGGCGTCGTCCGGCGCGCCCGGCCACGCGGCGGGCCGCTCCGCGCGGTGCCAACGCAACCACTGCACGAGCGCTTCGCCCTCGGCCGCGGAGCCCGCGAACGGCGGCATGAACGGCTTGGTGCGCTGCAGCTGCGCGACGTTGTGACGCAGCTGATCGTCGGTCCACGTCGCGGTCAGGTGCAGCACGCCGTTGGTGCCGTCGAGCGTGTGGCAGATCGCGCAGAGCCGGCGGTAGACCTTGGCGCCGGTCGCGAGCTGCGCGGTCGGCGGCACCGGACCGCGCAACGGGTACGGGTCGTCGGTGACGCAGCCGCTCTGCCGCAGGCGGGCGATCGACTCGGGTGTCGTCGCGTTCGAGTAGAGCACGTTCCGGATGGTGAACGGCTTGCGCGAGCCCTCGCGCACGAACTCGCCGGCGGCGGTTGCCGCGAACGCGAGCGCGAGCAGCAGGCCGGCGGTAGCACCCTGGATCGAGAGGCCGCGCCAGAGGATGCCGGCGACCGCGTAGAGGCCGAGCAGCGTCGATGCGCCGATCGCGATCGTCAGGAACATCGTCATCGCGACGCTGCCGCCGAGCAGCCACGAGCGGCTGTCGGCCGGGATCGCGGCGAGGAACCACAGCCCGACCAGCGGCATCAGCGCCGACGGCGCGAAGAACGGCGCCACGGATCGCTGCAGCCGCCGCCGTTCGTCGCTGTCGAAGCCCGCCGTGAACTGCGCGACGAACAGCGCCGCCAGCGCCGCGAGCGTCCAGGCCACGAACGTGCGGTAGATCAGCGACGGCCAGAACGTCGGGTTGAAGAAGCCGTCCCAGACCGAGTGCGTCGCGAGCCAGGCGCCCGGCGTGAGCTGCCACGACAGGATGCCGTTGATCAGGAACAGGCTCATCCACGACGCCAGCGCATAGAGCGCGAGCAGGATCACGCGCGTGCGGTGCGACAGCCGCGTGCGGTAGCGGAAGAACAGGTAGCCGGCGACGACCTCGAGCAGGAAGAAGCACCACTCGGTGGCCCAGAGCCAGTGGAACTCGCGCACCATCACGCCGATCGTCGGAGCGCTGACCTGCACCGCGGTCAGCCACATGCCGACGCCGGTCAGCGCGCCGAACACGAACGACACCAGCACGAGGAACGCGAAGAAGCCGTCGAGGAAGCGGCGCGCGAGCACATCGCCGCGGCCCGCCAGATGCTCGAGCCAGAGCAGCAGGCCACCGGCGCCGACCGCGAACTGCGCGACGAAGACGTGCAGGATGCCGACGCCGCCGATCACCATGCCCGGGATCGCGGGGCCGAACTCCGAGACCGGGAAGTGCGTCGGGTCCTGCATCCGTTCCCGGAAACGCCCGTTGTCGCGGGTTGTTTCGACGCGATCCGCGCGGATCCGGCGCTCTCGACCAGCAATTGTCCGGCGACTCGGCGATACTTCACGCGACACCGTTCAATCCCGTCATGACCGCTTCCGTGCTCACGCTGCCGACGCTCGTCCTGAACCGGTCGTGGGTTGCGATCGACACGACCTCCGTGCTCGGCGCCCTGCGCCTGCTGTGCAAGGGCTCGGCGGTCGCGGTGCAGCCCGAGAGCTACGAGACCCACGGCTTCGAGTCCTGGGCCGATCTCGCGGTCGAACCGGACGAACCGCACGTGCGCACCGCGCGCCTGCGGATCCGCATTCCCGAGGTGATCGCGCTGACGCGCTACGACCGCGTGCCGCGCCGCACCGTGGCGTTCACCCGCCGCAACCTCTTCGAGCGCGACCACCGCACGTGCCAGTACTGCGGCTGCCGCCCCGGCACCGCCGAGCTCACCATCGACCACGTGATCCCGCGCTCGCGCGGCGGCGTGAGCTCGTGGGCCAACTGCGTGCTCGCCTGCGTCGACTGCAACCGCAAGAAGGCCGACCGCCTGCCCGCCGAAGCCGGCATGGTCCTGCGCCACGCCCCGGTCGCCCCCGCCTGGCGACCGACCTTCAGCCTGCCGGTCGCGCGAGTGCGGCAGTCGTGGCAGAAGTTCATCAGCGACAAGTACTGGGACTCGCGGCTGCTGCCCTGACCGGCGCGACCCGCGCTGGCGCCCGGACGGACGTTCGCTCGGAGGAATGGGCAAGCCGTTCGCAGGAACGCGCACCACAGGTTGGCACCCGGGCATGCTACTACAGGTCGTGACGGCGGACCTCGCCGTTCGCCAATGAGGAACCCATGAAGAACGTCGAGATCGAGAGTCGCAACGGCCAGGACATCACCATCGCCGCCGTGCTGCATCTCCCGTCGGGCTTCGACGAGCGGAAGCCGCAGCCTGCCATCGTCGTCGCGCATCCGGGCGGTGGTGTGAAGGAACAGGCCGCTGGCCTCTACGCCAGGAAGCTGGCCGAGCAGGGTCTGGTCGCGATCGCGTTCGACGCGTCGTACCAGGGCGAGAGCACCGGCCAGCCGCGGCAGCTGGAGAATCCCTACATCAGGACCGAGGACATCAGCGCCGTGATCGACTACCTGACGACGTTGCCGCACGTCGACAAGGAGCGCATCGGCGCGATGGGGATCTGCGCGGGCGGCGGCTACACGGCCAACGCCGCGATCAACGACCGTCGCATCCAGGCGATGGCCACGGTCAGCGCCGTGAACATCGGCGCGATGTTCCGCAACGGCTGGGACAACACGATCCAGGATGCGGACGCGACCCCGGCACTCGTCGGCGGCTCGAATGCTCGCACGGCGGAAGCGGGCGGTGCCGGCACCGTGACCATCCCGCTGGCGCCGCTGAAGAAGGAAGACGCGCCCAACGCCGAGCTGGCCGAGGCGTGGGAGTACTACCACACGCCGCGCTGCCAGCACCCGAACGCGCCCGGCTTCGCGACGGCGCGGAGCCTGAACCAGATCATCACGTACGATGCCTACCACAAGGCCGAGGCCTTCCTGACCCAGCCGTTGTTGGTCATCGCCGGCTCCGATGCCGGCAGCAAGTGGATGAGCGACGACCTGGTGGAGCGCGCCGCGAGCAAGGACAAGCACGCGTACGTCGTCGAAGGCGCGAACCACATGTCGCTGTACGACGTGCCGAAGTACGTCGACGAAGCCGTTTCGAGCCTCACGTCGTTCTTCAAGGACCGGCTGTAGCCGACCCGCAGATCATCGAGGATCCCGCGCACCGTGTCGAAAGACACGCGCTGCGATCGCGCGGGGCCGCCCAAGGCCCACGTTTGCGGCATCGAGTGCAATCGGGTCGCGCGGTCACGGATCCTGTCGAACTCTGTTGCCGAGGCGGACGGGCTCCAGGCACGATCGACTGCGGGCACCGCGCGCCATGTCAGAACCACATCACAGCAGCGTCACGACGCGGAGTCGCGGGTGGGCGGCGGCCGTGGTCTGGTCCGTGTTCTCGATCGTCGGCGTGGTCGCGGGGCTCGTCGTTCTCGTGGCGAAGGATCCGACACCGCTGGTCGCGACCAGCGCCGCGGCGGCCGTCGGCGCGCACGGGATCGGCGCAGTGCTCCTCGTGCGGCGCCGTCATCGCGTGTCGATCGCGCTCGGGTCGTTGCGAATCCTCCGCCTGCTGGCCTACGTATGGTTCTGTGCGGTCGGCGCGGCCTCGCTCGCGGTCGCGATGGGTTGGGTGTGCGCGGACAAGTACGTCGAGCGCACGTTCGTCATGCTCGTCGCCAGCGCGCTGCAGGGGGTTTTCGTGCTCTCAGCGACGTTGCGGCCGGGTGCCGTCGCCGCCTGGTTTCGCCGCCTGAGGGCCCTCGACGTGACGATGGGCGTGCTCGTTCTGAGCCTCGTCGGCCTGGAGGCGGTGTTGCTGCTCTGGGGGCGGTTGTGGCCGTCCCCGCTGGTTTGGGACGAGACGTCCACGGTGGCACGACTGGAGGCCGAGCGTCTCCCGCCGCACACGAAGCTCTTCGGGTTCTCGGTGAACAGTGGCGGGTACCACGACCTCGAGTTCTTCGCGCGCGAGCCGGACGATCTGCTCGTCTGCGTGGTCGCCGACTCGTTCGGCGTCGGCGTCGTGCCCTACGACTACAACTTCGTCACGGTCGCCGAGCGGTCGCTCGCGGACGCCGTGGGCGCCGACTTCGACCGCGTGGCAATCCACAACTTCGGCGTCGCGTCGACCGGTGTCCAACAATACGTCTACCTCGTCGACCACGAAGTGCTCGCCCTGGACCCCGACCTCGTGGTCGTCGCGATCTTCATCGGCAACGACGTTCTCCACGGCGGGCTGCGCAACGAGCCGCGCAAGTACTCGACGTTCCAACGCTGGGCGTTCTGGCGGGTGACGACCCGAGCGATCCGACGTCAGCGCGTGCTGCGTGAGCAGCCGGCGCTCGCGGCGATCGGCACGAGCGACATCGAGACGCCGCCGTTCCTCGACAACCCCGACCTCGAGCCGCCGCACATGACCACGGCGCAGTTCCTGGCGCTCGAGCGCGAGCGCTTCGATGTCGTGCGGGTCGATCGACCCGACATCGCGGAGCACTACGACCGGCTCTTCCTCGCGCTCGACTACCTGCAGCATCGCCTGCGCGACCGCCTGCTCGTCGTCTTGATCCCCGACGAGTTCCAGGTCGACGACGCGCTGTTCGACGAGATCGTCGCCGCCGATCCGAGCGCGTCGCAGTGCGACCGGGAAGCGCCCAACGGCCTTGTTCGCGAACAATGCGAGCGGCTGGACATCTCGGTGCTGGACCTGCTCCCGACGCTGAGGGCGCACGTCCGATCGGGCGGCGCGCGGCCGTATCACCTGCGCGATACGCACTGGAACGCGGTCGGCAACCGCATCGCCGGCGAGGCGCTGGCGGCCTGGTTGTCCACGTGGGTGCGCTCGCGGGGAAGGTAGCTCGGCCGCCAAGTCAGGCAGGTCGAACCGCTGCAGGGCTTGCGTCTCGGCCCTCGGCCAGCGCGCCCGGCCGGAAGCGCCGTAGCAGCGACGCTCGACGAAGCTCCACGTGGCACACCCGGAGGGACTCGCGAGTCCGCGTTCGCCGCGCGCAGCGCGGCGGCCGCGGACGGCCGAGGCCTCGGGGCGATCCAGCGACGCGCCGCAGGCGCGACGCTGGTACGCCCGGAGGGACTCGAACCCCCGACATCCTCCTTGTAAGGGAGGCGCTCTAACCAACTGAGCTACGGGCGTGCGCGCGGGCAGGGTAGCGCGCTGCCGGCGCGATGTCGATGTGGTGCCGTTCGCCCGGCCCCGTGCCCCATGAAGCCGTTAAGATCCCGAGTGTGCGCGCTGCC
>JAGQRB010000661.1 GCA_020425925.1 Planctomycetota bacterium
CACGGCGCACCGCATCGATGCCGCGACGCCGACTCACGAAGCCATCACGTCGGCCCCTTCCTCCGGCTGCCGCGAGGTCCGGATCTGCGCCTGGATGTCCTCGGCCTCGTTCTCGAGACCGCCCTCGGCGGCGGTTGCCTGGCGCTGGCGGTCGTGGCCGACCCGCTGCGTCGCCGCGTCCGATCGCGGCGGCACGGCCCGCCGATCATGTTCGCCGCCGGACTCCTCGTCGCGCAGCATTCGAACCGGGACGCCGTCGGGGAACAGCACCTCGCGGGCGTCGTCGGGCAGACCGATACCCTCGGCCTCGAGCGCGCGCAGCACCATCCGGATCAGCGCCGATCGGACCTTGTCCCTGCTGTGTCTGCTGCCGTCGACCCAGAAGTAGGCGCGCAGGTTGATCGTCGCCGACGCCAGCTCCTCGGCGAGCACCATCGGCGCCGGCTCTTCGAGCACGGCCTCGTGCCCGCCCAGCACGCGCATCACGACCTCCTGGCAGTGCGAGATGCTGCTGTCGTACGCGATGCCGAAGGCGAAGTCGGCGCGGACCCGCGGGTTGGCGGTGAAGTTCTTGATCGGGCTCTTGTAGACCTGCGCGTTGGCGAGCTGGATGTAGTTGCCTTCGAAGTCCATCAGGATCGTGCCGCGCGGCGTGACGCGCTGCACGACCCCCTTCATGCCGTCGACCTCGATGGTGTCGCCGTAGCGGAACGGACGCTGCACGCTGATCAGGATGCTGGCGAGGAAGTTCTCGGCGATGTCGCGGAACGCGAAGCCGAGCACGATGCCGAGCACGCCGGTGCCGCCGACGACGGTGAGCGCGATCTGCGTCAGGCCGGAGACGCGCAGGAACAGGTAGAGCGCGATCAGCCAGAAACCGATCTGCAGCACCTTGCGCGCGACCGTCTGCATCAGCTGCGATTCGAACCGACGCTCGAGCGGCCCCGTGAGCCAGCGCGCCACCGGGCGACCGAGCAACACCATCAACGCCAGCAGCAGGAACGCGCCGACCAGTCGCGGCAGCGAGCCGACGAACCCACGCCAGAGGCCGAGCAGCTCACCGAACGCCGGACTGAAGTCCCACCACGGCCCCTGGCGGATCGCCAGCTGGTTGCGCACCGCCACGACGCCCTCGGTGTTGCGCACGAGCTCCGAGATCCAGCGCCTCTCGGTTTCGTCGCCGACCGAGCCCTGCAGGTCCGCGACGCCATGCCGCACCGAGATCTCGACGTCGCGCAGGTCCTTCGCGCCATCGAGGATCTCGCGCAGCCGTCGCGTGATCTCCGCATCCGAATGCGAGGCGTCGATGCGCACCGGCGCGGCGGCGGTCTCGAGATCGCGCGGCGGCGGCTGCGAACCGGGTTCCTGTGCGGCCAACGCGGCGCCGAGCAGCGCGGCGAGAACGATCCGGAGCAGGATGGCCATGCGCCAACCGTGGCAAGTAGCGTGCCGAAAGGGACCGACGCGGCTTGGTAGTTGCTGTGGTCACCCATGGTCACCGAGCAGCCCACGAACGAGCCGCAGTCCCCCGCGCGCGCGTCCTCGCCGCCGCCGCCGTCGATCCACCACACGAACCGCGAACCCGAGCCGGCGAAGCCGCTGCGGGATCCCCGCAGCGGCGCGACCTACGAGGGCTACACCGGCGCACCCGGCGAGGTCGACGACGCAGCCGCAGACAACGGCCACGAAACCTGAAGCCCGCGGCAGATTGCACAACGGGGCGGCGCGGATCGGGCACCGCGGCCGCCATCGCCCGGATCGCAGCGTCGCCGAGCCACCGCTTCGATATCCTTCCGGCCGTGCCGGACGACCTGACCACCAACCACGTCCGCCGCGCGATCGCCGGCGAGAACGCGAGCCTCGAATGGCTCGTCGAACGGCTCGCACCGTTGCTCGTCGCGCAGGCACGCTACCGGCTCGGTACGTTCGCCGGTCAACTCGACCCCGAGGACGTGGTGCACGATGCCTGGGTCGTCACCTTGCCGCGGCTGCCCGACCTGATCGCGCGCGGCGGCCGCCTGACGCCGGTGCTGCTGCAGTTCCTCAGCACCGCGGTCACCAACCGCGTGCGCAACCTGCTGCGCAGCCGGGCGCGCCATCCCGACGCCGGTCCGATCGTCGATCCGACCGCAGTGCGCAGCGGCGTCGTGACGCAGGCGCTGCGGAACGAGCGGGCGGCCGCGATCCACGGCGCGATCGCCGAACTCGACGACAAGGACCGCGAGGTGCTGCTGCTGCGCGCGGTCGAGCAGGTCACCGCCAAGGTCGCCGCGATGATCGTCGGCGCGTCCGAGGTCGCGGTGCAGAAGCGCTACGAACGCGCGCTGCAGCGCCTGCGCGGCCGCCTGCCGGGCTCGATCTTCGACGAGCTGCAGCCACCCGGCGAACCGTAGCGCCGTCAGCGCGCCGCCTTGCCGGCGGCCTGGAGTTCGGCGAGCTCCGCGGCCCAGCGCGCCGCGACCTCGGGTTCGTCGAGCTCACGCGACAAGCGCACGAGATGCCCGTACTGGTTCCGCAGGTAGCGCGGCCAGAGAATCTCGTCGGGCGCACCTTCGACCGCCCGTCGTTCGTGCACGATGGCCTCCTCGAGCCGCTTGCGGCCCTCGGCCGGCCAGCCGAGCTTCGCCAGCGTCTGACCGATGTTGCTGACGTTGGCGCCGAGTCGGCCGTGGTAGGCCGGCACGTCGGGATAGTCCTCGACCAGACCGTGATTCAGGGTCTCGCAACGCGTCAGTGTCGAGAGCGCCTGCACGTGGCGCTCGACCTGCATCTCGTAGACCGACAGATGTCCGAGGAAGTCGGCGGCGCCCTCGCGGAACTCACGTTCACCCGGCGCCCGCGCCAGCAGATCGTCGAGCGCGCGCAGGCCGTTGGTGAACATCTCGTCGGCGTCGGCGATGCGCCGTTGCATGAACAGCGCATAGGCGAACTCGCCGTAGTCCTGCATCAGCCGCCAGAGGTGCACCAGCTCGTCGGGGAACCGGTCGCAGAGCGCGTGCAGGGTCGTGATGCCGGCGCGGCGGAGCTGGTTCGCCGCCTCGAACTCACCCTGCTTCGACATCGCGGTCGCGAGGTTGCGGAGCACGAGCGCGAGCTTGGCGCGGTGGGCGGCGACCTCCGGCTCGCGCGCGACCATCGTCTCCACCAGGGCGCGGATCGACTCGAACTGCGCCCTCGCCTCGACGTGATGCTCACGGCTGCCGACCCAGGCCGCGTAGGCGCTGCGGGCCTCGACGAGATGGCCCATCACGTCGACACGCTGCGGCTCGTCGATCGCGAGCTGCGACAGCACCGCGATCGACTCCTCGTAGGCCCGTCGCGTCGCGTCCTCCTCGCCGAGCAGCAGATGGATCTTGCCGAGCCGGGTCCACGCCCGGCCGAGCTCGGCCCGCACGCGCGGATCCTCCGACCGGGTGGCGAGGAACTCCTGCAGGATCGCGACGGCGTCGCCGAGGATCTCGCGCCGCGCGGCCTGCGCCTGCGGCACACTCGCGAGCTTGCCGGTGCCGACCTGCGACAGCAACCGATCGACGGCCTCGAACGCGAGGCTGAAGTTGGCTTCCGCGTGTTCGGCGGCGCGGCGGGCGCGCGCGCCGAACACGAGACTCGACGCCAGACCGAGCACCAGCGCGAACGCGGCGACGGCGCAGGCCGTCGCCAGACCGCGGTTGCGCGCGATCCACTTGCGGAGCTCGGCGAACGCCCCGGTGCGATAGGCGCGCACCACCCGCATCTCGAGGAAGCTGCGCAGGTCCTCGGCGAACTCCTCGACGTCGGCGTAACGCGCCTCCGGCCGGCGTGCCATCGCGCGCTCGCAGATCGCGATCAGCTCGGGCGCGGCGTCGCGCGCCAAGGGCGGCAGCGGCGACGGCGGGCCGCGGCGGACGCGGTCGATCGTGCGTTCGCCGGGCACCTTCGGCGCATCCGAGTAGGGCACCCGTCCGCTGAGCAGGTGGTAGAGCACTGCACCCAGCGAGTAGACATCGCTGCGCGGCCCGACCTCGGCGAGCCGACCGTCGGCCTGCTCGGGCGCCATGTACGCCGGCGTACCCAGCACCTCGCCCTCGACGGTGCGTAATGCCGGCCCGCCGTCGTCGCGGCCACCATCGGCGGCAGTGCCGGCGTCGCCGTTCTCGTCGCGACCGGGGATGTGCGCGACGCCCCAGTCCATGACGTAGGTCTCGCCGAACCCACCGATCATGATGTTGCTCGGCTTGAGATCCCGGTGCACGACGCCGTGGCTGTGGGCGTAGGCGACCGCCTCGCAAGCGCGCAGCAACGACGTCAGCGCGCGCGTCCGATTCCAGCCCTCGGCGCCGCGTTGCACGAGCTCGAGGATCGCGTCGAAGCTGCGCCCGCGGACCAGTGACATCGTGAAGTAGGCGCGGCCACGCTCGTCGATCCCGACGTCGTGCACCGGCACGATGCCGGGATGCTGGAGCTGGCCGGTGACCTGCGCCTCGTCGAGGAAGCGGCCGAGCGGGCCGGCCACGCCCGGTGCCCCGCGCGTCAGACGCTTGAGCGCGACGCTGCGGTGCAGCTGGCAGTCCCAGGCGCGCACCACCTCACCCATGCCGCCGCGGCCGATCTCGTTCGCGAGCACGTAGCGGCCGGACGCGGCGGCGGCGGCGGTCGCGGCCACGGGTCGCTCACCGCGCCAGAGCGCGACCGAATCGGCGCGCTGCGTCACCGCGGTGCCGTCGCGCACCGAACCGACCGACTCGACGACGATCGAGGCGTCGCCGAGCTCGTCGAGGCGCTGGGCGACGAACGTCTCGTAGCCCGGGAAGCGGGCCTGATACTCCGCGACCGGGCGCACGGCACCGCGGGCGCGATCGGCGAGGAAGACCTCCCAGAGCGCGAGTTCGATCGCGGCCGTGTCGGGATTGTCGGAGATCGTCATCGGGCGCACTACCGAGGATACCGCCGAGCCGGCGCCGGCCGTCGGCCGACTACGGCACGATCCGGACCAGCAGCCGCTGCGTGCTCTCGAACGTCGGTCCGGGCGCGAGGTGGAACCACTGGAAGTAGAAGTCGATCTGCCCGAGCCACTCGGGCAGCTTGATGTTGAACGACGCCGCGCCGCTCGCCGACGTCACCGCCGTCGCGGTGCCGAGGAAGCCCGGCTGACCGTTGCCCGCTACCAGCAGGAAGCAACCCGGCAGCCCCGATCCCGACAGGTCTAGGTTCTGTGGCTGCAGCGCGGCGACCAGGAACGCGAGCTGGTTCGACGGCGCGTTGGTGAGGCGCACGAAGGAGAACTCGGAGCCGGTGTTCAGCGAGCCGGTCCAGCCGATCGCACCCGCCGAGCAGGCGGTGCCGCTGGCCTGCGGCACACCCGAGGCCGGGTAGACGTACCGTACGACCTCGCCCTGACCGGTCGGGTTCCCTACGCCGGGGATGTTCATCGCCGAGCCGACCACGTACTGGCCCGAGAAGTTGTCGTAGCAGATGCCGCCCGGGATGCCCTCCGACGACCCGGTCGACGGGAACGCCGCGATCTCGGACTCGACGACGGCACCGGTGTAGCCGAGGCGAACCGCGTAGACGCCGCCGAAACCGGCCTGCGTGCGCAGGTCGGTGTAGGTCACGGTCCAGTGCGACCGGGTGTCCGAGTCGTAGGCGACCGAACCGACCAGCATGTGCCGCACGGTGTGCACCGAGACCTCCTGGATCGCGTGCGGCAACGTCGGTGGCTGGCCCCAGTCCCAGTCGACCCGCAGCGCGCGAACGTTGTAGGCGAGCTCGGAGTTCGACTTCGAACCGACCTGCGCGAACGTCGAGTGGCCCATGAACACGAGGTAGCGGCCGTTCTGGCCGGCGACCTCGGGCGTGACGTACTGATGGGCCGGACCGCCGTAGTCCAGGCCGTAGGTCCTGGCCCCGGTGTGGTCGACGAGCACGCCGTTCATGCGCCAGTAGGTGCCGGCGCCGACACCGCTCGTCGGACAGCGCTGGTAGGTCACCATCCAGACGTTGCGGCCGTTGTTGCCGCCGGTCCACGTCGACTGCTGGGTCACGCTCGGGCGATCGAAGTCCGAGGTCAGCGGCGAACCCGCCGCCAGCACGACCTCGCTGCCGAGCACTCCGCTCGCGCTCAGCGTGCGAGCCACGATGCTGCTGTTGTCGGTGTTGATCGGGTTGGCGGCGACGTCACGCTGCCGCACGACCAGGAAGTCACGACCGGACGGGTTGAACGGGCTCGTGCTCACGTCGCAACCGCCGATGTCGACGCGCCAGTCGTTGTAGCTCGAGTTCGGCGGATCGAGCGGGAAGACCGAGTTGTTGGTCTGGAACATCGCGGGATCGTGCAGGTGGGCCCGGAGGCGTTCGCCGACGCTGGGCAAGGTCCGCCGGAGGACGAGTCCGAACCGCCGCGGTGCAACCCCCGCGACGGCGCAGGCGCATTCCGGCGTGCTCCAGACGGTGGAGATATCGGAGAACACGACGGCCTGGGTGCCGAAGCCACCCGTGAGCATCACCGCGAGGCAATCGTAGTCGGTGGCCGAAGCCGCCAGCGTGCAGCAGAAGAAGACGTTGTCGGTCTGCGAGTCCCAGGTGACATCGGGCGACGACCGCGGCGTGCCCGTGGTCACGACCGTGTTGTAGAGCAGCGGATCGAGCACGACCGGATAGGCCGCGGACTCGAGCCAGTCGCCGGCGACGCGCAGGGTGACGCGTTCGCCGTCGAACGAGGTCAGCACGGCGCCCTCCCGGCCGCTCGCGTCGACGACGGTGCCGGCGCCGTAGGTCAGGATCGCGCGGCCGTCGTCGTCGAAGAACTCGACGGCGCGCTGCTGGCCCGCGAACGGTTCGGCGGTGAGCGCGGTAGCGACCCGGCCGGTGACGACGAGGTCGCCGCTCGCGTTCGGCCGCCGCGCGAACACGAACGTCTGCTCGAGGCCGTCGAGGCGAACGTCGTAGGCCTCGATCACCGCCGGCGAGCACAGCTCGAAGCGATAGTCGCCGTGCGATCGCAACGGCGCGGCGGCGAGCAGCTCGTCGCTGCCGACCGCGATCGACTCGGTCCGCCACGCCAGCGACCGGGTCGTCGGGTAGTCGGCGCCGAGGTACGGCACGAAGGTCACATCGCCGTGGAACGACGCCTTGTAGGCCGCGCCGGCGGCCCAGAGGCCGTAGGCCAGGCCGGCGTCGGACTCGGCGGTGTGGATCGGCACGCGCAGGTCCGGAATCGCGGCCGCGGTAGCGGTGCCGTCGGGCCGAGCTTGCTGGGCGAGCAGTGCCGCCCCGGAGAGGGAGACCGTGAGGGTCGCATGGAGGAGGTAGCGCATGCCCGACCGAGGTCCGAAGTGTGGCGCATCCGACACGAAAGTCTCACCACACGATCGGAACCTGCAGTCGCTGGGTCGTCTTCAGCGTGCCCTGGTCGAAGTGCAGCCACTGGAACCAGAGGTCGAGCGCCGGCAGGAACTCGGGCAGCTTCATGTTGAACGCGGCGGTGCCATTCGCCGCGATCACGGTCGTCGTCACGCCGAGGTGGCCGGTCTGCCCGCTCGGCGACACCAGCAGATAGCAGCCCGGCAGTCCGAACGGACCGAGGTCGATGTTCTGGATCGCGAGCGACGCGACCAGGAACGCGAGCTGGTTCGGTGGTCCGTTCTGCAGCCGCACGTTCGAGAACTCCGCACCGATGTCCTGCACACCGGTCCAGCTGATGGTCGCCGGCGAGCAGCTCGGACCAGCCGGATTCGTGAATCCGGCGCCGGGGTAGGCGAATCGGACGAGCTCGGCCTCGCCCACGCCGGGGCCACCCGACGACGCCGAGGCGACCACGAACTGGCGCAGGTGGCCGTCGAAGAACGGCGAGCCCGACTCGCCCTGCTCGTTCGGGCCGACCGTGAGCGCGACGTGGAACCGCGTGTTGTCGCCGCGGTAGCCCATCACGACGACGTGCGGCAGACCGCCGCCGCCGTGGGCCACCGAGGACGTGAAGCTGCCGAGCCAGTGCGACCGCGAGTACGAGTCGTAGCCGACCCCACCGGCGATCAAGTACCGGGTCGAAGAGGACAGGATGTTCATCGTGCCGTGCGGCAGCGTCGGCGGTTGGCCCCATTGCCAGTCGACGCGCAACGCCCGCACCTGATGCGCCCGGTCGTCGCTCGACTTGAAGCCGAGCTGCCCGAACGTCGAGTGTCCGGTGAGCACCACGTAGCGACCGTTCTGCCCGCCGACGTGTGCCGCGAGGTACTGATCGGTCGGACCGCCGTAGTCGAAGCCGTGGGTCACGTTGCCGGCCTGGTCGACCAGCGCACCGTCGAGGCGCCAGTACAGCCCGGCGTTGACGCCGCTCGTCGGGCAGCGCTGCCAGACCACCATCCAGATGCTGCGGCCGTTGTTGCCGCCGGTCCAGGTCGCCTGCTGCGAGACGCTGGGGCGATCGAAGTCCGAGGTCAGCGGCGAACCGGGTCCGAGTACGACCTCGTTGCCGAGCACGCCGGTCGCGCTGATGGTGCGTGCGACGACGCTGCTCGCCGTCGTGTTCGTGGGGTTGGCGACGACGTCGCGCTGCCAGACCAGCAGGAAGTCGCGCCCGGTCGGATTGAACGGGCTCGTGCTGACATCGCAGCCGCCGATGTCGACGCGCCAGTCGTTGTAGCTCGGGTTCGGTGGATCGACCGGGATCACGGTGGTGCCGACCTGCGTGCTCGCGGGATCGTGCAGCCGGACGCGGACGCGTTCGCCGGCGGTCGGGCTGCTGCGCACGAGCGCGATGCCGAAGCGCCGCGGCGAGACACCCGTGACGGCGCACTGGATGCGCGGCAGGTCCCAGCTCGTCGTGATGTCGTAGAACACGACGACGTCGTTGGTGAACGTACCCGTCGTCACGATCGCGACCGCGTCCTCGTCCGCCGCCGAGACACCGATCGTGAAGCACGACAGGACGTTGCCGGTCTGCGAGTCGAGCGCCGTGTCGGGCGAACCCTGCGGCGTGCCCGATCCGATCGACGTGCGCTGCAGCAGCGGATCGAGCACCACCGGATAGGCCGCGTGCTCGAGCCACTCGCCGGCAACGCGCAGCGTGATGCGCTCGCCGTCGAACGACGTCAGCACGGGACCGGTGCGACCGTTGGCGTCGACGACCGCCGCCTCGCCGTAGCGCAGGATCGAGAGGCCGGCCGCGTCGGCGAACTCGATCGCGCGGCGCTCCGCCTCGAACGTCACCGCCGCGAGCTCGGTCGCGATCCGTCCGGTGACGACCAGATCGCCGCCCGCGGTCGGACGCCGCTCGATCACGAAGGTCTGCTCGAGCCCGTCGAGCCCCACGTCGTAGGCCTCGGTGACGGCCGGCGAGCGCAGCTCGAAGCGGAAGTCGTCGTGCCAGCGCTCCGGCTCGGCCGCCAGCAACTCGTCGCGACCGATGGTGATCGACTCGGTGTGCCAGGCGAGCGACCGGGTCTGCGGATAGTCGCGACCGAGGAACGGCACGAACGTCACGTCACCGTGGAACGACGCCTTGTAGCTCGAACCTGCCGCCCACAGGCCGTAGTCGCGGCCGAGATCGGGCCCGGCGGTGTGGATCGGGATGCGGAAGGCCGCGATCGCGTGCGGCGTCTGGTCGACGGCCTGGGCGGTGAGCGCGGTGGCAAGGGCGGCACCGATCGGGCCGACGAGTAGGGAACGCTGCATGTTGGGGGACCTCGGTGCACGAGGTCCCGAGAGCGCTCGACCCGACAGGAATTCGCCGCAGCCGGCTCGGCCGGGTCTCTGGCCTCGCACGCTCACCGCCCGTGACGGCGAGCGCCGGCGCCGACTCAGAAGTGCGCGTAGCTGACCGGGTTCGCGAGCGCGATGGCGCCGGCGCCGTCGAGCACCGTGCCCTGCCAGGTCACCTGCACACCGAGCAGCCAGGCCGCGTTCGGCACGCTGTAGCTGCCGTGCACGTTCGGCGCCGGCCCAGCGGCAACCAGCACCCCCATGGCCCCGAGCCAGCACGGATCCGCGATGCCGGGAAAGAACGTCGGCACCTGCAGGAAGCCGGCGTGCAGCCAGCCGAGGCCGCCGCTCGGCACCGTGAGATCGGCGATTGCCGCCCCGCCGAGCGCCGCGGTCGACGCCGTCACCAGCGGCACCTCGCGCACCGTGACCTGGATGCCGCTCGCGAACGCCGGGCTCGCGATGTTCTGCTGCTGGGTGTCGGGATCGTAGACGAAGCGGCCGGTGCCGCTGGCAATCGACTGCGGATTGGCGCCCGGCGCGACGAATTGCGTCGCGCCGTTGACCACGACATCACAATCGGTGAGCCGACAGAGCGATCCCGCGCTCGGGAGGACCAGGGTGTTCTCGCAGCGGAACTGGCTGAGATGCACCCTGCCGCGCGTGACCCTTAAGGGCGCGGCGTTGGCCCGGATCGCGCAGCCGCTGAGCACGGCGTCGGTATCGGTGAGGTCCAATGCGGGGGAGAACAGAAAGCCGTAGACGGTCGACTCGGTGAGCGCGAGTCGATCGCACGAACTCGCGACCAACCGCGCACCGATACTGCCGATGGTGCCTGCGCAGCGGTCGACCACGATCGCGCCACGGCAGTCGTGGCAGTTCAGAACGCCCACGTTGAACGTGGCAGTCCAGCCGATCTGTCGCAGCGCGACTCCGCGATGGCTGGCGAGGTTGCGGATCTCGATCGCCGCCGGCTCGGTCGTGGCCGACACCACGACGCCGGGCTCGCCGAGCAGTGAGAGGCTCTTGTCGTCGATCAGGAACGGCAGGTACTGGCCCGCCCGCACCTCGAGGACGGCACCGTCGGGAACCGCCGCGACCGCATCCACGATCTCGGTGAACTGGGTCCCGGGACCGTTGTTGACGTCGACGATGAACGTCTGGGCCGAGGCGCACGAGGCACCGAGCGCCAGGGTGAGCGCGAGCTGGTTCACTGCGTCAGTCTAGTGCGAGGCGCCCCCACCACCAGGGGCCCGGTTCGGCGCGGTTCCGGGGTCTGCAAAGTCGGCGCGGCACGCGCTAGCGTGTCGCGATGAAGCAATCGGAGCGCGACCTCGCCGCGGCGCTCGGCGGGCACATCAAGGACTCCGCGGAGGATCTCGTCGCGGAGTGGATCGAATGGGCCCGGTCGCGCTTGCGCACCAAGACGATCTCCGCGCTGCCGGAACGCGCGCTGCGCAACCACATCCCACCGGTCGTGCGGGCGCTCGGCAACTACGTGTTGTCGCCGGTCGAGGGCGTGCGCGAAGAGATGCTCGGCCACCTGCGTCTGCACGGCCAGATCCGACGCGACCAGGGCTACACGATCCAGGAGATCCTCGGCGAGTTCGAGGGGCTCGCGGCGCTCGTCACGACCCGCGCCAACGACTTCGTGCGAGAACGCGAGCAGGTCTCGACCGAAGACGCGGTCGCCGTGCTGTCACGGCTGGCCGCAGGGTTGCGCTCGACGAGTTTCGTGACCGTCGAGACCTTTCACGAGTCGGACAGCGCCCGGCGGCAATCGGTGTCGGCCGAGCTCGAGCGATTCGCTCGCGCCGTCGCGCACGAGCTGCGCAACCCGCTCAACACGATCGCCCTCGCGACGCGCGTGCTGCTCGACGACAGCAACAGTGACGACCCGGCCGGGCGCCAGCGCCACCTCGAGATCATCGAGCGCGCGGTCCAGCGCGCCTCACACCTGCTCGAGAACATGGGCATCCTCGCGGTCGCCGAGAACAGCCGGTCGCTGCGACAGCTGGCCAGCGTCGTCAGCGCGGTCGACTCCATCCGCGAGGAGCTCGCCGCGACCCTCGACAACGCCGCGGTGGAGTTCACGGTCGAATCGCCGCTGCCCGAGATCGCGGCCGAAGCGATCGTGCTCTACCTCGTGCTGATGAACCTGCTGTCGAACGCGATCAAGTACCACGACCCGGAGAAGCCGGAGCGCTGGATCAAGCTGCGGTCGCGCTACGTGCCCGAGGAGGACGACTCGGGGTTCGGCGAGATCGTGATCCAGGACAACGGTCGCGGCATTCCGAAGGAGCTGCTGGCGCGGGTCTGCCAGCCCGGGTTCCGCGCCCACCCGGAGGTCGCGCAGGGCACCGGACTCGGCCTCAGCATCATCCAGCGCCTGCTCACCGAACGCGGCGGCGCGATCGCGCTCGACAGCGAAGAGGGCGTCGGAACGACCGTGACGGTGCGTTTCCGTTGTCTCGAGATCGACGTTCAGGGCGGCGCCGGCGTCCGCGACCTCTTGCGCCTCAACCTGCCCTCGATCAACTCGTCCGACAGCGTCGCGGCGGACGAGGGCGGCGAGGGCGCCGATCCGAGCGGCACACCGTAGGGCCGGTCGGCGGCGATCCTGCGTCAGCCCTCGATCGGATCGGGGGCACCGCGGCTGCCGGGTGGCTCGTCGGAGCGCTCGCGGTCGCCCTTTCGCGTGCCGAGGGCCCACGCCAGCAGATCGACCGGGCAGAGCGCGACGTCCAGCGCGAGATCGACCGGCAGCGACACCAGGCCGAAGACCAACGCCTTGCCGTAGCTCGGGCCGTAGCCGCCGGCGATCATCATGCAGTCGGCCAACGGCGCTTCGAGCGGATAGGCGCCGAACGGTTCACCGCTGCTGCGGGTCATCATCGTGCCGCAACCCGACAGGACGGTCAGTGCGAAGGGGATCACCGCGCAGCGGAGCGTTCGGTTCATGGCCAGGCGCGGCGCGAGTGCCGCGAGGACGAGGATAGCCCGGAGCGCCGCAACCGTCAGCGGCGGCACCCCGGTCCGGGCGTAGCGATCGCACCGCGCAGTTCGCCCCGGCGAACGCCTCGCCGCTACTCGACGTTCGAAGCCCCGGTCTTCCCGAACGGCACCGGCCTGATGTGGCTGTTCCTCGGCAACACGATCGGCAGTCCGGTCAACCTGCAGAACCATGGCGAAGCGCCCGGCTGCTTCATGTGGGTCGACTCGCCGTGGGCCAACGCGATCATGAGCTGGCAGAACGCCGCGTTCCGGATCACGATCAACATCCCGAACGACCCCAGCTTCGCCGGCGTCGAGCTCGCGATCCAGGGCCTCGGCCTCGCGCCCCGCAGAGGCCCGGACCGTGCGGGCGATTCGCTTTGCGTGCGACCGCTCACGACCGATTCGGGTAGGATCGGGGCAGTGCTCTCTCGGCCCGGGACGAACTCGACGAGATCGCCGAATCGGCCGTGAGACGAACCTCCATCCACCCGACCGCCCTGGTCGATCCCGACGCTTCGATCGGTGACGACACCTGCATCGGAGCCTATTCGGTGGTCGAGGCCGGCGCCGTCCTCGGCAGTGGTTGCAGGCTGGCCTCGCACGTCGCCATCCGGGCCGACGTCCGGCTCGGCGACGAAGTGCAGGTCGACAGCTTCGCGGTGATCGGTGGCTGGCCGCAGCTGCTCGCTTGCGAGACGAGGTCCGGAACGGTCAGCATCGGGGATCGCACGGTCGTTCGCGAGGGCGTCACGATCAACCTGCCGAGCGGACCCGGTGGCTCGACCGCCATCGGTCCAGACTGCTACCTGATGGCGCAGTGTCACGTCGGTCACGACTGCATCGTCGGCGAGTCGGTGACGCTCGCCAACAACGTCATGCTCGCGGGCCACGTCACGATCGGCGACTTCGTGGTACTCGGCGGCGGCGCCGGCGTGCACCAGTTCGTGCGGATCGGTGACGGCGCGATGATCGGCGGCAACGCCTCGATCAGCTACGACGTGCCGCCGTACGCAATCGCTGCGGAACGCAACGAGATCTGTGGCCTGAATCTCGTCGGCATCCGCCGTCGGGGCATGGCACCGGCGGCGCTCGCCGACCTGAAGCGCTGCTTTCGCGCGGTGTTCCGCAGTTCCGGGAACGTCAGCCAACTGGCTGCCGCGGCCTTCGCCTCGGGCAAGTACGGCGGCGAACCCGAGGGTCGCCACTTCCTCGAGTTCTTCACCGCGAGCAAGCGCGGGTTCGCACACCAGCGATCGGCGGCGCGGCGCGACCAGAGCCCGAAACGCGCGCCCCGAGGCGAGGATCCCGACGCGCAGATCCCGAAGCGCGGATCCTGAAGCGAGGATCCTGAAGCGACGGCCGCGACGACCGGCTCAGCCCTTGCGTCGGGCGCGGGACCACTGGCTCGCGGATTCGTAGAACTCGCCGGCGTCACCCTGGACGCCGGCGGACAAGCGGTCCGCGATCACCAGCATCTTGCCCACGGTCGCGTGATCGGGGTCGGTCGTGAAGACGTTGCCCTCGTACCAGTCGAACCACCGACTCTCGCCGTAGCGCACTGCGAACGGTCCGTTGGCGCGATCCGAAGTCAGCTCCGGATCCGAAGCGACGATCTCCATCCACTCGCGCGCGGAGATCTCGAGCCCCTGATTCGCGGTCCAATCCACCGACCGGGTGATCCTGAGGTCATACCCCATCGCATCGGCTGGCAGGTCGGCGTCAGAAGTTGCGGCGACCGCGGGGTCCGCCTCCGCCACCCGAGCGCGGCGAGCGCTCCTGCGCCTCGTTGACGCGCAGCGTCCTGCCGTCGAGCTGCGAGCCGTCCAACGCCTTGATGGCGGCCTGGGCGTCGGCCTCGGACGCCATCTCGACGAATGCGAAGCCGCGCGGTTGCCCGGTGTCGCGATCCATGATCACAGCGACGCTCTGCACCTGCCGGGAGTCCTGGCCGAACGCTGCCGCGATCGAGTCTTCGGTGGTGTTGAAGGAGAGATTGCCGACGTAGAGCTTCGTGCCCATGGTTTCGCTTGCGGGAGTCCAGACGTTGCGGAGAGTCGAACTCGGGCGCCGCCGCCAACGTGACGACGGGTTCTCAGCACGGGGCCGGTTGCCCGGCGTCTCGACCCGTCCGGACCGGACGAATCGAGCGCGCACACCGGCCGGAGGCCGACGGACGCCGCGTACGCACGCGATCTCGATCAGACAGCAAGAACGCCTCGGCCCAGCCTTGGCTGCGGCGCGGACGTCGGCGGGACCATAGTTGAAGTCGAGGTCGGCCGAGCCGGAATCCGCGGAATCGCGACCAGAATCGAACGCGCCGGGGCCGACGGGCCGCGCTGACCACGGCGGCAGCGCCCGGGGCGAAGGTCGACCGCGGCATCGCGGTGCCGCGGTGCTCTCGCCGCGGGATCGATGTGCGACACTGCCGGCGTGCCCACGATCCCGACCTCGCTCCTGTCGCTGCTGGCGACGCTGGCGCTGCTCGCGAGCCCGCTGACCGCCCAGACCGACATCGTCGTCTTCCTGTCCGACGACCACACCCGACGCGACTCGTCGGTCTACGGCTCGAGCGAGGTCGAAACGCCGAACATGGCGCGGCTCGCCGCCGCCGGCATGACGTTCGACCGCGCGTTCGTCGCCTCGCCCTCGTGCGCCCCGAGCCGCGCCGCGCTCTTGACCGGGCTCTACCCTGCCAAGAGCGGCGCCGAGCCGAACCACTCGCGACCGCGACGCGAGCTGACCAAGCTGCCGGCCTACCTGCAACGCCTCGGCTACGAGGTCGTGGCGTTCGGCAAGGTCGGGCACTACGCGCAGACGGCAGAGTACGGTTTCGACCTGGCGCGGCACTTCGGCTACCACGAGGACATCGCGGTCGACAAGGCGATCGAGTGGCTCACGGCGCGCGAGTCCGACCGGCCGCTCTGCCTGTTCGTCGGCACCAACTGGCCGCACGTTCCGTGGCCGGAGGACACCGCCGGCATCGATCCGGATGCGCTGCAGATCCCGCCGAATCATGTCGACAACCCGACGACGCGGCGATGGCGGGCGCGCTACCTCGCCGCGGTGCGGCAGATGGACCGCGAGCTCGGCGCCGTGATGGACGCCGCCCGCACCGCGCTCGGCGACGACGTCTGTTTCGTCCACACCAGCGACCACGGCGCGCAGTGGCCGTTCGGCAAGTGGAACCTGTACGAGGACGGCATCAGCACGCCGCTGATCGTCGCCTGGCCGGGCCACGTCGCGGCGGCAACGCACAGCGATGCGATGGTCTCCTGGATCGACCTGTTGCCGACGCTGGTCGAGATCGGCGGTGGCACGGCACCCGACGGAATCGACGGTCGCTCGTTCCTGGCCGTGCTCGAAGGCCGCGCCCGCACGCACCGCGACGTCGTGCTGACCGCGCACAGCGGCGACGGCAATCACAACGTCTTCCCGATCCGCGCGGCGCGCACCGCCGACGGCTGGAAGTACGTGCGCAATCTCCGACCCGACCTGCGCTTCGAGAGCCACGTCACGACCAGCCAGAGCGACAGCGGCTACTGGCAGAGCTGGGTGCGCTCGGCGATCGGATCCGCCGCGGCGCGCGCGCTGGTGCGACGCTACCAGGAGCGGCCGGCCGAGGAGCTCTACGATCTCGCCAGCGATCCGTGGGAGCTCCACGACCTCGCCGGCGATCCCGCCCGGGCCGCGCGGCTCACCGCCCTGCGCGCCGAGGTCGACGCCTGGATGGCGGCCACCGGCGACCAGGGCCGTCTCCACGGCCAGCCGCGACGGCGCGCGCGCGAGGGTGCGCCGAACGTCGTGGTGGTGTTCGTCGACGACATGGGCTGGTCCGATCTCGCGGTCTGCGGCGGCGACGGCGTGGTGACCGCGAACATCGACCGACTGGCGCGCGAAGGCATCCGGTTCACACAGTTCTGCGTCAACTCGCCGATCTGCTCGCCGTCGCGCGTCGCGTTGACGACCGGCCAGTACCCGCAGCGCTGGCGCATCGGCTCCTACCTCGACCACCGCGGCCGCAACGCGCAGCGCGGGATGGCGCAGTGGCTCGACCCCGGCGCACCGGTGCTCGCGCGCGAGCTGCGGCGGGCGGGCTACACCACCGGCCACTTCGGCAAGTGGCACATGGGCGGCCAGCGCGACGTCGCCGACGCGCCGGCGATCGCGGTCTACGGCTTCGACCGCAGCCTGACCAACTTCGAAGGCATGGGGCCGAAGCTGCTGCCGCTGACCGCGACGCCGGACTCGCCGGAGCCGGGCCGGATCTGGCAGGACGCGGAGCGCCTCGGCGGGCCGGTCACCTGGATGCAGCGCTCCCGCATCACGAGCGGCTACGTCACGGCGGCGCTCGAGTTCGTCGACGAGGCGATCGCGAAGGGTCAGCCGTTCTACGTCAACCTGTGGCCCGACGACGTACACTCGCCGTTCTACCCGCCGCTCGAGCGCTGGAGCAACGAGCGGCGCGAACGCTACCGCGGTGTCCTCGCGGCGATGGACGAGCAGCTCGGGGCGCTGTTCGATCGCATCCGCGACGACCCGGCGCTGCGCGACAACACGCTCGTGATCCTGTGCTCGGACAACGGACCCGAGCCGGGCGCGGGCAGCAGCGCACCGCTGCGCGGTGCCAAGGGCTGGCTCTACGAGGGCGGCGTGCGTTCCCCGCTGATCGTCTGGGGCCCGGGCCTGCTCGCCGAGGACGCGACCGGCAGCGTCGACGACGAGAGCACGTTCAGCGCGATCGACCTGAACCGATCGCTCTACGAGTTGACGTCGACGCCGTTGCCAGTCGGCGCGGAACTCGACGGCGAGAACGTCGCCGACGCGCTGCTCGGCCGCCGCCGCGGCGGTCGATCGCAGCCGCTGTTCTTTCGCCGACCGCCGGACCGCCCGGGCGACGACCCGAGCACACCGGCCGGCGACAACCCCGACCTCGCGGCGCGCGACGGCCGCTACAAGCTGACCACGAACTACGACGGCAGCGGCACCCAGCTGTTCGATCTCGCAGTCGACGCGCCCGAATCCCGCGATGTCTCGGACGCACTTCCCGAGGTCGCGGCGCGGCTGCGCCGTGCGGTGCTCGATTGGAACGCGACCTTGCCACCGGACGCCGGCGATCCGACGTTCGCGGCGACGCCGACGAAGGGTGGCGAGCTCGCGCCGCTGCCCGACGACCGCTTCGTCAATCCGATCGGCGAGGGCGCGGACCCGTGGGTCATCCGGGATCCGACCAGGGATCGCTATCTCTGGTGCTTCTCCGAGGGCAACCGCGCGATCGCGATCCACACCAGCGACCGGCTGACGTCGCTGGGCGACAAACACATCGTCTGGACGGCGCCGCCCACCGGACCGTGCTCGCAGCAGGTATGGGCGCCGGAGCTCCATTTCCTCGACGGCCGCTTCCACATCTTCTTCGCCGCGTCGGACGGCCGGAACGAGAACCACCTCGCCTGGGTCGCGGTGTCGGAAGGCGACGACCCGCTCGGCAGCTACACCCTGCACGGCCCGCTCGCGACCGGCGACCGCACCGACGCGCCGATCTGGGCGATCGACATGACCGTGCTCGAGCTCGAACGGGAGGGCAAGCGCGAACGTTTCGCGCTGTGGTCGGGCTGGGACGAACCCGGCAGCGACCGGCAGTTCCTCTACGCGGCGCGCATGCGCTCGCCCACCGAGCTCGCGGCGCCGCGCGTGCGGATCTGCAGCAACGACGATCTGCCGTGGGAGTTCACCGAGGAGCGACGTCGCGGCCGCGGCCTCAACGAAGCGCCACAGGTGCTGCAGACCGGCGGTCGCACGTTCGTATTCTACTCGTGCGGTGCGTCGTGGCTGCCGACCTACAAGCTCGGCCGGCTCGAGCTCACCGGGCGCGATCCGCTAGATCCGCTGGCCTGGCAGAAGCACGGCCGACCGGCGTTCCGATCGACCGCCGAGACGTTCGGCGTCGGTCATTCGTGTTTCGTGCACTCGCCGGACGGCAGCGAGCTCTGGCACGTGTTCCACGCCAAGCGCGACCGCGAACCGGGCTGGCGACGCGCGGTGTTCGTGCAGCCGATGCAGGTCGGGGCGCAGGGCGTGCCGCGCCTCGGTCGGCCGGTCGCGCCCGGCACGGCGCTGCCGCGGCCGGCGGGTGAG
>JAGQRB010000662.1 GCA_020425925.1 Planctomycetota bacterium
CGGATCAGCATCTGCGACAGCAACCATTCGGTCACCAGCAGCAGCGATACCAGCAGTCCGAACCCGACCAGCAGCAGGCGCCCCGAACCGCCGAACGCCGACTCGAGGCTCGGCGACACCGTCGCCCCGAAGATGCCTCCGGCACTGAACGGCGCAAGGTCGCAGAAGCCGCTCTGGCCGTCACGACCGGCGAGCAGGATCGCGAGCATCATCGCGAACGCGAGCGCGCCGACGGCCTTCAGGATCGGCTTCTCGGCGGTCCGGCCGATGAACAGCACGACGCCGTACACCAGCAGGACGATGCCCGGGACCCAGCCCGCGAAGCCGAGCGGCACGACGAAGCCGAACGCGAGCCAGTAGCCGACCGCGCCGCCGAGGTTGTCCAGCCCTGACGTCGGGATGCCGGCGTCGTCACCGAGCCGGAACGTCGCGAGCGACAGCAGCAGGTAGAGCGCCAGGCCGCTCATCGCGAGCGCGAGCAGTTCGCGCGCGCGCGGCGACAGACCCGGCTCGGGCACTTCGTCGAGGGGCACGAACTTGTTGCGCCGACGGCGGCGCGGCGGGGCCTCGTCGCCCGCCTCGACGTCGTCTTCGGCGACGCGCTTCCGGCTCATGCTCGGTTCTCCCGTTCGAACAGCGCCACCGCGGCGGCGACGATGCGCTCGGCGGTGCGACGCTTCGCTTGCCGCGGCAGACGCTCCTCGCGGCCGTCGGCGTAACACAGCACGACCTCGCTGGCCGCGCTCTCGACCGCGTCGTGCAGGTTCACGACGACGAGATCGAGGCGCTTGCGCTGCAGTTTGGCGCGACCGCGCGCGATCGCGGCCTCGAGGCCGGCGGCGGTCGATTCCAGCGCGAAGCCGACGACGACGCGGCGCCCCTTGGCGGCGGCGAGCCCGGCGACGATGTCAGGATTCGGTACCAGTTCCAGCTGGATCCGTTCGGCCGCACGCGGCGGCTTGCCGGCGGTGCGATCGGCAGGTCGGTAGTCGGCGACCGCCGCGGCGGCGATCGCGACATCGGCGGCGGCGAACGCGTGCTCGGCGGCGGCCTGCATCTCGAGCGCCGATGTCACCGGCACCACCACCGCGCCCGGCGGGGGCTCGATCGCGACCGGACCGAGCACCAGCGTCGCATCGTGGCCAGCGGCGAGCGCCGCCTCGGCGAGCGCGCAACCCATGCGCCCCGAGCTACCATTGCTCAGGTAACGCACGTCGTCCAGATGCTCGCGGGTCGGGCCCGCAGTGATCAGAATGGACGCCATGCCCCCGTGTTCGAACCTGGTACCGCCACCCGTCCTATGGTAGTAACAGCCGTTCGGCAGGGGAGAAAAATCGAATCTCCCGCTCTAGTAGTTTCGATCCGTGGGACAGCCGGCGCGGTTCACGTTGCGTGATCGTTTCCGCGGTACCCGCTCCGGTTTCCAGGTCCCCGGACGACCGATCCTCCGCGACTCCTCCTGCCTTGCCCCGACTTCCCGATCCGCGCGTGCTGCTCGCCGGCAGCCTGCTGGCTGCATGCTGGGCGCCCGCCTACTACCACGAGTGGGCCGACGAACAGGTCTACGGCATCCTCGAGCAGAAGACCGAACGCGCGCTCGGCGAGCGCCGGCCGTTCCACGTCGAGCGCGCCGTCGACACGCTGCGCGCGCGGCTGGTCGCCGATCCGGCGCCGGTGAAGCTGAGCCTCGCCGACGCGCTCGACGTCGCCGCCGAGAACAGCCGTGAGTTCCAGCGCCAGAAGGAGTCGCTCTACCTGACGGCACTGAGCCTGACGGCGGCGCGGCGTGACTTCGAGGTCGTGTTCGGCGGCGGCGGCACGGCCGAGATCGCCGGCGAGGCCGACACCACGGCCGATGCGACGCTGTCCGACGACCTCAGTTCGTCGGTCAACACGCCGTCCGGCGGCCGGATCGTCGCGAGCTTCGTCAACACGTTCATGCGCTCGGTGATCAACGGCGAGGGCTTCGACGGCAGCTCGATCCTGAACCTGACGCTGACCCAGCCGCTGCTGCGACGGTCGTGCCAGCGGATCGTGCAGGAGCCGCTGATCCAGTCCGAGCGCGACGTGGTCTACGCCGTCCGCAGCTTCGAGCGCTTCCGCACCTCGTTCGCGGTGCAGGTCGTGACGGCCTACTGGGACGTCGCGGCGCAGATGATCAACCTGCGCGCGGTCGAGGCCAACGTGCTGAGCCTGTCGACCTCGCGCGAGCGCATCGAGGAGCTGTTCAACGCCGGCCGGACCACGGTCATCGACTTCGGCCGCGCCCAGCAGAGCGAGTACAGCGCCAATGCCCAGAAGGTGCAGGCGACCAACCGCCTGCAGACCGCGCTCGACCGCTTCAAGCTGACGCTCGGCCTGCCGGTGACGGCGCAAGTCGAGCTCGACCCGACCGAGCTCGACCGCCTCGGCGAGCAGGGCGTGACCGCGATCGAGATCGCCGAGACCGACGCGATCGGGCTGGCACTGGCGCGCCGCTACGACCACCGCACCGTGGTCGACAACGTCGAGGACGCCGGCCGCAAGATCTACGTCGCCGAGGACGCGCTGCGCTCATCGCTCGACTTCTCGGCCGCGCTCGACGTGCCGCCGGAGCCCGGCCGCGGCGTCAACTTCGACTGGTCGCGCGTCGGCTGGTCGGCCGGCTTCGACCTCGGCCTGGCGCTGAATCGCTTCGGCGAGCGCAACACCTACCGCAGCACGCTGATCACGTTCGACGTCGCGATCCGGAATCGCGAACAGAGCGCCGACCAGATCGCCGCCGACGTGCGCTCGTCGCTGCGCGACATCCGCACCGCGATCGACAGCTACGGCATCCAGAAGCTCGCCGTCGAGCTCGCGGGCCAACGCGTCGAAGCGACCACCGATCTCTACGATGCAGGCCGAATCCAGGCTTTCGACAAACTCGACGCCCAGAACGCCCTGCTCAACGCGCAGCTCGACCTGACCGATGCGACCGTGTCCTTCGCGGTCGCCCGGCTCCGGCTCATGAGCGACCTGCAGGCCATCGCGCTCGAACCGAGCGGGCTGCGCTTCGACTCCAGTCTACCGCTGCCGGAACGAACCGAATGAACACTCCGAACCACCCGCGCAACGCCGTACTGATCGCCGCCGCGGCGCTCGCCGCCGCGTGCTCCAGCGACAAGACCGAGATCAGCGACGCGGTCAACACCTACGTCGTCAGCCGCGAAGACCTGCCGATCAACGTCAAGGAGGGCGGCGAGCTGATCGCGGTCAACGAGACCGTCGTGCGCTCGGACGTCGAGGGCAACGCGACGATCCTGTGGCTGATCCCGGAGGGCACCGAGGTCAAGCCCAAGGACAAGCTCGTCGAGCTCGACGTCAGCGAGCTAGAGGAGAAGCGCGCCTCGCAGGAGATCGCGGTCGAGAAGGCGCGCAACGCGCTCGAGCAGGCCAAGACCGCGATGGCAATCCTCGAGAAGGAGCTGCTCACGAAGCACAACACCGCGGTGTCGCAGCGTCAGATCGCCGCGATGGAACTCGAGAAGCTGCTCGGCGCGCACGACGGCAAGGGGTCGGAGGGCAAGAACTCCGACATGGTCAAGCGCCTGCGCAACCTCGTGAACCCGCCGGCCAGCGAGCCGACGGCGCGGGCCGAGCCGGCCGAGGCGTCGGCGCCGCCGCCCGAGCGCGGCCCCGACCTGATCGCCCAGGTCAACCCGCAGAACTACTTCGGTCTGGTCGCCAAGGTCACCAAGCTGCTCGCGGTCGAGGGCGAGTCCGGCGACCCGCTCGCGCGCGACATGGGCGACATGGCCAACAAGATCCTGCAGCAGGCCGACCAGATCCGGCTCGCGATGGCGCAGCTCAAGGTCGCCGAGGAGAAGGTGATCTACAGCCGCCGGCTCGCCAAGAAGCAGTTCATCACCCAGAACGAGCTCGAGCGCGACGAGCTCGACTACCAGAGCCAGGCCAGCAAGGTCACGATCGCCTGGAACGATCTCGAGCTGCTGATCAACTACACGCTCGAACGCGACAAGATCGAGCTCAAGCAGAACCTCGAGAACGCGACGCTCGAGGTCGAGCGCGTGGTCGCGTCGAACGACGCCGAGCGCAAGAACTCGCAGTTCGACGTCGACGCCAAGCAGAAGGAGTTCGAGGTCGCGACCGAGCGGCTGCAGAACCTCTCGAAGCAGATCAACAACGCGATCATCTACTCGCCGGGATCCGGCCTCGTGGTCTACTCGAAGGTCTCGCGCGGTCGCGGCGACAGCGAGGCGATCGAGGAGGGCACCACCGTCCGCGAGCGCCAGAGCATCATCATCCTGCCCGACAACAGCAAGCTGAAGTGCGACATCAAGGTGCAGGAGGCGATGATCGACAAGGTTCGCCTCGGGATGCCCGCGTTCGTCAGCGCCGAGGTCCGCCCGAACGACGTGATCACCGGTCGCGTCACCTACGTCGCGCCGGTCGCCGACTCGGCGAACCGCTGGGCCGGCAACGACAAGAAGGTCTACACCGTGCACGTGCTGCTCGACGGCACGAACGCGGACGAGAGCCTCAAGGCCGGCATGAAGTCGGCCGCGACGATCACCGTCGACACGGTGCCGAACGTGCTGACGGTGCCGATCCAGTCGGTGCGGCGCGACCGCGCCGTGAACTACGTCTGGAAGAAGACGCCGAACGGCCCGCTCGCGGTCGCGATCCAGGTCGGCGCCAACAACCAGGAGAAGGTCGAGATCAAGGACGGCCTCGGCGAAGGCGACATGATCTACCGCACGCCGCCGGGCGGTCAGGCCGACCCGCGCTTCGAGCAGCCGGCGATGCCGGAGATCGACCCGAATGCCGCCGCGCCCGCGGCAGCGAACGATCGCCCGGGCGCCGGCGAGGCTGGCGCCGGATCGCGGATGGCCGGCGGCTCCGACGGCATGCCCGGACCCGGCGCCGGCGGCGAGGGGCGCGGTGAGGGCGACCGGCCGCGCGGCGGCCGAAACCGCAAGCCGTTCACCGAGATGAGCGCCGAGGAGCTGCAGGATGCCAAGCAGCGGCTCACCGGCATGGCCGAACGCATGCCGGAGGAACGCCGCGAGAGCATCGACGCGATCATCAAGGCGCTCGACGCCAACGATCTCGAGAAGGCGCAGACCCTGCAGACGACGATGATGCGCAGCTTCATGGGCGGCCGCAATCGCGGCGAGCGGCGCGCTGCGCCCGGCGAGGGCGGCGGCGCTGACGGCGGCGGCACGCAGCGCAACGGAGGCTAGCTTGGAGGACGCACGCGACATCATCGCGGAGTTCGTCGACGTCCATCGCCACTACAAGATGGGCGACAACGTCGTGCGCGCGCTCAACGGCGTCTCGATGCAGGTCCAGAAGGGCGACTACCTCGCGATCATGGGCCGCTCGGGATCGGGCAAGAGCACGATGCTCAACCTGCTGGGTTGTCTCGACCGCCCGACCGCCGGCGAGTACCGGGTCGGCGGTCGCGACGTCAGCCGGCTCGACGACGACGCGCTGTCCGACGTGCGCGGCCGCGAGATCGGCTTCATCTTCCAGTCGTTCAACCTGATCCCGCAGCTGACGGTGCTCGAGAACCTCGAGGTGCCGCTGTTCTACCAGGGCCGGGTCGGCCCCGAGTCGCGCAAGAAGGCCGAGTACCTCGCCGACCGGGTCGGCCTCGGCCAGCGCCTCGAGCACAAGCCGCTCGAGCTCTCGGGTGGCCAGCAGCAGCGCGTCGCGATCGCACGCGCGCTGATGAACGACCCGCTGTTCCTGCTCGCCGACGAGGCCACCGGCAACCTCGACAGCAATACCGAGCGCGAGATCCTCGACCTGTTCGACGACCTGCGGCCGGACGGTGTCACGATCGTGATGGTGACCCACAACCCGGCGGTCGCGGAGCGCGCCGACCGCACGCTCTGGCTCAAGGACGGCGAGGTCGAGCAGCTGATCGAGAACCGGCGCGATGCCGCTGCGGTCACGGGAGGCCACGAATGATCCGCGACAGCTGGCGCATCGTCCGACTCGGGCTCAAGAGCCTGATGCTGCACAAGCTGCGGAGCTCGCTGACGACCGCCGGCATCCTGTTCGGGGTCGCGTCGGTGATCGCGATGCTGGCGGTCGGCGAGGGCGCCAAGAAGGCCGCGCTCGACCGCTTCCGCGACATGGGCGTCACCAATCTGATCGCCCGCAGCAAGAAGCCGGCGGAGACGCAGTCGAGCAGCTCGCAGAGCTCCTGGAGCGCGCTCGCGTACGGCCTGCTCTACGCCGAGGCCGACCTGATCGCGTCCTCGCTGCCGTCGGCCGAGGTCGCGCGCATCCGCGAGGTCAAACGGCCGATGATGCGCGGCGAGTACTTCCACACCTCGATCGTCGTCGGCACCGAGCCGAGCTTCCTGCGCATCGCCAACATGAAGGTCCGCGAGGGCCGCTGGCTGTCGGCGGTCGACGACGAACGGCTGGCCAACGTCTGCGTGCTCGGCGAGACGCTGTCGCAGCTGCTGTTCCCGCTCTCCAACCCGATGGACCAGACCGTGCTCGTCGGCGGCGACGACCGCTACCGCGTCGTCGGGATCCTCGACGGCCAGGGTCGCACCGCCGGCGCCGGCAGCACGCCGTACGACGAGTGCATGTTC
This sequence comes from Planctomycetota bacterium, assembly GCA_020425925.1. GTDB lineage: Bacteria > Planctomycetota > UBA1135 > UBA1135 > UBA2386 > JAGQRA01. The sequence continues at coordinate 6,597 of JAGQRB010000662.1, forward strand.
GTCCCGCTCAAGACGCACCGCCGCCGTTTCGGTGACGAGGTGACGACGCGCTCGGGCGGTTCCTTCTCGCGCGAACGCGTCGAGCTGCACGAGATCAAGGTCAAGATGCCGGCCTCGGAAGAGGTCTCGGCCGGCGCCCAGATCCTGCGCGATCTGCTCGAGGCGCAGCACAAGGCCAACAACGACGTCCTCGTCACCGTGCCGCTCGAGCTGCTGAAGCAGGAGGAGGACAGCAAGCGCATGTTCAACATCGTGCTCGCCGTCATCGCCTCGATCAGTCTGCTGGTCGGCGGCATCGGTATCATGAACGTGATGCTCGCGACCGTCACCGAGCGCACCCGCGAGATCGGCATCCGCCGCGCACTCGGCGCCAAGAAGAAGCACATCATCCAGCAGTTCCTGGTCGAGTCGGGCGTGCTGTCGGCGCTCGGCGGCGTCGTCGGTGTCGGGCTCGGCATCGGGTTGCCGTTCCTGATCACGCTCTGGTTCGATCAGGAGACGATCATCCTGCCGCAGCACGTCGCGCTCGCGTTCGGGATCTCCGCCGCGGTCGGCGTGGTGTTCGGGATCTACCCGGCCTGGCGCGCGGCGAACATGGACCCGGTCGAGGCGCTGCGGCACGAGTAGCTGGCGGCGGCGGTTCCGCTTGCCCAGGGCGGTAGCGCGGTCCTATCCACCCGACACCCTGCTCTCGAAACCACGGCCACCAGCCCAGCTGGTGGAGGCCGTGCGCTCGGGCATGATGGAGCCCTCGCATGACGACCAGCCCCGACCCGACGTCCGTCCCGCCCGCAGTCCCCACGGCGCCGAAGAAGCGGCGCTGGCCGCGCCTGCTGCTGATCGTCGTCGGCGCGATCGCGCTCGTCGTCGCGCTCGCTCCCTACGCGATCGGGCTCGGGTTCGTCCGCGCCCAGGTCGAGAGCGCCGCCGGTGAGAACCTCGAGGGCGCCGTTCACATCGGCGGTCTGTCGTGGTCGTGGACCTCGGGCGTGCACGTCGCCGAGCTCCGCATCGACAATCCGCCGGGATTCCCGAGCGATCGGCCGGCGGTGCAGATCGCGAGCCTGGTCGCCGACCTGCCGCTGCGGGCGCTGTTCGGTGGCACGCTCGCGGCGACCGCGATCGTCGAGGGCCTCGAGGTCAACGTCGAACAGCGCACCGACGGTTCGACCAACCTCGAGCGACTCGCGAAGACCACGCCCGGCGGCGGCGAATCGCCGGAGCACGAGGAACCCGGCGGGGAGCCGCGCCCGTTCGCGTTCGATGTCGAGCTCCGCGACGGCGCGATCCACGTCCGGCGCGAGGGCGAGCTCGTCGAGGCGCTCACCGCGCTGCAGCTGCAGGCCCGCTCGGCACCCGACTCCGACGACGTGCTGCTGACCGCCACGGGCAAGCTGCGCGCCGGCGCGATCGCGCTCGAGGCGCGCGCCGATCCGAACACCCAGACGGTCGACGGCAAGCTGCGCACGACCGGCCTCGATCTCGCGAGCTGGCGCCCGTTGATCGACTCGATGCTGCCCGACCAGCTGACCGCGCTCGCCGGCAAGGTCGACGGCGAGGTCACGTTCGCGGCCCGCGGCGGCGAGCAGGTCACGATGGGCGGTGAGCTCACCGTCGATGCGCCCCGGCTCGCCGGTCCGCTGCTGCAGGGCATGGATGTGCGGTCCGAGCGCTGGACCATCGTGCCGGTGCTCGCGCTCGGCGATGGCAGCGGGTCGGTCGACGCGTCGCAGTTCGCGGTCGACCTCGAATGGCTCACGATCCGCGGCAAACCGGGAGCCGCTGCCGGCAACCTCGCACTGGCGTACGAGCTCGACGTCGCGCGGATCGCCGAGTTCGGCGGCCCGATCCCTGAGTCGCTGAAGGGTTCCGGCTCGAAGCTGACCGGCGAGCTGCGGCTGCCTACCGCCGACCTGCCGGCCGACGCGGCGGGCTGGGCGCAGGCGATCGGCGCCGACGCGGCGCTGCGGATCCCGCGGCTCGAGCTCGCCGGGTTCGCACTGCGCGACGTCGGGGTCGACGCGACGGTCGACGCCGGCGCGCTGGCACTGAGGTCGACCCCGTCGACCCGGCTCGATGGCGGCGCACTCGCACTCGAGGTCGCGGTCGGCCTCACCGACCTCGATCGACTGCCGACCACGGCCTCGCTGCAGTGGAACGGCGGCAAGCTGACCGGCGGCTCGACCCAGGCGCTGCGCTACGCGATGCCGCTGTTCGCCGGCCTCGACGCCGATGTCGCGCAGATCGTCGGCAAGGTCGACCTCGCGCTGCAGCTCGCCGGACCGGCGACGAAGGCCGAGGATCGGACCTGGCTCGCCTGGCTGAACGAATGGAGCGGCAGCGGCACGCTCGGGCTCCAGGACGCCGCCTTCGCGCCGTCGCAGCAGCTCGCCGGCCTGCTCGCGCCGCTCGGCCCGCTGAGCGGCGGTGCCGTGCCGATCGCGGACGGCGGTCGGCTCAAGATCGACTCGTTCCGCGCGCCGTTCCGGTTCGAGCAGGGTGCGATCCGCTCGCAGGCGACCGAGTGGCTCGCGGCCGGCAGCAAGATCGGCCTGGCCGGCAGCGTCGCGCTCGACGGCGGCCTCGACTACGCGATCGACCTGTCGGCGCTGCTGCAGGGCCACAAGGACGGCGAGAAGGTGCTGCAGGCGCTCGGTGGCAAGCTGCCCGCGGCGCAACTCGGCGGCACGCTCGACGCGCCGAGTCTCGGCCTGCCGAAGCTCGACGACATCGCTTCGAAACTGCTGCGGCAGGAGGGCAAGAACCTGCTCGAGAAGGGCCTCGAGAAGGGCCTCGGCGAGATCTTCGGCGGCAAGAAGAAGGGCGGCGGCTGATCGCCGGCCGCGCCGGGAGGTCGCGTTCCTGGCGCGGTGCGTTCCGCGGCATACCGCGCCGCTCAGCGGATCTCGACGTTGCCGTTGTGCGTCTCGATCGCGAGTCGCCCCGCGCCGTCACCGAGGCGACACGAGAGCCGGTGGTGGCTCGACTCGAAGCCCGCAGACTCGCGGCCGAGCCGGATGCTGCCGTTGTGCGTGCTCGCCTCGACCGCTGCGCCGACCTCGCGCCCGACGACGACCACCACGTTGCCGTTGTGGCTCTCGATCGTGCCGTCGACGGCGACGCCGCCGATCTCGAGCTCGATCCGACCGTTGTGGGTCTTGACCCGCAGTTGCCGCGGCGCCCCCTCGACGACGATGTCGCCGTTGTGGGTCTCGCAGGTGACCGGCGCCGCGACGGCGAGCGCACGAACGCTGCCGTTGTGGCTCTCGAGCTCCATGACGAGCTCTGGCGGCCCTTCGATCGTGAACGCGAACGACGGCGACAACGAGCGGACCTCGCTGTCGTACTCGCCGGCGAGCACGAGGCGATCGCCCTCGAGGCGCGGCTCGACCCGCAGATGCGACAGGTTGGCTGCGGCGGCCTCGGGCGTATGGCCGCGGACCGAGAGCGCGGCGTGCACCTGCAGGGTGTCTGCACCGGGCCTGGCGCGCAGCACGATGTCGCCGTTGTGCGTGCGACAATCGAGCACCGCGATGCCCGCCGCCGGGACGCTGCGCTCGAGCGTCGCCTCGGCGACGTGGCCTGGGAAGGCGCAGCCGCCGGCCGCAGCCGCTGCGAGCAATACGAGTGGAACGAGGAGGCGCATCGGATTCACTGCGTCGGGACCCCGTGATTATTGCCACGAATGGCGGCGCGACGCGAGCCACTACCCGACGGCGGCCTGCGGCACCCGGCGCGCGGATGGGATAGCCTGCGGTCATGGCACCTCCCACCCGAACGGCGCTGCCGTGCTGCGGCCTCGTCGCGGTCTTCGCGTTCGCTTCCGCTGCCGCCGCGCAGGACCCGGCATCGGGCACCACACCGGCGCGGGCCACCGTCGCCGCGGCAGCGCAGGCGCTGCGTTCGGAATCGCGCGAGCAGCAGCTGCAGGCGATCGAGCAACTCGCCGCGATCCCCCGCGACCAGGACCCCGGTCGGGAGCTCGGAATCGTCGAGGCGCTCGCCGCCGGCCTCGCCTCGCCGCACGATGCCGTCGTCGACGCCGCACTGGCGGCGCTGTGGCGCGACCCCGATCGCGCGCGCGCGACCGCCGCGGTCGTCGGCCGCCTCGACGAGCTCGGGGCCCGGCTCCGCGGCCTGCCGCAGCCCGACTGGCCCGCCCGCGAGCGGCTCGCCCCGCCCGTCCCGCGCATTCCGCCGATGCCGCCGCTGAACGGCGATGCCAAGGCCAAACGGAAGTTCCGCAAGGACCTCGCCGCGTTCGAACGCCAGCAGCAGCGCGAGGAGCGCGAGGCCAAGAAGCTCTCCGCCGAGATCGAGGCGACCGTCGCCCGCGATGCGGCGCTGATCGCGGCGAGCACCGAGCTCGCGACGTTCGCGCAACGGCTGCGCGAAGTGCGAGAAGACGCCATCGTCGACGCGCTGCTGCGGGCGCTCGCACTGGTTCGCGAACGTGATCCGGCGCGGCTCGCCGGGATCGTCGAGGCGCTCTGCGGCGCCGCCCGGCGCGACGCTGTCGCGACCTGCACCAGCGCGATGCTCGACCGCCAGGCGTTCCAGCGCGCGATCGCGGCCGATCGCGACCGCTTCCTGGCCGAGCTCAACCTCAGCATCCAACGGCGCCGACGGGTCTCCGAGGGCGACGGTCCGGAGTTCCGCGTCCTCGACGCGGTCGGGGCGATGGCTCGGATCCGCGAACACCTGACGGCGCTCGGCGAACGCCACGGCATCGCCGCGCCGGAGCCGACCGACGCGCCCGCCGCCGCCGCCTGGCGGCGCTGGAACGACGAGCTCGCGCCGAAGCTGCCCGAGCGCCTCGGCTCCTAGGCCACCTCGCGCCACTGCGCGAGCGCCAGCACCGCGGCCTCGACCATCTCGATCGGCAGCACGCCGTTGTCGCTGGCGGAGCGCAGGCCGCGCTCGACTTCGTCGACCGCGGGGGCGGAGCCGGTTAGCCGTTCGACGGCGGCCGCCAACCGGACGATCGCGGCGACGAAGCTGTCGTCCGGGCCGAGATCGGCCAGCCGCCGCCCGTGGTCGCGGCGCCAGCTGCGCGCGACCACGGCGCTGCGCAGCCAGAAGTCGTCGGCGCCGCGATCGAGCAGCCACAACAGTGCAGCCGAACCCGGCGCCTCGGGATCGAGCACGTGGCCGATGTCGTGCAGCAAGGCAGCACTCCCGAGGTCGGCGAGCCCGTCCTCCGGCCAGCCGAACGCTCGCGCGAACACGACCGACAGCACGGCGACGTGCAGGCTGCGGTAGAGCAGCTCGGCATCGCGCTGCAGCAGCATGAGGGGCTCCATGCCGCCCTCGACTCCGAGCATGCGATCGACGACGGCTCCGATCGCCAGCTTCGCCTGGTGCGGCGGCACCCAGGTCGAGGTGCCGAATGCGAGGATCAGGTGATGCTGCAGGAACATCGAGCGCAGGCGAGAGTCGGGCGCCTCCTCGGCCGCGTCCCCGCGCAGCAGCCGCACCGCGGCCTCGTCCGCCAACACCTCGCGGCGCACGGTCTGGATGCCACCGGCGACGCCCGCGAACACCTCGTCGAGCGATCCGTCGGCCTGCGCTCGGGCCCAGTCGAGCAGCGCGGTGGCGTCGACCGAGTCGTCGAACAGCACCTCTCCGACCCCGCGCTCGCGGAACAGCGCGGTCAGGGCACTCGCCGCTGCGAAGCTGTCGATGCTCATCGGCAGCATGTGGCCGTTGACGTGCAGCGCGCCGTCGACCTCGTGCAGCAGCAGGTACGCATCGTCACCGCGCGCCGCGCCGATCGCGGCCAGCGCCTCGGCGGCCGCCGGCCCGACACCCGCCTCGTCGTCGGCGCGGAGTGATCCGATCAGCGTCCAGAGCGCGGTGACGCACCGCCGGAACACCTCGTCGCCGTCCATCGAGCGGCCCGCGTCAGCCGATGTGCTTCTCGACGAGCTCGATGAGCTCGTCGGGCTCGAACGGCTTGCGGAAGTAGTCGGCAGCGCCGAGGTCAGAGCTCTTCTGATGGCCCTTGTTGTGCTCGCGTGCCGTGAAGATGACGACCGGGATCTTGGCGGTCGCATCCTCGCGCTTGAGGCGCGTCAACGTCTCCCAACCATCGATGCCCGGCATCATGATGTCGAGCAGGATGAGATCGGGTGCGGATTCGCGGGCCTTGGCGATGCCGTCTTCACCGTTCATCGCGGACTCGACGCGGAACCCCGCGGCCTCGAGCACCATCTGGGTCGAGACGATGATGAGCTTCTCATCTTCGATGATCAGGACTGTGCGTTCCATTCGTGGCTCTCTCTAGACCAGCACGTCATTCCGCGCCGTGCGCTCGTTCGCCGGCTCGGAGGCCGGCAGGACAAAGGAGAAATCGGCACCCTGGCCCAGTTGGCTGGAGACTTCGATGCAGCTTCCGTGCGCTTCGACGATCCCCTTGGCGACGAACAGGCCGAGCCCGGCGCCGCCGTGGTGCCGGGTGAGCGGATCCTCGACCTGGAAGAACTTCTCGAAGATCCGGCGGTGGTAGCGCGGGTCGATGCCGATCCCGTCGTCGACCACGCGGAATCGCAGCTCGCCGGTGCCGTCGGGGCCGCCGGCAGTGATCGAAACCTCGACACGGCCGCCGTCGGGTGTGAACTTGATCGCGTTCTCGACCAGCGCCTGGCAGGCCCGACGCAGGTCCGCGCGATCGACGTAGAGCAGCTGGTCCGAGTCGCAGACCTCGAACTCGAGATCGATCCGGCGGTCGCGCGACGACTGTTCGAACGGCAGCAACAGGCCGGCGGCGAATTCCGCGACGGTCGCGGTCTCGCGATCCTGGCCGTAGTCGGCGGACTCCAGGCTGCCGAGGTTGATGAGCTTGTCGATCTGGTGCTCGAGCCGCAGCGACTGCTCGCGAATCGAGTCGCAGACCTCTTTCTGCGTCTCGTTGAGCGCTCCCAGTGCCCCCTTGGCCATCATCGTCGAGAACGTCTTGATGCCGGTCAGCGGCGTCCGCAGCTCGTGGGCGACGATCGACAGATACTGGTTCTTGAGCTGGTCCGTCTTGAACTCGGCAGTGACGTTCTTGAGCACGGACAACGCTCCCGCCGGCCGGCCGCGGTAGTCCGTGACCCGCGAGGTGATGCACTGGATGTAGACCAGATCCTGCTCGTTGTGGTGCACCTCGACGGTCTGCACCACTTCCTTGTCACCGTGACCTTGGAGTCGGCCGTGGTCGTGAGCGAGGGCCGTGACGAGTTCGTTGCGGCTGCCCATGGCCTGCATCGGCTTGCCGATCGCGACGAAGGACTTGGTGCCGAGCAGATCCTCGGCGACCGGGTTCAGGAGCGTGACGTTGCCGGCACGATCCACGAACACGATGCCGTCCATGATGTTCGTGATGATGGTCATCAGGCGCGACAGATCGAGAAAGAAGGTGTCCTGGCTCTCCTGGAACCGACGGGCCTGGTCGGCACAGCGCTGGCGCAGCTCGGCGACGAGGTACTCGTGGCGCTGCAGCTCGTCACGCTGCACGCGGGCGTCGTGGCCGCGGCGCGCGGCCAGCGTCAGCACGTCCGTGAGCTCGTCGACCGAGGTGTGCGGCGAGACCACACCGACGGCGCCGAGTCGCAACGCGGCTCGGAAGTCGGCCGCGGTCGGCTCGTCGGTGCATCCGAGCACGAACGGCACCGCATGGGCGCCGAGCAACCCGCTCAGCGACCGCCCGTCGCCGACGAGGTCGTCGGCGACGACGAGGATTCCGGGTTCACCCGCGGCGAACGCCGCACCCGCGGCGTCGAGCCCGCCGAGCACGGTACACTCCCAGTCCGATCCCCCGAGCAGAGTTGCACACGCGGCTGCGAGCTCGCCGCGTGCGTCGGCGATCAGGATCCTCTGGGTCATCGCCATGTTTCGACAGTCAACCGGAGACGTGGCCCGGCCGCCGACGCGTCGGCGCGCCGGTGGAGTGCGTGAGATCGAAGGTCGCGGGCTCGCGGCCCGGATCAGCCGTTCTTGATCGCGGCGAGCGCGTCGTCTTCGGTGTCGAAGATCGACAGGTGCTTGCTGATGCGCATGATCTCGAAGATCTTGATGATGAACGGCTTGATGTTGCTCAGATAGAGCTTGGCGTTGCGGCACGACGTGACGTTGTTCGCCACGATGATGAGGCCGACGCCGCAGGAGTCGATGATCTTGACGTTGTCGAGGTTCAGCACGAAGTGCTGGAAGCCTTCCTCGATCTTCGAGTTGATCGTGTCCTTCAACGACTCCTTCAGCGAGTCGGTCACGTAGAAGTTCAGGCTTCGGTCGTTGAACGAGATGATGACCGTCTGGTCGTCCTTCAGCGTGGTGACAGACAGGCCCTGGCTCTTCTTTCCGACGATTTCCATTGTTCCCTCGGTTGTCGCACGTTCTCCGCGTGCTCGCGCTGCGGTCATCGACCTCTGCCCGCGCCGAGTTGAGACGGCTTGCCGGTTTGTCGCCCCCGCCGACCGCGGGCAGCAACTACCAGGACGACGTATTCCCCTTGTCAGGGCGAAGATGCGTCGACCGACCCGGCCTCGGGCGCGGCCGGGTCGTTCTCGTAGCGAGCCCTGACGTTGGCCCGCCCGATGCTCGCCAGGACGTCGGCGCCTTTGCGCAGACCGAGCTGGCTCGCCTTGTTCGCGACGCTCGCCACGGTCCGTCCCAGCCGTCGCGCGATCTCGAGGTTGTCGTGTCGGACGTAGAGCGTGCGCAACGTCGCCACCTCCGCGCTCGACCAGCGCGGCATCGCCGCCCCACGGTCCGCACCGGCGCGGCGACGCGCCGCCGCGGAGAAGCGCTTGTCCTTCGCGAGGCAGAGCTCACGCGCCATCGCGGCGATCTGATCGCGCGGCCGCTGCAGACAGACCTCGAGATCGACGTCGCTGCGCGTGCCGAAGAACTGCTTCAGCCGGTTCCGCTCGCGCTGGCTCCAGGGCCCGCTGCCGAGTTCGCCGCGGATCGCTTCGGCGCGGGCGCCGACCTGCGCGACCGAGCGGCCGAGGATCGCGGCGAGCAGCCGCTGGTCGAGCACACCCCAGGCGTCGCGCAGCAGTCGATCGTCGCGGCGCGACCAGGCACCTCGACGTGGCGGAGACCGCATGATCTCGAGTGCCTTGCGATAGACGCTGGCCGGTGAACGACGCAGCAGCGTGGCGGCGCCGCGCACACCGCGGCGCGGCAGCAGGTCGCGCAGGCGCTCGAGTTCCTGCACCGACCAGTTGCCGCGGCGCAACGCGCGCCCGTCGGTCACACCCGCCCCATCGCGTCGTGGCGCCTCACGTCTCCGACCCCTCGGTCGCGCCGAGGAAACGGGACCAGCGTACCTGGATCTCCTCTTCGACGAGCTGGCGGACCGCCCGCGTCGACGACATGCCGGCGGCGCGCTCGGCGAGGTTGCGGCACTCGACCTCGGTGAAGCTGCGCAGCATGAGCTTGACCCGGCGCAGGAACACCGGCGCCATCGAGAGTTCGCGGATCCCGAGTCCGACGAGGATCGGGGTGAACCAGTGGTCCCCGGCGATCTCACCGCACACCGACACGCGTTTTCCGGCCGCCGTCGCGTGATCGACGATCTGCTTCAGCGTGCGAAGGATACCCGGGTGGAACGGGTCGTACATCTTCGCCACCCGCTGGTTGTCGCGATCGACGGCGAGCATGTACTGCACCAGATCGTTGGTGCCGATCGACAGGAAGTCGACCAGCGGCAGCACGTCCGGCAGCACCGGTACCATGACCGGCACCTCGACCATGACGCCGAGCTCGATGTCGGAGTCGTGGTCGACCCCGGTCGATCGCAGATCCTCGATCAACTGGTCGAGCACCTCGCGGCAGCGAACGACCTCGCTGCGCCCGGTGACCATCGGCAGCAGGATGCGGGCGTGGCCGAGAGCACCCGCGCGCAGGACCGCCCGCATCTGGGTGTAGAGGATGTCGGGCCAGTCGAGGCAGAGCCGGATGCCGCGCCAGCCGAGCACCGGATTGCGCTCCTCGGGCATCCGGAAGTAGCCGAGCGGCTTGTCGCCACCGACATCGAGCGTCCGGAACGTCACCGGCTTGCCGCCGGCGCGCTCCATCGCCTGCCGGTACATCGCGACCTGTTCGTCCTCGGTCGGGAACTGCCGCCGTTCCATGAACGCGAACTCGGTGCGGAACAGGCCGATGCCCGCGACCTCTTCCGCCTCGAAGTCGGCCATGTCGTGCACGCTCTCGGCGTTGGCGAGCAGGTCGACCTGCACGCCGTCGAGCGTCACCGATGGCTGCAGCCGAATCTCCGCGAGTCGCTTCTCGACGGCGCGTTGTTCGTTCTGCAGGCGGCGGTAGTGCTGCAGTTCCTCGTCCGAGGGATCGAGGATGACGACACCGGCATCGCCGTCGACGATGACCTCGGTGCCGGTCGGGGCATCCATGATCCCCTCGATGCCGACCACGGCCGGGATACCGAGGGATCGACTGAGGATCGCGCCGTGCGAGTACTTGCCGCCGTGCGCGGTGACGATGCCGCGCAGGTGGCTGCGGTCCAGGATGCCGGCATCGCTCGGCAGGAACTCGTCGGCGGCAAAGACGTAGTCGCGCCCGTCGGCGGTGTACTTCTTGCGCTCCTTGGTCATCGACGCCTCGACGAGCTGGCGACCGATGTCGCGCAGATCGGCTGCGCGTTCGCGCATCGCCGGATTCTCCATGCCGGCGAACACCGATTCGTAGCGCGCGATGACGCGCTGGAACGCGGCCTCGAGGTTGACGCCGTTGTCGATCTCGGCCTCGACGTCCTTCCGGAAGGTCGGGTCGTGCACGATCGCTAGCTGGGCGTCGAAGATCCGCGCATCCTGGTGCGCGATGGTGCCGGCGAGTTCACGCTGCAGGCCGAGCAAGCCCTCGGTGACCGCCGCGATCGAATCGGACAGCCGGTGCTTCTCGGCCTCGAACAGGTCCGGCCGCAGCTTGAAGGTGGGGATCTGGTCGAGCGTCGAGTGGAACTGGACGATCGGCGCGATGGCCACACCCGGGGCGGCGGCGATTCCTTTCAGCTTGCGGACCATCCGATGGCACGAGGTTTTCCGGGACGGTGTCGAACATTGCAATGCAGGACTTCACCAACGGTCCGAGTCGTGCCGATTCAACGCTCCACGGAGACGCCATGAAGAGAGCCGACGGAAAGGTTGCCACCGAGAAGCTGCCGAGCTTCTTCAGCAAGACCGCTGCAGCCCCCGCCTACGACGACACGGAATACGTCGACGAGGTCGTGGAGGAGGAGTTCGACGAGGTCGACGAAATCGTCGACGAGGTCACGGATGACGACGAAGCGGCCGAGTTCGCGGCGGATCCGGACGCCGAGGACGGCGAGCTCGCGGACGAGGGCTACGCCGACGAGGACCTCGGCGACGAGCAGGACGACGACGATCCTGCGCCGTCCCGGCGGCCCGGCCGCCAGCGGCGCGAGCGTACGACCCGAGCGGCCGAAGCCGGCCCGAGCGGTGGTGGCGGCGGCGCCTTCGCGCTCGGCATCCTCGCGATGCTCGGCGGTGTCGGCATCGGCCTGGCCGGCGAGGCCGGCGCGCGTCTCGGCAGCTTCGGGCTCGCGCCCAACACGCTGCTCGTGCTCGGCGCCGTCGCGATCGCCGCCGGCTGCGTCCGGCGCTGGCTGAACGAGGTGGCTGCCCGCAGTGCCGGTTCGGCGAGCGGCGCCGACTCCGACGCGATCGAGCAGCTCGGCGCCCAGCTCGCCGAGCTCCTCGAACACAAGAACGCCGCTCCCGAGAACCTCGGCGACGCGCAGCACGTGCTGCTCGCCCTGCAGAAGCAGGACGAGAAGACCAACAACCTCACCAAGGCGATCAAGATGTACGGCAAGCCGCTCATGGACATCGCCAACCACGGCACCGAGCTGGCAGCGACGCTGGCGCAGGTCAAGACCACGGTCGAGGCCGGTGGCGACACCGCACGGGCGGCCTACTCCCGGCTCGAGTCGCAGATCCGCAAGTCGGGCGGCGACGCCGTGCAGGAGCAGATGGGCAAGTTCGAGATCGCGATCCACGCGCTCTCGCAACGTCTCGACGACAGCTCGAAGACGCTGGTCCGCCTCGAGGACGCAACCGCGAAGTCGCGCGAGCAGATCGAGCAGCTGTCGCGCGGTGAATCGGTCGAGGCCGCGGCAAAGAGCCTGCACGACCAGCTCGAGGCCGCGACCAGGAAGCTGCAGGGCGGCATGGCGGAGCTCCGCGACGGCAACCTCGGCGAGCTCGAGACCACCGTTCGCGACATCCAGCGCGAGGTCGCGACGGTCGCCACCGCGGTCTCGCAGATCCAGGCCGCGATCAAGAGCGGTGCGATGAGCCGCCCCGCGCCGGCCGCCGCGCCCGCAGCCGCGGCTCCGTCCCCGGCGCCGACCCCGGCTCCGGCTCCGGCC
>JAGQRB010000663.1 GCA_020425925.1 Planctomycetota bacterium
CGGCTGAGTCGGCCGCGCGCGCGCGGCCGACTCAGCCGCGCAGCGACAGCCCGAACTCGTCGAGCTTGGTCTTGATCTCGTTGAGGCTGGTCTGACCGAAGTTCGGGCACGCCAGCAGCTCGGCCTCGGTCTTGTTGGCGAGGTCGCCGATGGTGCGGATCTTCAGCAGGTCGACGATGCGCCGGCTGCGCACCGACAGGTCGAGCTCGGTGATCGGGCGGCGCGCCGGGTCCGGGCTGTTCGGGTCCGGGGCCTCCTCGGGCTTCATCACCGGCTCGGTCTCGGCGCCGAGATCGCGGTTCATCAGCTCGTCGGCGGTCATGCCGAGGCGCAGACCCTTGTTCTTCAGGATCTCCTTGATCTCGTTGAGCGAGGTCTCGCCGAAGTTCTTGTAGGTCAGCAGCTCGGCCTCGGTCTTCTTGACGAGGTCGCCGAGCGTCCGGATGCTCATCTTGGCGAGGCAGTTGCGCGAGCGCACCGACAGCTCGAAGTCGTTGATCGGGGTGCGCAGGAGCTTGTTGCGCTTGTCGTCGCGGCGCTCCTGGTCCTCGTCGTAGTACATGTTGAGCGCGGCGGCGGCGTCGCGGCGATAGAGCCGGGCGCGCGCGTTCTCCGGGTCGGCCTGCAGCGCGAGGTCGAAGCACTGCATCGCGCGGCGGTAGTTGCCGATGTCCTCGTAGAGGATGCCGAGGTTCATCACGCAGGCGGTGTTGACCGGCGGCGCCATCAGCGCGCGCTCGTAGAGCTCGCGCGCCTCCTCGTCCTCGCCGCGCAGGTCGACGTTGACCGCGAGGCGGAACAGCGCGTGCTTGTGGCTGTCGTCGAGCGCGAGCACGTCGTCGTAGCACGCGATCGCGGCCTCGGTCTCGTGGTCGAGCTCGCGCACGCGGCCTTCGAAGTACTTGCGGTCGGTCTCGGACAGCATGCCCTTGCCGGCCTCGAGGTCGGTGCGCAGCCGTTCGACGTCACCGACGGCGTCGAGCGCGCGCAGCCACGCCAGCAGCTGGTGCGCGTCGGTCTTCTTGTTCGGCAGCACGGCCTCGGCGGCGGCGATGTCGCCGAGCGTGGCGTGGCTCGCGGCCAGGCAGAGCGCCGCGGCGGGGTTGCTCTTCTCCGGGGTCAGCAGCTCGATCGCCTCGTTGTGGCGGCCGAGCGCCCAGACCGCGTAGCCGCGCATCGGGCCGCGCGCCATCGGGCTCGACAGCCAGTCGCGCAGGCTCTCGACGGTGTTGACGTTCTGAAATACCGCGTTCTTGAACTGCTCCAGGCGGGCGGGGTCCATCGTCCCGCCGAGCAGCGCTGCCGGGTCGATCGAGGTGGGGGATTCTTCGCGCACCGTATCCGTCATCGAACCGGGAAACGTAGGGCGGCACGGGTTTTGAATCAAGGTCGCGCGGCGCCGGCGGGCGGGGCGGTCCCGCGCAGCTCGCCGTAGACCGCGAGCAGCTCCCGGGCCATGTCGGCGAACGACCGCGCCCGGGTCCGGGCCCGCCTGGCCATCGCCGCCAGCAGCGCCCGGTCGCCGGCCAGCCGGCCGATCGCGGCGCTCCAGGCCGCGACGTCGCCGGGCGGCAGCACGAAGCCCTGCTCGCCGTCCTCGACCGCGTCCTGCAGGCCGCCGACCCGGCTCACCAGCACCGGCCGGCCGGCCGCCAGCGCCTCGCGCACGGTCAGTCCGAAGGCCTCGTGCCAGAGCGCCGGCGCCACCAGCACGTCGATGCCGGCGAACAGCGCCGGCAGCTCGTCGAGCCCGTAGGGGCCGTGGTAGCTCACCCGGTCGCCGGGCCGCAGGCGCTGGAAGCAGCGGTTGAGGTAGCTCTCGTCGCCGTGGTAGGGCACCGCGTTGCCGTGGATCGTCAGCGTCGCGGTGCCGGGCGGCAGCGCCTGCAGCGCGTCGAGCGCGACGTGCAG
>JAGQRB010000664.1 GCA_020425925.1 Planctomycetota bacterium
CCGTCGCGCGACCTCGTCACGCTGCTGCAGCAGGCCGACAAGGAGGCCACCCAGCGCGGCGACCAGTTCATCGCCAGCGAGATGTTCCTGCTCGCGCTGGCCGATGCCAAGACCGACCTCGGCGGCGTCGCGCGCGGCCACGGCCTGACGCGCAAGGCGCTCGAGGCGGCGATCGCGGCCGTGCGCGGCGGCCAGAAGGTCGACTCGGCCGAGGCCGAGGGCCAGCGCGAGGCGCTCAAGAAGTACACGCTCGACCTGACCGAGCGCGCCCGTGCCGGCAAGCTCGACCCGGTGATCGGCCGCGACGACGAGATCCGGCGCGCGATCCAGGTGCTGCAGCGGCGCAGCAAGAACAACCCGGTCCTGATCGGCGAGCCCGGGGTCGGCAAGACCGCGATCGTCGAAGGCCTGGCGCAGCGAATCGTCAATGGCGAGGTGCCCGATACGCTGAAGGACAAGCGCGTGCTGGTGCTCGACATGGCGGGCCTGTTGGCCGGCGCCAAGTACCGCGGCGAGTTCGAGGAGCGGCTCAAGGCCGTGCTGAAGGAGGTGTCGCAGGACGAGGGCCGCATCATCCTCTTCATCGACGAGCTGCACACGATGGTCGGCGCCGGCAAGGCCGAGGGCGCGATCGACGCCGGCAACATGCTCAAGCCCGCGCTGGCGCGCGGCGAGCTGCACTGCATCGGCGCCACCACGCTCGACGAGTACCGCAAGTACATCGAGAAGGACGCCGCGCTCGAGCGCCGCTTCCAGCCCGTGCTGGTCGGCGAGCCCACCGTCGAGGACACGGTCTCCATCCTCCGTGGCCTGAAGGAGCGCTACGAGGTCCACCACGGCGTGCGCATCCAGGACGCCGCGCTGGTCGCCGCCGCCGGGCTCTCCGACCGCTACGTGTCCGACCGCTTCCTGCCGGACAAGGCGATCGATCTCGTGGACGAGGCCTGCGCGATGGTCCGCACCGAGATCGACAGCATGCCGCAGGCCCTCGACGAGGTGACCCGCAAGGTGCTCCAGCTCGAGATCGAGGAGGCGGCGCTCGCCAAGGAGAAGGACGACGCCAGCCGCCGTCGCCTCGAGGAGCTGCGCAAGGAGCTGCAGGACCGCAAGGCCGAGGCCGACACGCTCCGCGCCCAGTACGACTCCGAGAAGAAGGCGATCGACGAGGTGCGCCTGCTCCGCGAGGAGCTCGAGAAGGTCCACCGCGAGATCGAGCAGAAGCAGCGCGAGTACGACCTGAACAAGGCGGCCGAGCTGCAGTACGGCGTGCTGCCCGACCTGCAGCGCCGGCTCGAGGTCAAGGAGAAGGCGCTGGCGGAGAAGCCGGGCAGCCTGCTCCGCGAGGAGGTCGGCGAGAACGAGATCGCGGACGTGGTCTCGCGCTGGACGGGCATCCCCGTGACCAAGCTGGTCGAGGGCGAGCGCGAGAAGCTGCTGCACCTCGACGAGGTCCTGCACGAGCGGGTCGTGGGTCAGGACGACGCCGTCCAGCGCGTCGCCGACGCGGTCCTGCGGGCCCGGGCGGGCATCAAGGACCCGAAGCGCCCCATCGGTAGCTTCCTGTTCCTCGGCCCCACGGGCGTCGGCAAGACCGAGCTCGCGAAGACGCTGGCCGCCTCGCTCTTCGACAGCGAGGACGCGATGGTGCGCATCGACATGTCCGAGTACATGGAGAAATTCGCCGTCTCGCGACTGGTGGGTGCCCCTCCCGGATACGTCGGCTTTGAAGAGGGTGGACAGCTTACCGAAGCGGTTCGCCGTAAGCCCTACTCGGTGGTGCTGCTGGACGAGATCGAGAAAGCTCACCCCGACGTCTTCAA
>JAGQRB010000665.1 GCA_020425925.1 Planctomycetota bacterium
CTACCACGACCGCACGCGGCGGCGCTGGTTCCTGCACGGCACGGTGGAGTGAGGGCGTGAACGTCAACGTCGCGAACGGCCCGTACGTGCCGCTCTGGTGCAAGAGCAACTTCTCGTTCCTCGAGGGGGCGAGTCATCCCGACGAGCTCGTCGAGCAGGCGCACGCACTCGGCCTCGACGCGCTCGCGCTGACCGATCGCGACGGCCTCTACGGCGCGGTACGGGCCCACGTTCGCGCGCGCGATCTCGGGGTCGGGCTGATCCTCGGTTCCGAGGTCACGGTCGACGACGCGGGCTCGCTCGTGCTGCTCGCCGAAGATCGCGGCGGCTACGCCAACCTCTGCCGCCTGATCACGCGTGGGCGGCGACGCTGCCCGAAGGGGCGGTCGGTGGTGCATCGCGGCGAGCTCTGCGAACATGCCGCCGGCCTGGTCGCGCTCTGGAACGGTGATCTGTCCGATCCCGAGTCGTTGCGCGACGCGTTCGGCGATCGGCTGCACGCCTTGATCGTGCGCCACCGCCGGCCCGAGGAGGTCGCGCGCGAGGCCGCCGTGCGCGCCGCCGCCAACCGACTCGGGCTGCCGACGGTGGCGGCGATCGAGGTGCTCTACCACGCCCGCAACCGCCGCCCGCTGCAGGATGTGCTCACCTGCATCCGCCACGGAGTCAGCGTGCACGACGCCGGCGCGCGCACCCGTCCGAATGCCGAACACGCGCTCGCGCTGCCGGCGGCGTTCGCGCGGTTGTTCGAGGACGATCCGGCGGCGGTGGCGCGCACCCGCGAGGTCGCTGCGCGCTGCGTGTTCCGGCTTGGCGAGCTGCGTTACCGCTATCCCGCCGAGGCGCTGCCGGACGGTCGGACCTCGGTGCAGTGGCTGCGCGAGCTCACCGAGGCCGGTGCGCACCGGCGCTACGGCGGACCGCCACCCGCGAACGTGCAGCGCCAGCTCGACAAGGAGCTCGCGCTGATCGAAGAGCTCGAGTACCAGGGCTACTTCCTCACGATGCGCGAGATCGTGCGCTACTGCGAGGAGCGCGGGATCCTCTGTCAGGGGCGCGGTTCGGCCGCGAACTCCGCGGTCTGCTACTGCCTCGGCATCACCGCGGTCGACCCGGTGGCGATGAATCTGCTGTTCGAGCGGTTCCTGTCGCGCGAGCGGGCCGAACCGCCCGACATCGATCTCGACATCGCCCACGAGCGCCGCGAGGAGGTGATCCAGCACGTCTACACCAAGTACGGTCGCGAGCACGCGGCGATGGTCGCGAACGTGATCCGTTACCGCGCACGCTCGGCGATCCGCGACGTCGGCAAGGCGCTCGATCTGCCGGCGACCGCCCTCGATCGGCTCGCGAAGCTGTCGTCGCGCTACGGCTACGGCGGTGGCGGCGAGGCCGACTGGAGCGCGGTGCTGCGCGACGCCGGGCTCGATCCCGAGACTGCGATCCACCAGCACCTCGTGCAGCTGGTGACCGAGATCCAGGACTTCCCGCGCCATCTCTCGATCCATCCGGGTGGCTTCCTGCTCGGCCACGAGCCGGTCGCGACGATCGTGCCGATCGAGAACGGCGCGATGGAGGATCGCACCGTGATCCAGTGGGACAAGAACGACATCGAGGATCTCGGGCTGTTCAAGGTCGACCTGCTCGGGCTCGGTGCGCTGTCGCTGGTCGATCGTGCGTTCGCCGCGCTGCGCGCACATCGCGGCGTCGATCTCGACCTCGCGTCGGTGCCCGAGGAGGACCCGGCGACCTATGCGATGATCTGTCGCGGCGACACCGTCGGCGTGTTCCAGATCGAGAGTCGGGCACAGATGGCGATGCTGCCGCGGCTGCGACCGCGCACGTTCTACGACCTCGTGATCGAGGTCAGCATCGTGCGGCCCGGCCCGATCGCGGGTGACATGGTGCACCCGTACCTGCGGCGGCGGCACGGCCAGGAGCCGGTGACCTACGCCCACCCGAGCCTCGAGCCGGTGCTCGAGCGCACGCTCGGCGTGCCGCTGTTCCAGGAGCAGGTCATGAAGCTCGCGATGGTGGCGGCCGACTACACGCCGGGCGAGGCCGACCAGCTGCGTCGCGACATGGCCGCCTGGCGCAGCACGGGGCGCATCGAGCGCCATCACGAGCGGCTGGTCTCGCGCATGGCCGAGAAGGGCATCCCGGCCGAGTTCGCCGAGCGGGTCTTCGAGCAGATCCGCGGCTTCGGCGAGTACGGCTTCCCCGAGAGCCA
>JAGQRB010000666.1 GCA_020425925.1 Planctomycetota bacterium
CGCCGACCGACCCGAGGATCGCGTCCGTACCCGCGCCGACGGCACGTTCGAGCTCCAGCTCGTCGAACCCGGCGACGTCGTCGTCCGTGCCGGTGGCGGCGCCGCGGGTCTCGCGACGGCGCCGCTGCGGGTCTTCGGCGGCCAGGTGGCGAACTGCACGCTGCAGCTGCTGCGCGGTCGGGTGCTGACCGGTCGCGTGCTGCTGCCGGACGGCGCCTCGCCGGCCGACTGGCGCGTGCACTTCGTCGGCTCGCCCGGGGCGCTGCCCGACGGCACGCTGGTCAGGTCGGACGGTCGCTTCGAGCTCGCCAACCTGCCGCCCGGTGTCGGGCAGCTGCTGCTGGCGGGGCCGGTCGACGCGCGGCTGCCGTTCGCGACCGCGGCGAACGCGCGCACCGACGGCGACGAGGTCGTGTTCGATCTGCGTGCGACCGGCGTGCCGGCGGGGCTGCTGCGCCTGCCGCCGGATTCCGGCGCCGTCGACCTCTGGGTCTGGCAGCGCGAGTCGGGGTGCGGCGCCGCGGCGCGGCAGCTGCCGGACGGGTCCTTCGAGCTCGGCATGCTGGCGAGCGGCAACTACACGGTCGTCGCGGCCGGTGAGGTCTTCGGCACCGTGTCACTCGGCGAGATCTGGATCGACGGCCGCGGCGTCACCGAGCTCGGGCCGCTGTCGCAGCCGTCGCCGGGCGAACTCGTGCTGCCCGAGCCTGTTTCGCGCGGTCGCATCGAGCTCTACCGCCGGCTGCCGGAGCTCGACCTGTGCGCGCACCTGCCGACGCTGAAGGGCGGCGAACGGCTGCGACTCCCGGCGGGCCGTTGGCTGCTGCTGTCCGGCGAGCCGGGTGCGCCGATGGCTCGCGAGTTCGAGGTCGCCGCCGGTCGCGTCGTCGAGCTCGATGCCGGCGCCGGCGGGCCGCGCTGAGGTCGAGGCCCGCGAGCCGGTCGCCCGACGCTTGCGCCGATGTCGCCGCCCGGCGACCGTGAGCGCATGGCCGAACCGACTCCGTCCCGGAAACCCGCGCGCCGCGGGCGAAAGCTGTTGTTCGGTGTGATCGCGCTGGCCGTCGGTCTGGTCGGCGCGCTGGTCGTCGCCGAGATCGCCCTGCGGATCTGGGATCCGCTGCGGCTGCCGCACGAGGACACCCGCGGCTTCTACCGCCTCGACGGCGAGGGTCGGATCGAGACGACGCCTGGTTGGACCAACACCCAGTACGTCGATGGCGCCGCCATCGCGGTGCACATGAACGCGCTCGGCCTGCGCGGCCCCGAGCTCGGGCCCGAGCAGCCGGGCGAGCGCCGCGTGCTGATGCTCGGCGACTCGTTCGTGTTCGGGCTCGGCGTCGCCGACGACGCGACCATCCCGGCGCGCCTCGAGCAGCAGCTGCGCGCGGCCGGCGAGAAGGTCGCGATCGGCAATGCCGGCATGTTCGGCACGGGGCCGCGCGAGTGGTCGTACACGCTCGAACGCCATCGTCCGGCGTTCCACCCGGATGCGGTCGTCGCGGTGATGTACGTCGGCAACGACGTCCAGGACTCGCTGATGGACCCGCTGAGCGTCGTCGACGGCTGGCTGATGATCTCGGGCTCCGGCGAGCTGCAGAAGTCCTGGCGATTCCGCCTGCGGCTGTGGTCGCGGCTGTGGAACTACGTCGAGCGGTTGTTCTCGAAGGCGAAGATCGAGGAGCTCGTGCTCGAGACCGTCGTTCGCAACACGAAGAACTACCAGAACCGCGAGGGCAAGCACTACCACCTCGGTGAGGCCGTCTATCTCGATCGCGATCCGGCGCGCGATGCCGAGGAGCCGCTGATCGGCCGGACCGAGGCAGTGCTCGACGGCTTCTTCGCCCAGTTCGCGGCCGCCTGCAAGGGGTTGCCGGCGATCGTCGTGCTGCTGCCGGCGCACGAGGTCGCGCTGCGCGACTACGGCGAGATCCTCGCGGGCTTCGGGTTCGATCCGGCGCTCTACGAACGCGGTCGAGGCCACCAGCGCATCCGGCGCCTGCTGGCGGCGCACGGGCTCGAGGTCGTCGACCTCACCGACCGCATCCTCGCCGAGCCCGATCGCCGCTCGCTCTACCTGAAGCAGGACTGGCACTTCAGCGCCAAGGGCTGCCGCCGCGTCGCCGACTGGCTGCGGCCCGAGATCGAGCGCTTGCTGGCGCAGGTGAAGTGAGCGTCGTGCCGGCGCTCAGCCGCCGATCACCGCCTGCAGCGCATCGGTAGCGGCGAACGCGTTGAGGATCCGGCCGGCGGGATCGAGGATCGCCCACTGGTAGAACAGGTTGAGCCCGATGTAGCTCGGATCGGTCGGGATCGGGAACGTCGCGCTGCCGTGACCGGCGCCGTCGAGCAGCACCGCAGAACCCGGGTAGACCGGGTTGCCGACGAACTGCCGGCAGCCGGGCGCCCAGACGATGCTAGCCGGCGTGAACGAGATCGCCTGGAACGCGAACGCACCCGGCAAGCCGTTGTCGAGCGTGATCGCGAAGCTCGCGTTGCCGAGCTGCGGCAGACCGACGCTGCCGATCACCGGATTGCCGTTGGCCCCCGGACACGAGTTGCCGTAGCGCAGCACGAACGGCACGCCGGTGCCGCTGGGATCGAAGATCCACGGTTCGGCGCCGTTGATGCCGTCGTCGCAACGGAAGAACACCTGCGTCGAAGTCGCGAACAGTTCTTCGACAAGGACCGCGCCGCGACCCGACGCGCCGAAGTTCGAGATCTGCCGGGTGCCGGCGGGTGTGCCGTCGGAGAGCCAGAGCTGGACACCCGTCGCCGGTGCGAACGCCGCGAACATCAGCTGAGAACCGCCGAGCACGGCCGTCAGCGTGCCGGCGATCGGGCCGTCGATCGCGCCCGGACCGATGTCGAGCACGCGCTGGGTGCCGCTTGCGGTCCCGTCGCTGAAGTACAGCTCGGTGCCGTGGCCGCTCTGGTCGTCCGAGAGGAAGAACAGACCCAGGTTGGTCCACGTCAGATCGCGGTGCGGCGTGACCGCGCCGGTCCCCCAGCTGGTGAGCTGCGTCGTCCCCGCGGCCGTCCCGTCGGTCACCCAGACCTCGCGGCTGCCGGCGGTCTGCGCCGTGAAGCACAGCCGATTGCCGGCGGCGGTGAGATCGATGGGGTTGGAACCGACGATCCCGCTGGTGAGGTCGATCACGATCGCGGTACCTGCGGGCGTGCCGTCGCTGACCCAGACCTCGCGGCCGTAACCGGGCACGTCGGCTGCGAAGAACAGGCGACTGCCGACTGCGGCGAGTTCGTTCGGGCTCGACGAGCCGGTGCCCGGCCGCAGGTCGACGACGAGCTGCGTACCTGCGCCGGTACCGTCGGTCACCCACAACTCGTTGCCGTGGATGCCGTCGTTGGCGGAGAAGAAGGTCAGATTGCCGGCCGTGGTGAAGTTCTCCGACAGCAACCCGATCGCGCTCGCGGCTCCGGCGTTGACGTCGCGGAGCTCGAAGGTCCCTGCCGGGCTGCCGTCGCTGACCCAGGGTTCGCGACCGTTGGCCGAGTTGCCCGAGAACACCACGAGATCGCCGAGCGTCGGGTGCACCAGCGCGGTCGTGCCGCGCGGTGTGAGACTCGGCGAACTGCTGCTGAGCTGGAACGTGCCGGCGGTGGTGCCATCGGTCGCGAACAGCTGGGAGCCACCGGGAAGGCTGCCGGCGAAGAACACCCGCGCGCCGGCCGTCGCCGCGTAGTCCGGGTCCGAGCCGAAGCTGCCCGGATAGACGTCGAGCAGGACGCTCGTGCCGCCCGGCGTGCCGTCCGACCGGTACGGTTCGCGTCCCTGCGAAGGCGTGCCGGCGCCGAAGAACACCTCGCTGCCGATGGCCTGGAAGTTCGACGGCGTGGAGTCGCCGTACGGCGGCGCGCAGTCGGCGAGCAGGAACGTGCCGGCGCTCGTGCCGTCGGTGATGCCAGGCTCGAAGCCGGCACCGGAGACGTAGCCCGAGAACAACGCCCGACCGCCGAACGCCGTGATCGCCTGCGGCAGCGTGCTCGCGTTCCCGGGCTGCAGGTCGACGACCAGCTGCGTGCCCGCCGCGGTCGCATCGGTGCGCCAGAACTCGCCACCGAAGCCGGCGACCGTCGCTCCGAACCAGAGCTCGCTGCCGATCGCTGCGAACCCGGTCGGGCTCGAGCCCGACCCGCCGGGGTTGAGGTCGCGGATCAACTGCGTGCCTGCCGCTGTGCCGTCCGAGCGCCACGGCTCGCGGCCGTTGATGCCGTCATCGGCCGCGAACACGACGCCGCCCTGGAACAGTGTGAAACCACCCGCCTGGCTGCCGTTCGGGCCGGGCTCGAGGTCGACGAGTGTGGTGTTCACCGCCGTGCCGTCGGTGAGCCAGAGTTCGCGGCCGTTGATGCCGTCGTCGGCGCTGAACACCGCGAGGCCGTTGCCGAGATCGGTGAACTCGTCGGGCGCGGAATGGGCGACACCCGACGCGAGATCGCCGAGCGGGACCGTGCCCGACACGGTGCCGTCGCTGAACCACGGCTCCTGGCCGTTGCCGTTGCCGACGTCCGCCGCGAACAGGACGCCGCTGCCGAACGGCGCGATCTCGTAGATCTGCGTGTTGCCGCCCGGGTTCAGATCGGCGACGAGCGTCGTCCCGGCCGGCGTGCCGTCGCTGCGCCACAGTTCGACGCCGGTGTTGCCGTCGCTCGCCGCGAACCAGAGCCAGCCGCCGGCGACCGTGAGTCGGGTCGGGGCACCGCTCTGCGGACCCGCACGGAGGTCGACGGCCAGGCTCGTACCGGCGGTCGTGCCGTCGGTCTTCCAGAGCTCGCTGCCGTTCGAGCCGTCGTGGGCGGCGAACCAGGCCAGACCGTTGAACGGCACGATCTCGTTCGTGAGGCTGTTCGCCGAGCCGGTGCGGATGTCCTTCACCAGCTGGGTGCCGGCGGTCGTGCCATCGGTCTTCCAGAGCTCGCGCCCGAGGCCGGGTGTGTTCGCGACGAACAGCACGTCGCTGCCGAACACGACGAGGTTCTGCGGGCTGCTGGCGCCCTGCGGCATCAGGTCGACGAGCAGGTGCGTGCCGGCGGCGGTGCCGTCGGTGACCCAGGGCTCGTTGCCGTACGGCCCGCCCGCGACGAAGACCGCGCGGCTGCCGATGACCAGGAACTCGGTGACGCCGCTGCCGGGGTTCGCGTTGCCGCTCGACACCAGGTTGGCGACGAGGTTCTGGGCCGGCAGGACAGCCGTGAGGACGAATGCGGTGGCGAGCGCGCTTGACGAGGTGTGCATCGTGGTCGAGAAACTCCCCGGGACAGCGTAGCCCGCCACGACCTGCTTGGACCACGAACCCGAAATCGATGCCCTCGGCCGCGCCGCGCAGCTCGCGCTGCGTGTGCTGCGCTGGCTGTTCGCGTTGCTCGGCCTGCTCGCGATCGCCGGCGCCGTGTTCACCGTCTGTTACCCGGTGCCGGTCTACTCCGACGATGTGCCGCCGTTGCCAACGCTCGTTGCGCACCAGACCGCGTTCGTGTGCCTCGGTCTGCCGCTCGTGCTGCCGGTCGGATTCACTCTCGGCCGCGGCTGGCGCCATGCGCTCGCGCTCGGTGCGGCGCTCTGGTTCCTGCCGATGCTGCTGCCGGGCGATCCGGTCTACGGCTTCGGTGTCCGGATGTTCGCGACCCTCGTCGCGATCGCGGTGCTCGCGGTCTGGCGCACGCTGATCGGGCTCACGAACCCGACGAAGGCAGCGGCGCGGCCGTGGCCGGGCGCGTGACCCCGCGGCCGAACAGCAGCTGCACGAGCATGCCCGCGAACGTGCCGCCGACGATCGTGAACGGCACCCAGAAGCCGATCTGAGCAACCGTCGCGGCGAGCATCGTCTCGCCGATGCCATCGAGCTCGATACCCGGCGGTCCGAACTTGGTGTAGTGGGTGTCCCAGCCGCGGATCTTCGCCAGCCAGGTGAGCGCGAGCACCGTGAGGCGCGCCGGGATGGCGTAGAGCAACATGGTCCACGCCAGCCGTGGCCAGAGCACGAACGCCACGACGGCGAGCCCGGCAGCGATGCCGACGAGCACGAACACGGCGGCGCGCACGAGCTCGAAGTTCTCGCGCGTCGGCGCTGCTTCGAGCAACGGACCGAACTGCCACATCACGCTCCCGATCAGCGCCGCCATGCACAGCAGCCCGACGAGCGGGGCGAGCTTGACGGTCGGTCGCGAGCCCGCACCGCGCGCCAGCCGGTAGCCGAACCAGCCGCCGAAGACGAACACGCACCAGGTGATCCCGAGCGGCGCGAGCGCGCCGCCCGAGCGCGCCGTGATCTGTTCGATGACCTCGCCGGCGAGACGCGCGATGCTCACCAGCGCGGTGATCACGGTCGGCCACAGCACCAGGCGCAGGGTCTTCATCGGTCGTCAGTCTAGCTGCGGCGGGGCGCCTCAGACCG
>JAGQRB010000066.1 GCA_020425925.1 Planctomycetota bacterium
GGCCGGCGCCGCCAGCCAGCCCGGCAACACCGCGGCGGCCGCGAGCAGCGCGCCCGCGAGCCAGACCACGGCCAGCCGGAAGCGCCGCGTCGCGAGCAGCGCGACCGTGCCGAGCAGCAGCGCCGCGCCGGCCTGCACCGGGAAGCCCGCCGGCAGGTCGATCAGCCAATGCCGGAACGGCAGGTGGGCGGCGATCGCGCTCGCGAAGCCCGGGGCCGTGAGCAGCGCGAGCACGTGCGCGAGTCGCAGCCGGCGGCGACGCGCGGGCGGCTCTGAGTCGGCGGTCGGGTCGTCGGGCGGGCGCATGGCGTGGGCGCGGCCAGGTGCCGCACGGCCGGCGTGATACCATCTCGCCGCGTCGCTGTCACCGCGCCACGAAGGAGACCCGCGGAGAAGACCCATGCTGCTCGATCCGAACGACTACGGCTTCACCAACCGTCTCGGCGACGGCTTCGAGGTCTTCCGCAGCGAGCTCGCCGGGCTCGCGCGCGGCGACTTCCTGGTCTGGCCCGATCGCGGCGCCTACGGCGGCGAGTGGCTCGTGCTGCCGTTGTTCATGTCGAGCCACTACCCCGGGATCGAGGGTTGCTTCGCGGCGAACCAGGCGAAGTGTCCGGCGACCACGGCGTTCCTGCGCGCCATTCCCGGCGTGACCGCGGCGGCGTTCTCCTGGCAGGAGCCCGGCTGTCACATCTACCCGCACCGCGACGTCAAGGCGATCGACGTGCTGCGCGCGCACGTCGCGCTCGAGGTGCCGCCGGGGCCGCGGATGCGGGTCGGCCCGGACGTGCACGGCTGGCAGGCCGGCGAGGTGCTGCTGTTCGAGGGCTACGTCGAGCACGAGACCGGCAATCCGGCCGGCCGCCGGCGCGTCGTGCTGCTGGTCGATGCCCAGGTCGCGCCCGCCGAGTTCGGTCGGCTGCAGGTCTGGCGCGACGAGCACGGTATCGCGGTCGATCCGGCGCTGGTGCTCGCCGACCCGTTCGCCCGCGCCGTGGCCCGGCCCGCCGGCGGCCCCTGAGGCGCCGCGTCGGGGGAGAGCGCGCCGTTTCGCTCCGGCCGGCGTTCTGGCATAGTGCTCCGCCCGAATGTCCGCCGACCCGCTTCCGACCCGCGACTCGATCCTCACCCAGATCCGCGCCTTCGTCGCCCAGTGGTTCCGCGACGGCCGCGAGGAGGGCCTCGGCGAGGACACCCCGCTGGTGACCTCCGGCATCGTCGATTCCGCCGGGGTGCTCGAGGTCGTGGAGTTCCTCGAGTCGCGGTTCGGCGTGCAGGTTTCGGATCAGGACGTGTCACTCCGCAATTGCAACACGCTGCGGGCGTTGACCGCCCTGGTCGAGGCCAGGCTCTGACCGCGCCGGTGGGCGGTTCTGCCGCCGGCGGCCCGATCCGCGACCGCAGCCTCGATTCTGCGCCCGCGTTCGCTAACCTGCTTGCCGACTTTTTCGCAGAGCAACGTGTCTTCGGTCCTACTCCCGGTCCTGGTGTTCACGGTTCCGATCCTCGCGGTCGTGTTCCTCGCGCTCGGCGGGCGGCGTCTCTCGGGTTCGTGTGGCGGCGTGTCCGCCGACGGCTCGTGCAGCCGCTGCGGTCGCGCGCCCGGCAGCGACGGACCGGAGTGTCACGAGCCGGAGCACGCGCCGGAGCAGACTGCGGACCAGTGAACGCCTCCGCCACGGACCCCGCCCCTCGATCGCTCTCCTAGGCCCACGGGATGACGACCCACACAATCACGAAAGGCTTCGATCTACGTCTCGCCGGCGCGCCCGGGCGGACGCTCGCCGATGCGCCCGAGCCGCCGCTCGTGTGCCTGGAGACCGTCGAGTTCCCCGGCATCAAGCCGAAAGTGCTGGTCAAGGAAGGCGACACGGTCGCGACCGGCCAGCCGATCTTCCTCGACAAGATCGACCGCGAGATCGTGTTCTGCTCGCCGGTGACCGGCGTCGTCAAGGCGATCGAGTACGGCGCGCGGCGCTTCCTGCAGCGCGTGGTGATCGAGAACGCGTCGGCGAACGGCGGCACCGAGTCGTTCGCGCCGATGCCGAAGGCGGATGGCGACCGCGCGGCGCTGCGCCAGGCGCTGAAGAACGCGGGCCTCTGGCACCTGTTCGTGCAGCGGCCGCTCGGCAAGATGGCGCGCGGTGAGGCGGCGCCGGCCGCGATCTTCGTCAACGGCATGGACACCGCGCCGCTGGCCGCCGATCCGGCGTTCGCGACCGCGGGCCGGAAGGCCGCGCTGCAGCGCGGCATCGACGTGCTGCGGCAGCTCACCGACGGCGTGATCTACCTGAGTCTGCGCGCCGCCGGCAGCGATCAGAGCGACCTGCGCGACCTGCGCGGCGTCGAGATCCACGACTTCGCCGGGCCGCACCCGGCCGGTCTGGTCGGCACCCACATCAGCCGGATCCAGCCGCTGAAGACCGGCGAGGTCGCCTGGACGCTGCGGGCGCAGGACGTCGCGCGCATCGGCGAATGGGCCGAGACCGGGCGCTATCCGGCCCACATCGTCGTCGCGTTCGGCGGCAGCGAGGCGCCCGCGAACGGCTACTTCCGCACCCGCCACGGCGCGCCGGTGACGGCGCTCAACGGCGGCCGGCCGCTCGCCGGCGACATCCGGGTGATCGACGGCAACGTGCTGCACGGCCGTGCGATCGCGCCCGACGGCGCGCTCGGCTTCCGCGCCACCTCGATCGCGGTGATCGCCGAGGGCACCGACAAGCGCGACCTGTTCGGCTGGGCGCTGCCGCAGCCCGGGCGGCTGAGCTTCCACCGCAGCGTGATGAGCTGGCTCAAGCCCAGGAACGAGTACACCGTCGACGCGCGGCTGCACGGCGGCCACCGGCCGATCGTCAACATCGGCGCCTGGGAGGCGGTGATGCCGCTCGACATCTATCCGACGTATCTCTGCCGCGCGATCCAGTGCGGCGACCTCGACGAGGCGATCAAGCTCGGCCTGCTGGAGGTCACCGAGGAGGACGTCGCGCTCTGCACGTTCGTCGATCCGTGCAAGATCGACGTCGGTGAGGTCATCCGCAACGGTCTCGACCTGTTCGAGAAGGAGGGCTAGGCGATGCAGTTCCTGCGCAACCTGGTCGAGAAGCAGAAGAAGCTCTACCACGCGCCCGACAGCAAGCTGCACAAGGTGTGGCCGCTGTTCGACGCGTTCGAGACGTTCCTGTTCGCGCCCGACCACCGCACCAAGCGGACCGGCGTGCACGTCCGCGACTACGTCGACCTCAAGCGGGTGATGAACACGGTCATCCTCGCGATGCTGCCGTGCCTGCTATGGTCGTTCTACAACACCGGCGCGCAGCACTTCCAGGCGATCGCCAGGCTGGTCGGCGGCGGCGAGCTCGCGGTCGCCGACTACACCGCCGGCTGGCTGCAGTCGATCTTCCCGCCCGACCTCGCATCGCC
Source organism: Planctomycetota bacterium (assembly GCA_020425925.1). Taxonomy (GTDB): domain Bacteria; phylum Planctomycetota; class UBA1135; order UBA1135; family UBA2386; genus JAGQRA01. The sequence continues at coordinate 3,421 of JAGQRB010000066.1, forward strand.
CGGCATCTTCGACTACGTCGTGTTCGGCCTGCAGCGCATGCTGCCGATCGTGATCGTCAGCTACGGCGTCGGTCTCGGTATCGAGATGTTCTTCTCGGTGCTGCGCAGCGAGGAGGTCAGCGAGGGCTACCTGGTCTCCGGCATGCTGATCGCGCTGATCGTGCCGCCGTCGATCCCGCTGTGGCAGCTCGCGGTCGGCGTCGCGTTCGCGGTCGTGCTCGGCAAGGAGGTGTTCGGCGGCACCGGCATGAACGTGTTCAACCCGGCGATGCTGGTGCGCGCGTTCCTGTTCTTCGCGTTCGCCGCGCAGATGTCGGGCGACATGGTCTGGGTCGCCGGCAACAACAGCTGGCACCTGATCGACGGCTGGTCGTCGCCGACTGCGCTCGCCACCGCCAAGCCGCTGACCGTCACCGACGGCTCGGCGATGATCGCGGAGCACTGGTCGCGGCTGCAGCTGTTCTTCGGCGACATGCCGGGTAGCGCCGGCGAGACCAGCAAGTTCTGCGTGCTGCTCGGCGCGCTCGTCCTGATCGGCACCGGCGTCGGCAGCTGGCGCGTGATGCTCTCGGGCGTGCTCGGGCTGATCGGCACGGCGCTGCTGATGAAGGGCATCCTGCCGGCCGACTACGGCGGCCCGATCTCGATGAACCCGCTCGACCACCTGCTGGTCGGTGGCTTCCTGTTCGGTGTCGTCTTCATGGCGACCGACCCCGTGAGCTCGCCCGAGACGACCACCGGCAAGTGGATCTACGGCGCGCTCATCGGCTTCTTCACGGTCATGGTGCGCGCGGTCAATCCGGCCTACCCCGAGGGCACGATGCTCTCGATCCTGCTGCTGAACGCGTTCGCCCCGACGATCGATCACTTCGTGATCCAGGCCAACATCCGGCGGAGGCTGAAGCGCGCATGAACAAGAACAGCAACGGCTACGTGCTCGGCTTCGCCGTCGCGGTGTGCGTCGCGGTGAGCACCGGACTGGCGATCACCGCCAACGCGCTCAAGGCGACGCAGGAGGCCGCAGCCGAGTTCGATCGGCAGAAGAACGTCATGATCGCGGCCGGTCTGTGCGCCGCCGACGATCCGCGGCCGCGCGCCGAGCTCGAGCAGCTCTACGCCGACCGCGTCACCGAGTCGGTGGTCGACACCGAGACCGGCAAGGTCACGACCGAGAAGAAGCCGGCCGAGATCAAGGACCTCGACGAGGCCGGTCAGCGGCGCTTCCGCGTGGTCGCGACCACCAAGGACGCCGCCGGCAAGCTCGAGGCGGTGGTGCTGCCGATCTCGGGGCGCGGACTGTGGAGCACGCTCTACGGTTACCTGGCGCTCGACGCCGACAAGAACCACGTCCGCGGCATCACGTTCTACAAACACGGCGAGACCCCGGGCCTCGGCGGCGAGGTCGAGAACCCGCAGTGGCAGGCGCAGTGGCGCGGCAAGACGATCTTCGACGACAGCGGCAAGCTGGTGTCGGTGCGCGTCAAGAAGGGCCAGGTCGACGACGAGATCCCGGCCGAGAAGAAGCACGCGGTCGACGGCCTGTCGGGCGCGACGATCACCAGCAACGGCGTCACGCGCTTCGTCGCGGCGGACCTCGCGGCGTTCGAGGACTACCTCAAGAACCAGAAGCAGAACTGAGGCAACGGAACACAGCCATGACAACCACCTCGGTCCCGGCCAAGAAGGTCCTCTTCGGCAAGGAGGACAAGAAGGCCGTCCTCGACCCGCTCTGGGACAACAACCCGATCGCGCTGCA
>JAGQRB010000667.1 GCA_020425925.1 Planctomycetota bacterium
CCGACGGTCGGCCGGTCGTCGCTGCCGCGGTCGTCGCGCAAGGCGACAACCTCGCCGCGCCGACGCTCGCGGTCAGCGACGCGCACGGCCGGTTCGAGCTCGCGTCGGTCGGCCAGGTCGCGCTGCAGGCACGGCACCCCGGCTACACGCCGTCAGCCGCCTTCGTGGTGCCTGGATCGGGCGCGCGCCACGAGATCGAGCTGCGTCTGGCCCGCGCCGGTTGCCGGCTTGCGGGTCGCGCGTTCGACGTCGCGGGCGCACCGCTCGCGGGCGCCTCGGTCGCGGTCGTCGCCGTCATGAACAAGACGTACGCGCTCGGGGCCGCGGCGACACAGCAGCGACCGCTGCTGCTGCGCGCCGATGCCGACGGTGCGTTCGCGACCGACGAGGTCGCTGCCGGCGAGTATCTCGTGCTCGCGCGGGCCAGAGATCCCGAGATCACGCCGGTCTGGGCGAAGGTCGACACGACTGCGGGTGAGGCGTTCGTCGAGCTGCGCTGCGAGCATCCGACCGTGATCGAGGGCGTCGTTCGCGGCCTCGACGAAACCACCGCGAAGGAGGTCCGGATCACCGTCTTCCCGAACGAGAGCAACCAGGAGCTCGGCAGCCTCCTGAACCTCGTGGGAATGCGTACCACGGGTGTCGGTCCGGACGGCGCGTTCCGGATCGTCGGTGCGATGCCGGGCGAGCAGACGGTGCAGGCCTACCGCGGGATGGCGCCGATCGGCCGCCGGGAGGTCGAGGTCGCCGCCGGCGACACGGTGCGCTGCGAGTTCTCGCTGTCCGCGGACGAAGCGCTGGCGATCGAGCTCGTCATGCCGCCGGGGGTGGCGCTGTCGCCCGGGCGCGTGTTCGCCTATGTCTACGATCTCGCCCAGGACAGCTCGGCGAACCAGGTTCCGGGGATCGTCGTCTTCACCGGCGGCGCCGGCCGGCTCGAGAATCCGCCTGCGGGCGAGGCGCAGATCATGGTCATCGTCCTGCTCGGCGAGGCCGGCGGGCACGCGCAGATCGCGAAGCAGCACATCGGTGCCGGCGAACGCGAGGTTCGGATCGAAATCGATGCCGCGGCGCTGCCGTCGCGGACGATCCGCGGGCGGCTGGTCGACGATCGACGCGCCCCGGTCGCCAACGAGGCGGTCGTCGCGGATCGCACGGACGGCAACGGGCTGTTCGCGCACGTGCAGGGCCGGACCCTCGCGGACGGCCGCTTCGAGATCGGGCCGCTGCCGGCCGGCAGCTACTCGCTGGCGGTCCTGCGCGGCGACCACGGCGAGCCGATCGGTTCGGCGGTGGTGACGGCCGCGGGTGACGAGGACGTCGGCGATCTCACGTTCCCGCCGCGCTGACGCGGAAGGTCTGCGTCACGGGTTCCACTCGGGCGGCAGGCAGTAGTACCACTTGTTCCAGCGTTCGCCGTCGCCCAGTGGGGCCTGCAGCAGCAACTCGCCGTACTGCCCGGCGAGCGCCCGGATGCCGGCGTCCTTGCCGATCCGGGAGTGCATCAGCAGCCCGGCCAGCAGGAACAGGTGTGCGCCGCCGAGCGGCGAGTCGCCGAACGGGATGCCGTGCGTCGCGTCGAAGTGCGATGCCGGCACGTAGGCGCCGTCGAACGAGGTCGGCGTGTAGTAGCGCAGGCCGTCGGTGACGAACCCGAACGGCGCCTGCGTGACATTGCGCACCCAGGCGTAGTCGACGCAGCGCACTACCTCGTCGCAGATCGTGAGGTAGAACTCGTCGCCGAAGAACTTCCAGCCCGCGAGGTAGCCGTAGAGGATCGCGCCGTGCTGCCACGGCATGTAGAAGCCGTGCGGTTCGGGCCAGCCGGTGCGCGCATCGCTGCCGTTGATCGTGATCGCGTGCGATGGGTGGTTGCCGGCACGATCGCGGTCGACGATGTAGTGCACCCGGTCGAGCGCGGCGTCGCGGAAGCGGATGTCGTCGGTCGCGAGGTAAGCCTGCACCAACGCCTGCATCATCCAGCCCTCGGTGCGGGCCTGCTGCAGCTTGCTGGTGAAGAAGCCCTCGGGCCGCAGGATGCCGCGCAGGTTCTCGCCGAGCTGGCGCAGCTCGTCGCGTGCCCACGCGTCTCCCGTCACGGTCCAGTAGTCGAACACCAGGTCCATCGAGAAGTGCTCGACGTCGTACGGCCAGAAGCCGTGAGCGTGCGCGAGACCGCCGAGCACGCGCGTCCGGTAGGCGGGATGCGGATCGTTCTCGATCAGCGCACGCCGGCCGAGCGACTCGATCGACAGGTCGCGCGAACCCGGATAGCGCGGCACCCCGTCCCACAGGAACAGCGGGTCGTCGTTCGCGACGGAGAGCCCGTGCAGGTGGTAGGGGCGCACCGCCTGGGTCCAGGCCTTCTGCTCGAGTGCCTCCAGCAGGCGGACGTCGCGCGACTGCACCGCGTGCGCGAGCTCGGGTGACAGCGGGTGATTGCGCGGGGTGCCGGTCTGAGCGGTCGCGGCCGGGTCACCGTGCTCGCCCCAGGTGCCGAATCCGCTCGCGGCGAGCCAGGAGCCGTAGTCGCTCTCGGCCCGGAGGGGCGCGTCCGCCGGCGCCGGGCCC
>JAGQRB010000668.1 GCA_020425925.1 Planctomycetota bacterium
ACGCCGATCGTCGCGGTCGCGGGCACACCGGTCAGCCCGAGGTCCCAGTTCGTGCCGGTGATCGGGCGCGTGATGCCGGCGAGGCTGAGGCCGCCACAAGCGGTCCCGAACGTGGTGTTCGCGGCCGGCGTGCCGGCGGAACCGTCGATCAGGTCGAAGCCCTTCGCGAACGTCACGCCGGCACCGTGGGCGCCGATCAGCGTGTTCGTACCCGTGCCCGGATCGACGAGGTGCAGCGAGTCATCGTTCGTGTTGGAGCCGTACCAGGTGCCGGTCACCTGATCGATGCCCAGCCCCTGGAACCCGCCGATCGTGGTCGAGAGCGCCGTCGCGGCGCCGGTGACCTTGTCGATCGCCACCACCGTGGCGGCGGAGAACGCGATGCCGAACAGGTTGCCGTTGGCGTCGGTGTCGAGGCAGGTGATGAGGCTGGCGCCCGCCGGGCCGAGCGTCGTCAGCACGCCGGTGATCGGGTCGAACGAGTAGTTGTTGTTGTCCTGGTTCGCCAGGTAGAAGAGCTGGGTGGTCTCGTCCCACGCGAGCCCCTGCCAACCGCTGAGGTTGGTCTGGTAGACGGCGGTGAACGTGCCGCTCGCGGGATCGATCGTGCCGAGCTCGCCGCCCGAGAGGTCGACGGTCCACAGCTCGCCGGTCGCGGCGCGGTAGGACAGGTCGGCGGCCGTCGAGAGGCCGTTGTTCGCGACGGAGGAGAGGAAGGTCGCCGCACCGGTCGCGAGATCGACCGTGAACAGCTGGTCGAGCGTGGTGTCGACGAGATAGGCCTGCTGGGCCGAGACGGCGCCGACGAGCGCGAGCGGGGCGAGGAAGCGAAGGGTCTGCATGGTGGGGTCCGGGAGTCGTGATGGAAAGCGTCCGGGGGGTTCGAACGCCGCGCCAGTGTGCGCTGCTCCGGAGCACCGTCAAGCGGGTCCGGCGAGGTTACTTCGCTGTCACGCCAGCAGTTCACGGCGAACCACGCCGTGCACGTCGGTCAGGCGGAACGCCCGCCCCTGGAACCCGTAGGTGAGCTGCTCGTGGTCGACGCCCAGCAGGTGCAGCATCGTCGCCTGCAGATCGTGCACGTGAATCGGGTTCTCCGTAATGCGGTAGCCGATGGCATCGGTCGCACCGATCACCGCGCCGCACTTCACGCCGCCGCCGGCCAGCAACATCGAGTAGCAGTGCGGATGGTGATCGCGACCCCACAGCGTGCTGCCGTTGCGCTTCTCGTTCATCGGCGTGCGACCGAACTCGCCGCCCCACACCACCAGCGTCTCGTCGAGCAGGCCGCGGCGACGCAGGTCGACGAGCAGCGCGGCGAGCGCGCGGTCGAGCTCCCGCGCCTTCTTCGGGAACTGCGTCATCAGGTCGTCGGTCGGATTGGTGCCGTGGATGTCCCAGCCGGCGTCGAACAGCTGCACGAAACGCACGCCGCGCTCGACGAGGCGACGCGCCAACAGGCAGTTGTTGGCCAGCGAGGTCGCGCCCGGCGTCGTGCCGTAGAGCGCGTGCACCTCGGGCGGCTCGCTCGCCAGGTCGACGGCTTCGGGCACCGACGACTGCATCCGGAACGCGAGCTCGTATTGCGCGATGCGGGTCTCGGTCTCGGGGTCGCCGAACGCGTCGTGGTGTTCGCGATCGAGATCGACGATCGCGCGCAGCGACCGTTCGCGACGCGCACGGTCATAGCCCGCGGGATCCTGCAGGTAGAGCACCGGGTCGCCGGTCGAGCGCAGCTCGACGCCCTGGTGCACCGTCGGCACGAAGCCCGAGCTCCACAGCGAACGCCCGGCGCTCGGCAGCGTGCCGCCGCTGGTCATCACGACGAATGCGGGCAGATCGCGGTTGTCGCTACCGAGGCCGTAGGACACCCAGCTGCCCATCGACGGTCGCCCGGGCCGCGGCGAACCGGAGAACAGCAGCAGCTCGGCCGGCGCATGGTTGAACTGGTCGGTGAACATCGAGCGCACCAGCGTGACGTCGCCGAGCTGCTGCGCGAGGTGCGGGAACAGCTCGCAGACCTCGATGCCGTTGCCGGCGCGCAGCCAACCGTGCCGGTGGCCGAGCAGGCGCGGGTGGCCCTTGATGAACGCGAAGCGCTCGCCCTGCAGGAACGAGTCCGGGCACGGCTCACCGTCGAGACGGTCGAGCTCGGGCTTGCGATCGAAGATGTCGAGCGTCGGCGGCGCCCCCTCCATGTGCAGGTAGATCACGCTCCGGGCGCGGGCCGGGATCTGCCGCCGGGAGCGACCTTCGCCACGATCGAGCGCCGCGAGCGCCATGCCGCCGAGGCCGAGCGCGGAATCGCGCAGGAACCAGCGGCGTTGCAGTCGGCGGAGGTGCGCCAGCATGTCGGTCGGAGGGCTCATCGCTTGGTGACGAATTCGTCGAGGTTCATGACGACGCTCGCGAGCACCGTCCACTGCAGCCGCTCGTCGGCGCCAGCAGTGCGTTCTTGGCCGAGCAGCGCGAGCAGTCGTTCGAGCTCGGTCGCGGTCGGCTCGCGCAGCAGGCACCGGCGCCAGAGCCACCGCATGCACTCCGCGTCGCCGCCGCCGCCGTCGCCGCATTCGGCGAGCAACCGGTCGGCGAGCGCCGAGGCCGCCTCGGTGAACTGCGGATCGTTCCAGAGCACGAGCGCCTGCAGCGGCGTATTCGTCCGCGATCGCCGCAGCACGCACGACTCGCGGGTCTGCGCGTCGAGGATCAGCATCGCGGGGTGCGGACTCAGCCGCCGCCAGAACGTGTAGAGCGAACGGCGATGGCGATCCTCGCCGTCGGCCGCGACCCAGCGCGCGCCGCTGTAGATCTGGGCCCAGACCCCGTCGGGCTGGGGCGGCATCACGCTCGGCCCGCCGATCGTCGCACTCAGCAGGCCGGCGACCGCGAGCGCCTGGTCGCGCAGCATCTCGCCGTTCATCCGGAACGCAGGGCCGCGCGCGTGCCAGACGTCGTACGGATCGCGCTCGCGCAGCTCGGCGGTCTGTTCGGAGCTCTGGCCGTACGTCTCGGACAACACGATCGTGCGCAGCAGCCGTTTGATCGACCAGCCGCCGCGCACGAACTCGGCACCGAGCCAGTCGAGCAGCTCCGGATGCGAGCACGGTTCGCCCTGGCTGCCGAAGTCCTCGAGCGTCTCGACGAGACCGCGACCGAACAGCTCGGCCCAGAGGCGATTGGCGATCACACGCGCGGTCCGCGGGTTGTCGGGTGACACCAGCCAACGCGCGAAAGAGAGGCGATCGCGCGGTGCGGTCGCCGGCAACGGCGGCCAACACGCCGGGGTGTGCGGCTCGACGGCCTCACCGGGAGTCAGGAAGCTGCCGCGCAGCAGCAGTCGTGTGGTGCGGCGTTCGTCGCCCGCGAGCTCGGCCATGACCGGCACCGCAGGGCCGGCGTTCTGCGCCAGCTCGGCGGCGACGGCGGCGATCCGTCGACGCAGCGGCGCGACCTCCGGCGCGAACCTTTCGTAGGCGCGCCGCAGACGCGCGATCTCGGCATCGCCGTAGTCGCCCCCCGGCAGTGCGAGCAGACCGACGTCCTCGCGCGGCAGCTGCGTCGGGCGCAGCTCGAAGCAGAAGCCGCCGACGCTGCCGCCGTTCGTCACCTTGAGCAGCACGTCGTTGCGGCCGGGACGCAGCGCGACCGGGACGAACTCCTGCTCGGGCGCGGCACCGCGCGAGACCTTGGCCTCGAACACCTGCGCGCCGTTCCACCAGACCTCGAGCGCGTCGTCGCTGCCGAGCACGAGTACCGCCGGCGCCGCCGCGGCGGCGTCGATCACACGATGCAGGTAGAACGCGCTGTTGTCGCCGCGCCAGGTGTGCACCGCGCCGTCGACGAACTCGGGTTTCTCCTGCCAGCGCAGGCCGTCCTGTTCGGCGTCGAGCCGCACGCCGTCGCGCTCGACCGCGAACTCGGTGGCGCAGGCGGTGTCGAAGTCCGCCGCGGGTATCGGCCCGAGCAGATGCCAGCTCGACTGCTCGACGTTCGCGGCTTCGAACGCGGCCACCGCCGCGCGCAGCCCCTCGCCCCACGCCAGCACGGTCGCGTCGTCGACCGTGAGCCGTGCCCGCAGGTCGGCGAGCTCGGTCTCGAGCGGCGCCGCGACCTCGCGCTGCGCCGCGGTCGGCACCGCCAGCGTCGGCGAGTCGTCCGGGCGATCGCGGTCGGCGGTCTGGTCGAAGAACGCGTAGAGACCGTAGAACTCGCGTTGCGAGATCGGGTCGAACTTGTGGTCGTGGCACTGCGCGCAGCCCGCGGTGGCGCCCATCCACACCGACATCGTGGTGTCGACCCGGTCGATGACGGCCGCGACCCGGAACTCCTCGTCGTCGGTACCGCCCTCGGTGTTGGTCATCGTCTGGCGATGGAACGCCGTCGCGAGCCGCTGCTCGAGCGTGGCGTCGGGCAGCAGGTCGCCGGCGATCTGCTCGATCGTGAACCGGTCGAACGGCATGTCGCGGTTCAGCGCGTCGATCACCCAGTCGCGGTAGCGCCACATCGTCGGCCGCAGACCGTCCTTCTCGTAGCCCTGCGAGTCGGCGTAGCGCGCGAGGTCGAGCCACCAGACCGCCCAGCGTTCGCCGTAGGCCGGCGACGCGAGCAGCGCGTCGACCGCGCGTTCGCGTGCGCCGTCGCGCTCGTCGGCGGCGAACGCGCGCGCCGCCGACGGGGTCGGCGGCAACCCGGTGAGGTCGAGGCTGACGCGGCGCAGCCAGGTGATCGGATCGGCTGGAGCGCTGGCGGCGAGCCCCTGCCGCGCGCGCGCCTCGGCGACGAACGCATCGATGCCTTGCGCCTCGGCGCAATCGGAGACCACGCCGACGGCGAGCGCCAGGGCAGCAGCCGATCGGGCAACACGGGGAACGCGTCGCATCGAGCCATTCTCGCCGCCGGCCGGCGCGCGGCAACCGGTCGCCACCACATCGTGCACTGCACCCGAAGCTGCGGTCCGGCTGACGATCTCGCGGAATTCGCCGGCCGCCCGCCGGCATCCGTCGCCGGGACGCCCGACCCCGCTCCAAGGAACCACCGAACGTATGCACACTGTCACCAAGACCACCGTTCTCCTGCTCGCCGCCGCCCCGGCCGCGACCGCGCAGAGCCTCATGTTGCAGCACGGCGAGATCGTGCAGGCCGTCGGCGACATGGTCGCCGGCACCTCCGGCGCCACGATCAAGGCCTCGGGCTTCGACGCGCCCGTCATGGACCTCGACGGCAACATGTGCTGGCGGGCCCAGATGGAGAACGGCAACGTCACCGGCACGATCGACGACCGCGCCGTGTTCTACGGCCGCACGGCCGCCGACATGGTCATGGTGCTGCGCAGCGGTGACCCGGAGCCGACCGGCATGCCGGGCGTCACCTGCAATGGCACGTCGAGCACCGGCACCTCGTTCTTCACGGGCCCGTCGGGCAACGTGCGCCTGAGCCCGACCGGCGGCTTCGTGATGTTCGGCTGCTACCTCTCGGGAACCGGCATCGTCAACACCGGCACCACGCTCGCGGGCCGCAACGACAGCGTCATCTACTGGGGATTCCCGAGCGGCCAGCCCGGTACGCTGCAGATCCTCGCGCAGCGCGGCAGCCCGGCACCGTCGGGCGGCTCGGTCTACGACACCGGCTTCAACAGCATCAGCTTCCAGAACACCGGCCTCAACCGCCAGGGCACCGCGCTGTTCAAGGGTGACCTCGTCGGCGGCGACGTCGTCACCGGTCAGAACGACGACGCCTGGCTGATCGGCACGCCCGGCAACGTGCAGTGGATGTGCCGCGAGGGCGACGCCCTGCTCGGTGGCGCGGTCGTCGTCGGCAGCATCGGCTTCCAGGCCCAGATGGACGAGAACGGCTTCGTGCTGCACGACGAGACGCTGTCGACCACGCTCGGCACGTCACCGGCGACCACGGCCGACGACAAGGTGCTGCTGCTCTACGTCGGCGGCACCCAGGTCATCGTCGCGCGCGAAGGCGACCCGATGCCCGGCATCGCCGGCGCGACCTACGGCTCGTTCAATCTCGGCAGCCAGTGCTTCTCGCGCACCAGCCAGCAGATGATCTTCCAGACCACGATGGGCGGCGCGGTGACGACCGCGGACGACGGCTGTTACGTCGCCGGCACGCTCGGCAACCTCGCGGTCGTGATCCGCGAGGGCGATCCGGCGCCGACCGGTGTCGCGGGCGAGACCTTCGGCACGACCTACACCAGCAGCGCGACGATCAACGAGAACGGCGTGTTCTGCGTGCTCGCCGGCATCGAGGGCCCGAGCGTCACCAGCCTCGACAACGTCGGCCTGTTCTACGGCACCGCCGGCAACATCACGATGATCGCGCGCGGCGGCATGGCGGCGCCCGACATGCCGAGCGGCTTCATCATCGGCACGGCGAACAACTCCGGCATCGCGCAGGGCACGAGCTCGCCGCAGCTCAACGAGCTCGGCCAGGTGCTGTTCGGCGTGAACGTCTGGGACGGTGTCAACGCGTCGAGCGGCGTCGTCAACCAGTACGCCTACGACCCGGTGCACGGCCTGCGCGCGTCGCTGATCGGCGACGAGGCCTGGACGTTCAGCGGCACGACGCAGAACGTCACGAACCACGGCTACGTGCAGTTCAACTCCGGCGACGGTGCGGCGCTGTCGTTCAACAGCAACGGCGACTACTGCAGCCGCGTGTTCTTCGCCAACGGCGGCCCGAACGTCGCGCTGGTCCGCAACCACCTCGGCTCGTTCCACGGCAGCACCGCCTCGGTGCCCGCGACCGGCGGCATCCAGGCGTTCGAGCTCGACGCGACCGCGGCCAACGCCGGCGGGCTCTACGTGATCGGCGCGACGCTCAGCGGCACGCGGCCGGGCTTCTCGTTCGGCGGTGCGACGATCCCGATCAACCAGGACGTCTGGTTCAACCTGGCGTTCCTGGCCGCAAACGGTGCGGTCTACCCGAACCTCTGGGGCATCCTCGACGGCACCGGGCGCACGACGTCGGCCGCGTTCGCGTTCCCGACCGGCTTCCCGGGCTTCGGTGGCTCGATGTTCCACCACGCGTTCATGGTGCTGAATCCGACGACGCTCGCGGTCGACTTCGTCAGCGAGCCGGTGTCGCTGCACCTCTACTGATCGCCGCCAGGCGCGACTGGATCCCGGTCGCGCCACAGTGTCAAACAGGTCCGGACGCGCCGCCCGATCACGGCGGACGCGCCCGCTGCCGCACACATGCGCGACCTGTCGAAGATCACGAGCCTCGGGCGCAGCCTCACCGAGTGGGCCGACCGACCGGCGAACGCGAAGTTCCTCGGCAGCGACCAGGAGCTCGTGCTCGAGCGCGCCGGCGACGGCCCGCAGGCGCCCGTCGCGGCATGGATGCTCGGCACCTGGCGGCTGGGCCACGGCTTCGCCCGGGTCCTGCGCGGCGACGGCCGTGGTTTCGACGAGGCGCGGATCGGGCAAGCGCTGCGGCGCTGCTCGCTGCGCCTGCGGGCTCGGTCGCGGCGGACCAACGAGCTGCCGTGTTCGCTGTCGCAGCTCGCCCTGACGGTGCTGCTCGGCCTCGCGCTCGAGGATCCCGGCGCCGAACCGCTGCACGCCCTGCTCGCGTCCCTGCCCGACCGCGCGTTCGACGACCGTGAACGACTCGCGTTGTTCGCGCGCGAGCTCGTCGTGCTGCGCGGCGGCCAGCGCAGCGCCGTGCCGCCGCAACTCGGTCCCTACCGCGAAGTGCTGCTGCAGTGGACCGGCAGTGCCGAGATCCTCGCACTGCGGCTCGCCGAGCTGCTCGACGTCCACTTGCGCGAGGTCACGCAGCCGCACTCCGACTTCGAGGACCCGCCGTGTCGGCTCTACCCGCTCGAGGCCATCGCGGTGCGCAACGTCCGGGCGTGGCTCGAGCTCCCGACCCCGAAGATCGACCACGCGCTGATGTTCACCAACCTCGCGACGATGAAGCCGCAGGGGCCCTGGCCGCGCGACCCTGCAGTGCAGCGCCTCGAGCGCGTGCTCGGCCGACGTCGGGGTCGCTGACGCGACGCGCGGCGACTATCGTCGCCGGCCCCGAAGCCATGACCGACTCGCCACCGCCCTTCGCCGCCCAGCGCGTGCTGTTCCTGATGCTGCTGCTCGGGATGACCGCCTACTCGATCGGCGCCGCCGTCGTGCTGCAGACCAACGACGGTCGCGGACTCGCCGATCAGCCGATCCCTGAGCTGGACAGTGTGGTGATCGCGGTCGGGATCGGCACCGCGGTCGCCGCCGTCGCGGTCCGTGCACTGCTGCGCCGTCGCGCCGCCGGCCAGCCGTCGCCGGAACGCGGGCGCACCCGTTTCCTCGCAGTGCTGATCCCGTTGGCCACGCTCGAGGGCGGCTGCCTGCTCGGCGTCACCGCCTGGCTGCTCAACGGCAACGCGGTCCCGGGTCTCGCGGTCGCACTCGTGCTGCTCGCGATCGCGATCGCGATCGTGCCGTTCCGCGACCCTGACGCCGACGCCTGATCCCGTCAGCGCCGCAGGTGCTCGAGCAGCCAGCGCAGGTGCTCGCGGTACTCCGCCGGCTTGAGCTCGGCGAGATCGCCGTGACCGCCGTCGTCGTCGAGCCAGAGCAGGCGCCGTTCGGGCGGTTCGGGCAGCCGCTCGAACAGGCGGCGAACGGTCGCCGGCGGTGCCCTATCATCGTGCGCACCGCCGATCAGCAGCACTGGCAGATCGTGCGGCAACGTCGCGAGCACCTCGCCGGGCGAGACCTCGGCGACGCGGAAGCCCGACCACCACCCGAGCGCCGCGATCACCAGCGAGCGCCACGGCTCGTAGAGCGCGAACCAGGACCGGCGATCGCCCTCGCGACGAAACGACAGCATGCGGTGCGCGGCCGCGAGCAGGTCGTCGATCGGCGAATCGAGCGCGACGCCGGCCACACCGTCGATGTGCGGCAGCGCCAACGTCGTCGCGATCGTGCCGAGGCTGACGCCGTACAGCAGGACCGGTAGCTGCGCGCGCCCCGGCTGCCGGCGCACGTACTCGACCGCGGCGACGACGTCGTCCTTGGCGCCGAGGCCGCCGCGGAACGGCGCGCGGCTGCTGCCGCCGTGGTTGCGCAGCTCGACGAGCCAGCACTCGCAACCGAGATCGCGCAGCATGCCGGCGACCGGCTCGAGCTCGACCGCACAGCGGAACAGCCCGTGCACCAGCACCGCCACCGCGACCGGTGGTTCGCGACGCGGCTCGAGCCGGAACACCCGCAGCTCGACGCCGTCGGTACTCGCGACGCGGTGCGCACGCGCCGCTGCCGCCGCCACGACATCCGCCGGCAGCTCGACGCCGTCCGCGGCCTCGCGGCGCAGGGTCGCCGTCGACTGGGTGAGCAGCTCGCCCGCGGCCGACAGGCGCGGGCCGGCATAGGGTCGATCCGGCGGTCGTGTGCCAATCAGGTGCGAGCCGACGTAGCCGAGCGCGAGCGGGAAGGTGACGAACAGGTGCACGACGAACAGCCCGGCGTGGATCTGCAGCGCCCGGCGCCAGAGCCAGCGCTGCGGCCGGCGGCGCACCAGCAGCCACAGGGCGAGCAGCAGCACGACCGGCAGCGTCGCGGCGGTGAACAACAGGGCGGCGACGATCGGGAAGATCACACGTTCTCCTCGCGAAAGGCCGGCGGCCCGGCCGGCAGCAGGCCGCGCTCGCGGCCACCGTCGAGCAATGCCGCGATCGCGGCGCGGCCGGGCGCGCCGAGATCCTCGGTGAAGCCGTTGACGTAGAGCGCGATGTGGCGATCGCAGACGTCGTCCGCGAGCTCCTGACTGTGCCGGCGCACCCACTCGCGCGGCAGCTCCGGCTGCGCCCGCGCCAACCGAACCGAAGCCGCCAGCGCGCGCTCGATCGCGCGCGCGGCGGCGTCGCCCAGATCGCGTCGCGCCGCGATCACTCCGAGCGGCAGCGGCCCGCCGCTCTGCTGCTCGAACAGCACGCCGAGGTCGGCGAGCTCGCGCAGGCCGTGGTCGCGGTAGGTGAACCGGCTCTCGTGGATGATCACGCCGGCGTCGACGGCCCCGGCAGCGATCGCCGGCATGACCTCGTCGAAGCGCATCGCGACGCGCGCTGCCGGCGCCACCGGCAGCAGCAGATCGAGCAGCAGCGCCGCCGTCGTGTGTCGACCGGGGATCGCGACCCGCGCGCCCGCGAGGTCTGCGAGCGTTCCGTGCCCGGAGTCTTCGCGGCAGACCACGAGCGGACCGCAGCCGAAACCGAGCGCCGCGCCGCTCGCGAGCACGGCGTAGTCCGAAGTCACGCGGGCGAGCGCGGGCAATGACAGTTTCGTGACGGCGAGCGGCTCGTGACCGAGCACGGCGCGCTCGTTCAGCGCCTCGATGTCGGCGATCACCGGTTCGAAGCGCACTTCGGCGCTGCCCGCCGCGTCGCCGACCACGCCGTGGACCGCCGCCCAGAACGCGAACGTGTCGTTGGGACACGGCGAGAATCCGAACGAGAACACGGCCACGGACGCGATGTATAGGTTACCGACGGCAGGAATCGCGATAGGTAATCGACGAGCGTGGTGTGACGACCACGCGCATGGTTCTCCCCGATGGGGCCGGGCCGGCTCCGGCTGGCCCGGTTCCGTTTTCGCCGCGACGCGCCGCCGAGCGCGCGCGGAGCCGAAGGCAATCGCGAGCGGTCACCGCTATGGTCCGCACGATGCGCCTCACCCTGCTGCAGCCGGACGACTGGCACCTGCACCTGCGGGACGGCGCCGCGCTGCGCGACGTCGTGGGTCACACCGCTCGCCACTTCGCGCGTGCGATCGTGATGCCGAACCTGAAGCCGCCGGTCCGCACCGTCGCGGAGGCACGGGCCTACCGCGACCGGATCCTCGCGGCGCTCCCCGCGGGTACGGCGTTCGAGCCGCTGATGACGCTCTACCTCACCGAACGCACCACCGTCGAGGAGATCGCCGCCGCCCGCGTCAGTGGCTTCGTGCACGCGGTCAAGTACTACCCGGCGGGTGCCACGACCAACTCCGACGCAGGTGTGAGCGATCTCGATCGCGTGCGGCCGGTGTTCGAGGCGATGCAAGCCCACGATCTGCCGCTGCTGGTGCACGGCGAGGTCACCGACCCCGAGGTCGACGTATTCGACCGCGAGCGTGCGTTCGTCGAGCGCCACCTCGCCGGCATCGTGCGCGACTTCCCCGCGTTGCGCGTCGTGCTCGAGCACGTCACCACCGCCGAGGGCGTCGCGTTCGTGCAGCAGGCCGGGCGCCACGTCGCTGCGACGGTCACGCCGCAGCACCTGCTGTGGAACCGCGGCGAGCTGTTCCGCGGCGGGCTGCGGCCGCACGCCTGGTGCCTGCCGGTGCTGAAGCGCGAGCATCATCGCCAGGCGGTGCTCGCGGCGGCGACCACCGGCGACCGCTTCTTCCTCGGCACCGACAGCGCGCCCCACGCGCGCTCGGCCAAGCAGTCCGACTGTGGCTGCGCCGGCATCTTCTCGGCGCATGCCGCGCTCGAGCTCTACGCCGAGGCGTTCGATGCCGTCGGTCGACTCGACCGACTCGAGGCCTTCGCGAGCGAACGCGGCCCCGACTTCTACGGCCTGCCGCGCAACACCCGCCGGATCGCGCTCGAGCGCGCCGAGGTCACGGTGCCGGCCGAGCTGCCGTTCGGTGACGAACGACTGGTGCCGATGCGCGCGGGCGGCACCCTGCACTGGCGGATCCGCGAGGACGATGTCTGAATCGCCGCGACGGCGCCTGTCGTGGCGCAAGAAGCTGCTGTTCGCGCTCGTGCCGCTGGTGGCACTGTTCGTCGCGGCGGAGATCTTCGCACGCAGCTACCGGGCCAAGAAGGGCTCGCCGTTCTCGACCGGGAGCTATCGCGACCAGCGCATCGACCTGATCCGCCGCGGCTACCCCGCGGCGCACGATCCGCTGCTCGGCTACGTGCCGCGACCGGGCTTCGCGAGCGACGACAATCGCTGGCACGCGATGGTCACGATCGACGCACGGGCGATCCGCACGAACGGTGCACCGCGGCCGCCGGGCGAACGGTTCGTCGTCGCGGCCGGCGACTCCTTCACGTTCGGCGACCAGGTCGGCGACCACGAGACCTGGCCGGCGCAGCTCGAGCAGCTGCTGCAGCGACCGGTGCTCAACGGCGGCGTCTTCGGCTACAGCCTGGCGCAGACCGTGCTGCGCGCCGAGCGGCTGGTCGAGAGCCATCCGACCGAACGGTTGGTGCTGAGCTTCATCCCCGACGACATCAAACGCTGCGAACAGAGCCGGCGCTTCACCGAGATCCCGTGGTTCGACCTGGTCGACGGCGAGCTCGCGCTGCGCGGCGTGCCGGTGCCCGACTCCGCGGTCGACAACGATCTCGATCGCCAGTACCTGAGGCGATTGCTCGGCCACAGCGCGGCGCTCGACATGCTGTTCTGGAACACGGTGCCGAACTGGTGGGTGTCGGAGCAGCGCGAGATCTGGGTGCACCCGCCGGGCACGGGCCTCACGATCGGCAAGAAGCTGTTCGAACGACTCGGACGATTCTGCGCCGAACGACAGCTGCCCTGGCTGGTCGTGTTGCAAGGGCACTGGAGCGCCGACGAATCCCACGGTGCCGCCGAGCTGCTTGCCCACGCCGCCGCCTGCGGCGCCGAGGTGCTCGACCTGCAGACCGCCTTCCTGGCCCTCGCCGACGAGGACAAGTCCTTGTGGTACAAGTACTTTCGTGGCCATATGACGGCGGCCGGCAACGCCTGGGTCGCCGCCGGGATCGCTGCCCGATTGCGGTGACGCTGCAACCTTTCGCGAACCGCGCCGGTATGTGAGGAAAACCGATGCCGGAGCCGATGACCGCAGAACGCGCCGCCGCCGCGCACGACGACTCGATGGGCCGACTGTTGACCGGCGCCGAGCCTCGGCTGCGCGCCTTCCTCGCGAAGCTCGCGCCCGCCGATGTCGACGACGCGCTGCAGGAGACGATGGTGCGGGCGTGGCGCTCGCGCCACACCTACGATCCGGCGGTCGGCGCGCTCGAACCCTGGCTGCTGCGGATCGCTTTCCGTGCGTTCCTGGACCTGCGGCAGCGACGCGACGGCAGCGCCGGCGCCGGCGAGACGTCCGAGATGCCGGCGTCGATCGCCGACCCGACGCGCACCGCCGAGCTGCGCGAGCAGATGCAGGTGCTGCTCGCATGCCTGCCCGAGATCGAGCGCGACGTGCTGCTGCGCTTTCATCGCGACGGCGAGTCGATCGCGGCGATCGCGAGGTGGCTCGGCTTGCCAATCGGCACCGTGAAGTCCCATCTGCACCGCGCACGCAACCGGATCTGGGCCGCGCGGCAGTCGCGAGGTGACGAATGAACCCGACGCTCCCCCCCTTCGTCCAGGAGCTGTTCGATCGCGGCATCGACCCGCTCGACGACCCCCGCACCGCGGAGTGGTTGCTCGCGAATCCGACCGCGCTCGACCCGTTCGCGACGCTGCGGGCGGAGCTCTCGCGGTTGCCGCAGCAGCGACCGGCGCACCGCCGGCGACCGCTGCCCTGGCTGATGGCTGCCGCGGCCGGGCTCGCGCTCTGGGCCGTGGTCACGTACTCGAGGTCGGTGCCGGCGGCGGGCGAGACGGCCCGCACCACTCCAGCCCGAACCGCACCGACACCGCAGCCGGACTTCGCGACCACCGGCGACGTCGTCTTCTGCCGGGTCGTGACCACCGAACGCGCCGGCCTCGCCACCCGGCAACACATCGAGCAGTTCGCCCGATCCGCCGGTGACGATGGCGGACCGGCGCTCGGTGAACGCGCGCGCATCGAGCTGTCGACCACCGCAGCGCTGGCCGGCCCGAGCGCCACCTGGACCATCACCCGAATCGCTGACGAGAGAGCCCTGCTGCCATGAAACATGCCTTCGCACCGGTTTCGAACCCGCTCCTGCTCATGGCGCTGACCGGGGCGCTCACCGCGCTCTGCGCGGCCCAGGCCGCGCCGGCCCCGAACGACGGGCGCAGCGCCAAGCTCTACGATGTCGGCGATCTCGTCTCCCGGGTCGCCGCGTTCGATGTCACTCCGGCGTCTCCCGACGACCTCGCCGCGCCACCGCGCGCAGCCGTATCGCCGAACTCACCGGACGCGGTCGTCCGGCTCGTGCGCGCCTTCGTGCGACCGCCGCTGGCGGCGAACGAGGAGGTCAAGGCCGTCGGCGAGCGCTGGATCGCCGTCGTCGGGCGGGCCGAGCAACATGCCTGGGTCGATCGCTTCTTCGCGGCGGCCCGTGGCGCGGCGCCCGACGGACCGTTGATCCGCCTGCGCACCCGCTGCTTCGCGCTTCCCGAGCTCGCGTTCGCCCGCGACGTCCAACCGGCGCTGAGGACGGAGAAGGACGCCAGCGACGGGAAGGACGGCAAGCCGCCCGCGGACAAGAGCTATGTCACCGAAGTGCTCGTGCCCGGCAAGAGCACGGCAGCGTTCCTGACCGCGATCGAGACGAACAAGGAGGCGGTTTCGATCGACACACCCGAGGTCGTGGTCCGGCCACTCGCGATCGGTTCGCTGTCGCTGCTGCAGCAGACCGCCTACGTCCGCGACTTCGAGGTCGAGGTCGCGAAGCAGGCGTTCATCGCCGACCCGGTCGTCGACGTCGTGCGCGACGGGATCGTGCTCGAGACCGCGGCCACGCCGCTCGAGGACGGCAGACTCGGCATCTCGATCGAAGCCCACATCACCGACCTCGAGCGGCCGATCGAGACCCGCGAGATCGACCTCGGCGGTGGCCAGAAGGTCAAGATCCAGCTGCCGCACCTGCAGTCGACCCGGATCGAGTCGGCGGTCGAGCTCTCGCCGGGTCACATCCTGCTGCTGGCGCCGCCGCCGCTCGCCGGCAAGCGCACGTTCTTCGTCGTCGAGATCGACACCGTGCAGTGATCGGCCCGCCCGACCGCACCGAGCAGAGGCTCAGAGCTTGATCTCGACGCTCGCGTCGGGATCGTTGCCCGCGGTCAATTCGAGCACCTGTGCACGGGCCGGATCGCCGCTGCCGTCGCTGACGGTGACGCGATACGTCCCCGGCGCGAACACCGGCGGCCGGAACGACGTGCTCGCGAGCCTGAGCGCGTAGACCAGCTCGCCGCGCGCGTCCTCGACGACGACGACCGGGTGTTCGACGCCCTCGATCGCGAGCCGTGGCAGCCGGGCGAGCGGCCGCCGCCCGTAGTTGTCGGTCTGCTGGATCGTGACCGGCCAACCGGGGTATTCGGGATCGGACTTCGGATCGGCCCACCGCGGCCAGCACTCGAACCGGATCGTGTGGGCCGCGGTGTCGAACACGACGATGCCGTAGCCGGGGTTGAGGTCGTGCAGCGCCGCCGGTTCGTGGCCGGACGGTCCATCGACGTTGGTGGTCGCGAGCACGGTGATCATGTTGCCGAGACCGTCGAGGTAGTCACCGGTGTTCTCGGGCATGCCCTCCTCCTGGTTGCCGCCGGGCTGACCCGGCCGCCACGAGCGCTGGTAGAAGTTCGCCATCGCCGGCACGCAGAACGAGAAGCCGGCGTCGCGGTAGGCATCGATGCCGTGGCGCACCAGCGTGGCGAGATGCTGGTCGCCCGCGATCATCGGCGCGAACGCCTTGCGGATCGCCGCCAACGCGCGGTTGCGCCCCGACTGCGGCCAGCCGTTGCTGTCGAGGTCGGCGACCAGGAAGTCCTGCTTCGGCCCGTGGTGGGTCGCGACGTTGGCGAAGATCGTCTGCGACAGCACGGCCTTGAGCTCGACCCCGTCCCAGTCGCGCGCCCAGCGGCCGAGGAACGCGAGCTGCCGTTCACCGAGCAGTACGGCGCCGGGCACGTCGGCCTTGCGGACGTCGAAGCTCGTGTCGGTGATGTGATCCGGGCGCGGCCCGTCGTGCGGCACGAGCCCGGCGGGGCCCGACTTGAACTTGCGGTCCTCGAGCACCGCGAAGTCGACGCCGCCGTAGCACACGCTCGTGAAGTAGACGCCGATGCCCTGCTCGACCGGCGCCGGATCGACCGGATCGGGCAGGTGGCTGGTCTGCGTCCGCTCGACCAGGCGCACCCATTCGGCCGGCATGACGTAGCCACCCTTGTGGTCGCGGTCGGTGTGGCGACCGCCGGCCCCCCAGAGGTTGCCCTGGAAGACGTCGTGATCGTCGGGGATCACGATCGTCGGCCGCTCGCGCGCAACGTCGCGGAACGCCTGGCAGAACAGGTACCACTTGTAGAGATAGTCGAGACCGGCGTCGTCGCCGCGCGACGGCGGCGTCGGACTCGCGCCCTCGTAGATCTGATCGCCGGCGAAGAACAGGATGTCCGGGTCCTGCTGCTCGAGCCGGGCACAGAGATCGGCGTGCGGATACCACAGCGCGTCGCGCGACCACGGATAGCCGGCACGGCCGAAGCCGTGGCGCACCTGATGCACGCAGGTGAGCGCACCGAGCCGCAGCTCACCGACCGCGGTCGGCTCGGGCCGGAGCGTGCCCTCGTAGGTCACATCGCCGAAGCGCAACCGGTACGGCACCCGCACAGCGGCATCCCAATCGCGCAGCGTGAACACGGCGGTGTAGTCGGGCGCGGCGAACTTCGCGGTACCCGCCGTGCTCCATTGCTCGCTGCGCTGCAGCTCGAGCGCGACCTCGCCGCCGCCGTCGTCGACGCACGGCGCCATGACCGCCGTCAGCTTCAGCGTGCCGCGCGACAGCGTATGGAAGGCAGCGACGATCGGACCGAAGGCGAACTCAGGACGCGCCTCGAGCATCGGCCCCTCGACGCGCCAGCGATCGAACCAGAACCGCGCGCGATCCTGGCGTTCGCCGCGGTGGCTGACGAGCGCGAGGTTGCCGAGCACGTCGGCCATCGGCACCCGCGCGAGCTCGACCTCGGCGAGCGGCTCGCCGCCCGAGGTCGTCGCCTTGCCGGTCAACGTCGCGAACTTGCGACCCGATGCCGCGACCTTCAGCTCGAGCATCACGCCGTCCAGCGCCGCCGCGCCGCCCTTCAATCCGGCCTCGGCCTCCAACCGCGAATCGGCCGCGAGGTTCTGCCGCACGAAGAGCCGCCCGGCGCCGTCGACACCGAACACGCAGCCGCCGCCGGGACCGGGCGCCGATTGCACGAGGCTCGCGGCGCGCGGATCGAGGTCCGGCCCGCCGGCGCCGACCAGGAGGCCCGCGAACGCGGACTGCGGCAGCGGCGCCTCGCCGTCGGACACCCGTCCCAGCCGCACGCGGACCGTCAGGGTGCCGCGCGCATTCGCACTCCGCCACGTCACCAGGTGCAGCGTGCGCATCGGCAGATCGGCGCGCACGTTCTCGGCGCGGCCGCCGCGGAGCTGCCAGTCCTGCAGCCGATTCGGCCAGTAGTCGGGGCCGAGCCAGACGGCGTCGGCCTGCGCCTGCCAGGACGACTGGAACGCGCCCTGGGCCGCGAGGGAAACGAAGGGCAGCAGGACGGCCGAGAGCGCGATCGCGAGGCGGTTCACGATCGCATCGAAGCCGATCGCGCCGGACGTGCAAGAAATCGCAGAATCCGTGCGGGGTTCGTGGCACTCCTGACAACACCTGATGATGACGGGCGCCCTCGACCCTCTGCTCGAACGCTGGATCGCGCTGTTTCGCGGTCCGCTCACGGGCCTGCTCGCATCCGGCGGCGCGAGCTGGCACGAGGCCGAGGAGCTCGCGATGGACACCTTCGCCGAGGCCTGGCTCGGGCGCGACCGCCTGCGCGGCGACGCGCAGGACAGCGCCGTCGTCGGCCCGTGGCTGCGCGGCATCGCACGCAACCTCGAGCACAGCCGGCGACGGCGCGCCGCCGTGCACCGGTTCGAGCCGCTGCCGCCCGAGCTCGCCGCACCGAGCGCCGAGACCGACGAGCGGCTGGAGGCGCTGCGAATCGCGTTCGGTGAGCTGCGGCCGGAGCACCAGACCGTGCTGCGCATGTTCTATCTCGACGCCGCCAGCACGAAGGAGGTCGCCGCGTTGCTCGATGTCACGCCGAAGGCGATCGAGAGCCGACTCTTCCAGGCCCGCCGCGCGCTGCGTGTCGCCGCGGACCGCGTTCGGGCCACCGCGGCCGGAGGCACATCATGAACGAGCAGTTCGAACCGGACGACCGGCAGCGTGGGGCCGAGATGGTCTCCGATGCGGACCTGCACGCGCTGTTCGCGCGGCGTCGGCCCGACGCGGCACGATTCGCGGCGGGAGTCGCCGAACGTATCGGCAACGGCACCGGCATCGATCGCGCAGGAGGTCGGCCGGGCAGCCGCTGGCGGCTCCTCGACCGCGCGGCGAGCGTGATGCCGGGACTCGCCGACGGCGGCTTGCTCACCAAGTCCTGGGCGACGGTGTTGTCGCTGCCGACGCTGCTGCTGCTCGGCACGTTCGCGATGTTCGTGCGCAGCAACCGCCGCCTCGAGCCCGCACTGGCGGCGGCCGCGAAGCGCGGCCAGACGCGCGCAGTGGTCTTCACCGCGCTGCTGCCGACGCTCGGCAGCCTGCTCGGCATCGTGTTCATGGCGCTCGGTGTCGCCGCCGGCGGCAGCGCGGTGGCGGACATCGCGACGCTCCTGCTGCTGCTGTCGATGGCGGCGCTGACGTTCCAGCTCGGGAGCATCTCGCGCACCGGACGTCCGCTGGTGGCCGAGGTCGGCGGCTTCGTCGTCGCGCTGCAGTCCACGGCGCTGTTCGGCTGCGTGCTCTGGGTCGGGATCCTCGGCGTCTTCGCCGGTGATTCGACGTTCGGCTACACCGCGACCGGCTGGGTGCTCGGCGGCGGGATGATCGCGTGCAGCGTGCTGACGATGGTGCTGGGACGCGCGTTCGCGCCCGTCCCGCTGTTCTACACGCTGATCGCGATGTTCACGGTCGTGCTCACCTCCGGTATCCCCGACAACTCGGTAGCAGCGGTGCGCACGCGCCTCGCGTCGATCCCGCTCGATCCCGCGGCCCTGTCGGGCTGGGGCACGGCGGGACGCATCGCATGGGACCTCGAGCGCTGCGGCGAACCGACGATTGACTGGGCTCCGGTCCAGGCGCGTATCGAGCACGCCATCGACGAAGGCGTCGACGCGCATCCGACGGTGTGGACGGTGGCGGCGCAGCGCGGCCTCCTCGACGAAACGCACTGGCACCGGCTCGCCGAACGTCGACTCGAGGCACATCGACTCGCGAGCATGGTGAAGGGCGACGGACCACTCGGATTCTCGGACTACCAGGGCTACCTGCTGCCGATGCTGCTCGCGACCCGCGACCTCGGTGCCGCGCAGCGCGACCGACTCGTCGAGCGGATCGACGCCTCCTGGCCGGATCGCACGGCGGACTACCACGGCAGCGACCTCGGCAAAGCGCTGCTGTGCATCGAATGGCTCGAGCAGCTCGGCCGGAACGACCGGATCGAGGCGAAGCGACCCTGGCTGCACGAGCTGCTGCGCGAGCACTGGGTGAGCGAGGGCGAAGCCGCCGCGTTCAGCCCACCCGGCGGCTTCACGGGCGATCCGGAGAGTCACTTCGCCAACGCCGAGCAGACCAGTCTCGCGCTGGCGATCATCGCCCGGGTCGGCGCGCCGCCGACGATCCCGCTGCGCCACGTGCGCGCGTTCCTGCGCGGTCAGGTGAGACACTCGTTCCTGATCGGCAGCGCGCGTGAACCCGAGCTCTGGAAGCTCGCGCGCGCCGACCGCTACCTGCTCGAGAACGGTATCGGACTGCCGACGCGAGGCCCGCTCGAGACGCTGCTCGGCGAGCGCGCGATGATCGCGGCGCTGCTGCTGGCGCTGCTGTCGATGCGGGCGATCTGGATCGCGGCCCGGCGTTCGGGCGCCGTCGTCGGGGCGATGCCCTGACGGCCCGGGCGAACCGTCATGGTCTCCACGTCAGCGCCACGTCCGCTTCGACCCCGACTTCGGCGGTGACGACGCGAGCCGCAGTGTTGCGAGAGACGATGCCGGTCACGAGCACCGGCCCCGGCGGCACGCCGCGCACGATCGCGACGCCGTCCTCATCGGCGACGACTTCGAACGCCTCGTCGTCGTCGGCGCAGTTCGACGCGAACGTCTCCGGGTCCTCGGGCGCCGGGGTCGACCGACCCCACGGCAGCACTGCGATCCGCGCACCGGCACAGGGTGCTGCGGCGACCGTGTGCATCGCGACACGCAGGACGCAGGTCGGAACATGTCGCAGTCGCACGACGCGCGTCTCGGCACCGACCACGGCGCGCGCGCGGCCGCCGTCGGGAAAGGTCGCGATCACGGAGAGGTTGGCCATCGGCCGACAGAGCACGTCGCGCTCGACGCCACCCTCGAGCTGGAAGCGCGCGATCTCGTTGCCGATGCGATAGCGCCGCCGGCCACCGTCGTACGACCTGCCGATCCGGACCTGCGCCGCGATCGGAGCTCCGCCGGCCGTCGTCGCCTCGATATCGATCCGGTGGCAAGGTAGTTCGATGATCCCATCGGTTGCTTCGACGTCGGCGACGTCGATACCGCCACGCGACACGTACAGACGGCCGTCGCCGATACCGCGATCGGTGACCTCGAAGCTGCCGTCGGCGTTCGTCGTCGCGCACGGACCGTTCTCGCCGATCGCGACTTCGTAGCCGGCGACCGGTCGACCCTCACACATCAACACGCCGCGATGCACCCCGTCACCGCGCGGTTCGGCGCCGAGCACGGTCGTCTCGCCGGCGACGATCGCGAAGGAACGACCGTCGCTGGTCTGCCACGGTCCGGCCACCAGGTCGCGCAACTCGAAGACACCGGGCGCGACGATGGCATGAACGACCTCGGGATGCGCCGTCGGCCACAGGCTCACGCCTTCGCCGAGCCAGCCGACGAGATGGCCGCCCTGCTGAAGCTCGTGTCGCAGCTCCTGATCCGAGCCCTCGCGCACGTCGAGGCCGAGACGCACGTCCATCGCCAGCGGAGGCGCGCTCACCACCAGCTGCCAGGCCCCAGGCTGCATCCGCATTTCGTACACGCCGTCACGGTCGGTGGTCGTCGTGCGCAGCGCGTAGAAATACGTGTTCGTCCGCTCGGCGTGGTGCAACAACTTGGCCAGTCGGTTCATCGTCGGCAGCCGCGCCGTGATCCGTGCGCCTTCGACCGGGGTGCCGTCCACGTCGCGGACGACGCCCCGTACGCGTCCGCAAGCCAGGCAAGGAATCGGCTGCGGCAGACACGTGACGACCTGGCCGGCGGCCACTTCCATGCGACCTCGGTTCCAGAACGCCTCACCATCGCGGCGCGCGGCGGCGCCGGCGACCTGCACGCAGTACACACCCGGCGGCAGGCCGTCGACGCGAAAGGCCCCGTCCGAGGCGACCACGCCACGCCAGGTGAACACCTCGGTGCCGTGAATCATCGCGGGGCTCTGGTGCGCGATCACTTCTGCACCGAGGGCGTCGCTCAGGCCGGTCAGATGACCGACGATCGCACCCGGGGGCTGCAGCACGACCGTGAGTGCGAACATCTCCTGCGCGCTATCGCGGTCCCGCGCGCGCCATGTCGAACCCACGCGACCGCTGGCGTCCTTGGCGACGGCGCCACCGCTGAGGACCGCGCCGAGCTCGGGACGCTGCAGCCTGAGGATTCCATTGGCGTCGCTGATGCCGGTCAGCGCCGCGCGGTCACCCCAACCGAACAGGCCGCCGCGCAGGCTCTCGAGGGCGATGCGTACTTCGGCGCCCCCTACCGGTGCTCCCGCAACGTCGCAGACCTGGACCTCGACCAAACCCTGCCGCGGCTGCTCGATCGCAATCAACTGGATCGTGCCGAGCATCGGCGTCACATCGACCGCCATGAAGGCCCGGAGGTCACCTTCGCCCACCACCTCGACCTCGTAACGTCCGATCGGCACGACGACCGAGAACGTGCCGACCTCGTCGGTGGTGATCTCGATGCTCGTCGGCGGCGGCGACGTCTCGACCTGCACCAGGGTCGTCCGGTGCGAGACCGCTCGGACGTACACCGTGGCGTCGGCCAATGGTGCCCGGGTGTCCGCGCGGCGGACGATGCCCGCAAGGCTCGTCGGCACGCGCCAATCCTGTGACGGGGCGAACTCACCCACCAGCGACGGAGCGATGCGAACAGCCGTCGCTGCCGTCGTTTCGCGCAACCCGGGCTCGAGCACGGCGCCCTGGGGTCGTGGCGCCGTCACCGCGACCGCGGCGGACTCCGGCGCTGGCTCGCCTTCTGGCCACGCGATCCACAAGCCGAGGCCTATTACCGCCGCGGCAGCGGCGCCTCGCAGGGGCCAATTCACCAGCGATAGCGGTGCTTCCTGCCTCGCGTGCAGCCAGGTGAGGAGCGGCGTGCTCCACGCACTGCGATCACCGCCGTGCTCGGCATCGAGCCGCGTTCGCAGCCGATCGGTCGCCTGTTGCAGTCGAGTGCGAACGCTGCTCGCCGCGATGCCGAGCCGCACCCCGATCTCGGGCGACTCGAGCCCTTCGTAGTAGCGCAGCAGCACGACCTGCTGCAGCGGTTCCGGGAGGCCGAGCACCGCCGCCACCACACGGCGCCGAACCTCTTCGCGCGCGGCGATCTCCGCGGCCGCTGGCAGTTGTCCGCCTGCCGCCGAGCTCGCGGCCAACAGATGTCGGCGCGCGCGGCCGGAGTTCCGCACCCGGTTGCGCCACAGGTTGCGCGCGATCGTCGAGAGCCAACCGCGCAGGCTCTCGCCGTGGCGCGGCGGCCGGGAATGGGCCGCGAGCATGGTGTCCTGCGCCAGATCGTCCGCGTCGCCCGGACCAGCGAGTCGCAATGCCAGGCGGCGAACGAAGGCGGCGTGTTCGATCAGGCTATCGGCGGGAGGGCTCATGCCAGCGGAACACCCCCCGAACAGTAGCCGTCGGCGGGCACTTCAGTTTTTTTGCTAGCGCGGCCGCCAGGGCTCGACGCCGTCCTTGGCCTCGAGGAAGCGCGCATCGAACCGCTCGTAGAACCCGTGCAGCAGCGCGCGGAGCTCCGCGACACGTTCGGGCTCGCGCGCGGCGAGGTCGTTGCGTTCGCCGAGGTCGGCTTCGAGATCGAACAGGTGCACCCGGCCGTCCTCGAGCCGCTCGATCAGCTTCCAGCGCCCGCGACGAACCGCGCCGGCCGGGAAGCCGCCCTGGTTGCCGTAGTGCGGGTAGTGCCAGAACAGCGCGCGGTCCCGTAGCGCGGCCGGAATCGACTCGCCGCGCAGTGCGGGCGCGAAGCTGACGCCGTCGATCTCGTGCTCGACCGGCGGCAGGCCGGCGAGGTCGAGCAGCGTCGGCAGCACGTCGATGCTGCAGATCGGCAGGTCGCAGAGCGACCCCGGTGCGGTCACCCCGGGCACCCGGACGAGCCACGGCTCACGGATACCGCCCTCGTAGGTCCAGCCCTTGCCGCCGCGCAGCGGCAGGTTGCTCGTCGGCGACCCCTCCGAGGTCGAGAGGCCGCCGTTGTCCGAGGTGAAGACGACGATCGTGTCCTCGGCAAGTCCGAGCTCGTCGATCCGATCGAGCACCGTGCCGACCGCGGCGTCCATCGCCTCGACCATCGCGGCGTAGACCGCGTGGCGCTGAAGCGCGCGCGTCCGACGCGGCTTGCCGTTGGGCCAGACCTGCTCCTCGGGCAAGAACTCCGCATCGTCGGCGACCGCGGGCAGCGCCGCGATGCGGTCGCGGTACTTCTGCACGAGGTCCTCGCGCCCCATCAACGGCGTGTGCACCGAGTAGAACGACAGGTAGGCCAGGAACGGCCCGTCGCGGTGTGACTCGATGAACTCACAGGTCTCGCGCGCGAGGCGGGCAGGCAGGTGCTCGCCGGCCGGCCCGTCGTCGAGCCGCGGGTTGCCGTAGGGTGAGAAGTACTTGTCGCCGCCGTACGGACCGCCGCGCTCGTGCCCGCCCTTGTTGACGTCGAAGCCCTGCGCCTCGGGCCAGAACTCCGCGCTCGGACCGAGGTGCCATTTGCCGGCAAAGAACGTCGCGTAGCCCTGCGCCTTCAGCGCCTCGGCAATGGTCGTCTCGGCGAGCGCCATGCGGTCGCCGCTCTCGGCCGGCCGGAAGCGCGCGACGCGCTTGCCCGAGAAGTAGTTCGTGAGCCCGGCCCGGGTCGGATAGCGGCCGGTCAGAATGCTGTAGCGCGTCGGTGAACAAACCGGACAGGCGGCGTAGCCGTTCGTGAAGCGCATCCCGCTGGCGGCGAGGCGCGCGATGTTCGGCGTGTCGTAGAGCGAGTCCTCGTTGTTCGGCCGCACGTCCATGTAGCCGAGGTCGTCGACGAGCACGAACACGAGGTTCGGCGGGCGTCGGTTCGGCACCTCGAACCGCACCGTCGTCGGCCGATGGCCGATGCGGTGGGTCAGCACCTCGATGGCAGTGCCGGCGGCGGCGGGCCAGCGGAACGGTCCGGTGTAGACGTTCCACGGCAACCGGTCACCGGCTGCGCGCCGCCAGCCGATCGACGCACCGGACTCGGGGCAGCGGATCGTGATCGCGCCGCCGTCCTCGTGGATCTCCGCCGCGGGCGTCGTCGGCTGCTCGCCGTCGGGCGGCCAGATGTGCTCGCGCACGAGCCGTGTCTCGGGCAGCACGAAGCCGAGATCTCCGGTGCGTTCAATCCAGGCGTCGAGTGCCTGCCGCAGGCCGGCGAGCCGTTCGCGCTGCGCGGGCGCGTCGATCAGATTGTGGATCTCCCAAGGGTCGGCCGTCGAGTCGTAGAGTTCCTCCGGCGCGCGTGTCGTCGCCGCCATCTGCCACTGCTCGGCGGGAACGTCGCTCGCCGCGCGCAGCGCGTAGAGCTCGGCGGTCATCGGCAGCCGTTCGCGGTAGGCGTTCGGGATCAGGTACGGCACGTCGGTGAGGTAGTTCCGGACGTAGCGGTAGTGCCCGTCGCTGACGCTGCGCGCACGGTCGTAGACCGCGTCGAAGCGGTCGGCATGCGCGAACGCGAGGCCCCGCCCCTCGCGCGCAAACGCACCGAAGAACGGCACGCCGTCGAGGCGCGAGTCCGGCTCGATGCCGCACAGCGACAGCACCGTCGGACCGAAGTCGACGAAGCTCACGACGCGCTCGTCGACCGTGCCCGCACCGAAGCCGTCGGGGAACCGCACCAGCAGCGGCACGCGCGTGCCGGTGTCGTAGCACGAGCGCTTGCCGCGCGGCAGGCCGACGCCGTGATCGCTGAAGAACACGACGATGGTCGTGTCGAGCAGACCGGCCTGCTCGAGCTCGCGGAGCTTGTTGCCGACCCACCGGTCCATCGCCGCGATGTTGTCGTAGGTCCGCGCCATCGCGTCGCGCACGTTGGCGGTGTCGGGATAGAACGGCGGCAACGGCACCTCGGCCGGATCGACGACCGCGGGCGCCCGCTTCACATCCGGGAACGCATGGCTCTCGTGCGTGCCGTTGTGGTTGAACACAGCGAAGAACGGCTGACCCGGCGCACGGCCGCGCCAGTGCGCCTTGCCGCTCGATTCGTCCCACACCGTCGCCGGCTCGCGGAACTGATAGTCCTTCTTGCTGTTGTTGGTGCAGTAGTAGCCGTGGCCGCGCAGCGTCTCCGGGAAGCAGCGCACGAACGGTGGCGGCAGACCCTCGTAACCGGGAATCTCGCGGTAGGCCTCGGGGTTCTTGGCGATCGCGGCCTGGCTCGGCGCGTTGTTGCGCATCTGCATCGTTCCGATCCGGGTCGCATGGCATCCCGTGATCAACGACGAGCGCGCCGGGGCGCAGACCGGCGAAGTCGCGAAGGCATGGGTGAATCGCACGCTCTCGGCCGCGAGCCGGTCGAGGTTCGGCGTCGCGACCGTCGGATCGCCGTAGCAGGCGAGCCACGGACTCATGTCCTCCACGGTCAGCCAAAGGACGTTCGGCGGCTCGGCGCGCGGCGTCGATGGCACCGGCGACTGGGCGTCGATCGCGCGCGATCCGACCAGAGCGAGGAGCAGTCCAAGAACGAGCCTCGGCGAAAAAACGGCGTCCCGCATTGGAGCAGTGTGCAATCCTTGGAGTGTCGAGTCGCGGACATTCCGGTGCCGCAAGGAGCCGGGTGGCCGCGTCAGACATGAGAGAGAGACTGTTGGTCGGGTCTAGCGGAAGGAGACCCGTCGAGCCTCCGGGCGCATGAGCCCGGAGGCTCGTTTTGTTCTGCGGCGGCGCCTTCGCCGGCATACTGGCGCCATGCGGGTCCACGTCGTCGACGGCACCTACGAGCTGTACCGCAACCGCTACGGCGCCCCGAGCGCGCAGACCGCCGACGGCCGCGAGGTCGGGGCGGTGCGCGGTCTGCTGCGCACGCTGTGGTCGCTGCTGCGCGGACCGGAGGTCACCCACGTCGCGGCCGCGTTCGACACCGTGATCGAGTCGTTCCGCAACGACCTGTTCGCGGGCTACAAGACCGGCGAAGGCATCGAGCCCGAGCTCTGGGCGCAGTTCCCGCTCGCGGAACGCGCGACCAGGGCGCTCGGCATCACGACCTGGTCGATGATCGATTTCGAGACCGATGACGCGCTCGCGACCGCCGCGGCGCGTTTCGCCGCCGACGACCGCGTCGCGCAGGTCGTGCTCTGCACCCCCGACAAGGACATGGCGCAATGCGTGATCGGCGACCGCGTCGTGATGCTCGACCGGCGCAAACAGGCCGTGCTCGACGAGGCCGCGGTGATCGCGAAGTTCGGCGTGCCGCCGGCCTCGATCCCCGATTGGCTCGCGCTGGTCGGCGACGATGCCGACGGCATCCCGGGTGTGCCCGGCTGGGGTGCGCTGACGTCGGCGCGCATGCTGAGTGCGGTGCACCACCTCGAGGCGATCCCGCGCGAGACGGCCACGTGGCCGGCGGGCATCCGCGGCGCGGCGCGCCTCGCCGACAGTCTGTTCGAACGCTTCGACGACGCGCTGCTCTACCGCCGCCTCGCGACGCTGCGCACCGACGTGCCGCTGCCGGAGTCGCTCGCCGAACTCGAATGGCGCGGCGTCGACGAAGGCGCGCTGCGGACGCTGTGCGACGAGATCGAGATGCCGGACTCGTTCGTGCGAACGGCGGTCGAACGATGAACCCACGCGGCGCCGCGATCGAGGGATGCGGGCCCGGTCGCACTTTCAGGATTGCCTGATCGCATCACCACCGCGAGGGTGGCTCGGTATCACGTGCGCGGGCCCGCGGACGAAGCCGCAGGGCTTCGGAATCAGGACGACGAGCGGGCGGGGTTCTCTCCCACGGTGAAACGGACGCGACCGCTGGATGAACTGCAGCCGCGATGGCCTGCGTCGTCGTCGTCGCCCGTCACGGTCGGCCCGCGACGGGCTCTCTTCGGTCCGGTGGAAGCTCTGTCATGTCGACCTCCAGACGTTGTCGGGAAAGGAACTTTGCGGCGGCAGGCCGCACCTCGCTGACCACCCGCTTATACGCCAAACGGCGGCATACGGCAAGCGCACGTCTCGATCGCAGCTACTCGATGCGGCGATACGGCATGTCGCGGCCGTTCTGGTGCAGCACGAGGCGCTCGACTTCGTCGCCATCGAGCTCGAACGCGATCGACGCCTCGACGATGCGATAGAAGAACTCGGTCGGCGAACGGGCGTAGAGCCGCCACGCCGGCTGGCCCGTCAGCTGGGCGTAGAGTCCGCGATCGCGCAGCGTCACTTCGAACTCCATGCCCGCCACCAACCGGTAGGTGCCGACCAGCGGCTCGAGTCGATCGCGCGCGACCTCGACCGGCCGTTCGAACTCCGGCGGTGCGACGTCCATCCCGAGCAGCGACTGCAGCAGCCGCTCGGCGACGAGGTCGATCGCGCCGCTCGCGGTGTTCGTCAGCATGCACACCGCGGTCTGCTCCGCGGGCACAACGAGGATCTGCGCGTGGTAACCCCCGGTCTGACCGCTGTGCACCAGCGTCGAGCCGTCGCGCGCGAAGTGCCAGCCGAGGCCGAGCACCTGGCCCTTGCCTTCGAAGTGCCGCTGTTGCGTCAGCCGCACCGCGGCCGCCAGCGGCGAGGCCGCAGGCGCGAGCTGCAGCCGCGCGAACTTCAGGAGATCGGGCACCGTCGATCGGATCCCGCCGGCACCGGCCATCATCGCGAGGTGCCACTCGTGGCCCGGATCGCCGTTGGCGTCGTGCGGCGGCGCGAGCCGCGTCTGCAGCTCGGCGCCGAGCTCGACGGCGGTGTCGCGGAGGCCGAGCGGCTCCGCGAGGCGCTGCTGCAGCAGCTCGTCGTAGCTCGAACAGCCGTTCACGCGCATCAGCACGTAGCCGAGGATGCCGGCGCCGAGGTTGCTGTACTCGTAGACGGTGCCGGGTCGACGCCGCGCCCGCGCGTCGGCGATGGCGGCATGCATCGCCTCGATGTCGTAGTGCGCGTACGGGTCTTCCGGGTTCTCGGGTTCGTCGCGGGCGAGGCGCGGCAGGCCCGATGTATGCGTCGAGAGGTGCCGGAGCAGGATGTGCTCGCCGCGCCAGGGCTGCAGCGTGACACCGTCCGGCAGGTGCCGCTGCACCGGGTCGTCGAGCGCGACCAGGCCGCGTTCGACCGCGTCGGCGAGCAGCAGGCCGGTGAACAGCTTCGACAGCGAGCCGATCTCGTAGAGCGAGTCGGCCGCCGGCGGGTTCGGCGCGCCCCAGGACAGTCGCCCGTACGGACGCACGAGCTCGCGTTCGCCGTGCACGACGCCGGCGACGAAACCGACGACCACTTCCGCGCCGGCCAACGGTCGGCAGAACCGGTCGACGGTGCCTTCGAGATCGGGCTCCGACTGCGCGAACAACGTCGCGGCGACGAGCGTCGGCGCTGCGAGGCCGAAGAGGTGAACCTTCATGCCGGCGACGATACCGTCAGTCGGGCAGGCGAACGGTATCCCCGTCCCGCACCGCGAGCTCGGCGGCCACGAGGCGCTCGAGGCCGCTGTCCATCACGCCGCGGACCACGGTGCCGAGCCGGTTGATACCGAAGCAACGCGCCGTCTCGCGCGCGAGATCGTCCGCCGACAGCGCGTGGTGCTGCCGCAGCAACCAGCTCATCGCGTTGACGACCTCGATCAGCGGCAGATCCTCGGCCGGACGCTCCGAGGTCGCATCGCCGCTCGGCACCCGGAAGCCGCGGAACCGCTCGGCGCGCTCGATCGAGACGTGCAGCACGCCGTCGAGCTCGCAGGTCTCGCCCGGCAGCGCCGCCCGCACGCGCGCACGCACGCGCTCGGTCACGCGCGTTACGCCCCAGGCCGTCGCCACGGTCTTCGCGAGTCGGTCGAATGCGATGGGCGCCTCGATCGCGAGCACTTCCTCGATCTGCGAGCGCACCCGGGTCCAGCTCGCCTTCTCGTGGAAATCGTCGGGTCGGTCGACCGATCGCAGATCGGCGGCGACGTAGGGCCGCGGTCCGAACGGATCCTCGGCTGCCGCGGGCTCGGCGGCCGGCTCCTTCACGGGCTCGCGCGCACGGTCGCTGCCGGGCAGAGGCGTCGGTACCGGGGTCGCCACCGCCGCACCGGTCGCGATCCGGGGCGGCTGGGCATCGCGCGCCGCGCGCCGCTCGGCGACGGCTGCCGCGAGCGCGGCTTCGATCCGCGCGATCTCGCCCTCGGGATCCTGCCAGAAGTCCATCGACCAGACCCGGTGCAGCCGCCAGCCCAGCCCGCGCAGCACACCCGCGCGGATGCGGTCGCGGTCACGTGCGGTCGCGGCGGCGTGGTAGGTCGCACCGTCACATTCGACGCCGAGCAGATAGCTCCCCGGCGCTTCGGGATCGACGATGCAGAGATCGATGCGGTAGCCCGAGCAGCCGACCTGGGCGTGCAGCTCGTGACCGCGGCGCAACAGCGCGTCGCGCACCGCGGCCTCGAACGGCGACTCGACGGCGCCGGACGGATCGGCCGCGATCGCCGCTGCGAGCGCGACCTGACCGCGCTCGGCGTAGTCCAGGAACGCGCGCAGATGACGCGCACCGACCGCCGCCGTTCGGGTCGCGACCTGGTCGGCGCGCAGCGACGAGAACACCACGAGCTCCCGCCGCGCGCGCGTGACCGCGACGTTGAGCCGACGTTCGCCGCCCTGCTGGTTCAGCGGCCCGTAGTTCTCGTAGACCTTGCCGGCGGCGTCGGGGCCGTAGCAGATCGAGAACAGGATCGTGTCGCGCTCGTCGCCCTGCACGTTCTCGAGGTTCTTGACGAAGACCGGCTCCTCGACCGCGGTGAAGAACGGCTCGATCGCCGGATCCGTGGCCCGCGCCCGGTCGAGCAGGTCCTCGATCAGCACCTGCTGCGCACGCCCGAACGTGACGATCCCGATCGAACGCTGCGCCAGCGTCTCGTCGCGCAGGCGCCGCAGCACGTCCTCGACGAGCCGCTCCGCCTCGATGCGGTTCTGCTGCGAGGTGCCGCGGTCGTAGACGCCCTGGACGAACTCGAAACTCACGCCGATGCCGGCGACGGCCTGCTGAGGCGCCGGGAAGGTCAGCAGGCGATCGTCGTAGTAGTGGTGGTTGCTGAACGCGATCAGCGACTCGTGCCGGCTGCGGTAGTGCCAGTCGAGATACATCCGCGGCAGGCCGGCTGCGCCGCATTCGTCGAGCACACTCTCGAGATCCTCGGGGAGCTCGTCGTCGCCGACGTCGTCGCCCTGATCCAGACGCTGGAAGAACGAGGTCGGCGGCAGCTGCCGACTGTCGCCGACGACGATCACCGAGTCGCCGCGACCGATCGCGCCGACCGCGTCCCACATCGGGATCTGCGACGCCTCGTCGAACACGACGAGATCGAAACGCGCGCCCGAGCGGCCGAGGAACTGCGCGACCGACAGTGGGCTCATCAGCACGCACGGCGCCAGCCGGCGAAGCAGCCCGGGGATCTCGGCGAGCAACCGCCGCACCGGCTTGTGCCGGCGTTGCTTCTTGAGCTCACGTTCGAGGATGCCGAGCTCGCTGCTGCTGACCTGGGTGTCGCGCAGTCGCGGCAGCCGGGCAGCCAACCGGGCGACGATCACCTCGGCCGCGAGCTCGATCGCACGGCGGTCCAGCTCGCGGAACCGCTCGATCGCGCGCTCGTGGTCGGTGCCACGGAACATCGCCAGCTCGGGCTCGGCGGCGCCGACTGCGTCGAGCCAACTCTCCAGGAACGTGCGTTCGAACGCCGCCGGCAGCTCGGTGGTCGCGAGCCGGCCCGCAGCGTGTTCGGCGACCAGCGGTCCGGCGCCGAGCTCGGTCGCGTCGGCGGCGGCGCGCGCATACGCACACTGCTCGCGCAGACGCGGCACGTCGCCGAGCCACCGCCGCACGCGCGCCGCGACCGAATCGAGATGATCCGGCGCATCGCCGGCGCCGAACGCTTCGTCGACGTCGAGCTCGAGCAGTGATCTCGCGACATCGAGCGCGGCACGAAACTCGTCGTGCGTCGAGCGCAGTGTTCCGAGCTGACGCGGCAGCTCGGCGGCGCCGTCGGCGAGGCCGTCGAGCTGCGCCGCGATGCCGGCGAGGATCGCCGCGCTC
This sequence comes from Planctomycetota bacterium, assembly GCA_020425925.1. GTDB lineage: Bacteria > Planctomycetota > UBA1135 > UBA1135 > UBA2386 > JAGQRA01. The sequence goes on from JAGQRB010000668.1 coordinate 31,421, forward strand.
GGCTGCAGCGCGCCCGGCACCAGCGCCAGCGCGATCCGGCGCGCGTCGCGCACCCAGGCGGTCCAGGCCACGATCCGTTCCCAGTCCGCGAGGCCGTCGTTCCAGGTCCTGCCGAGCAGCGTCGTCGTCGCGGCATCGGCAGCTGCCAGCCGATGCTCCTCGGCGCGCACGTCGAGCGCGCGCAGAAGGTGGTCGCGCACCCCCGTCGGTCGGCCGAGCACCGCGCCGTCGGCCGCAACCGCCGCCAGCTCGCGCCGCGGTCGGCGCAGCCGCCACCAGCGCAGCAGGAAGAACGACTCGGCCGCGCCGCGGTAGGCCGAGGCCAGCGCATCGAGATCGAGCGCCAACAGCTCGCGTCGCCAGCGCTCGGCGAGCGGCGCCCAGAGCTCGTCGCGCCGCCGACCGGTGGCGACGAGTGCGGTCAACACCTCGTCGTGTCGCCGCCAGACGGCCGGCTCGCAGCGCACCAGCTCGGACGGCGGCAGCGATGGCGCGGCGAACAACGCCGCGAGTTCGAGCAGCAGCTCGAGCTGCTCGCGGCTGGGACCGCCGGCATCGAGCGCGCGAACGACGCCG
>JAGQRB010000669.1 GCA_020425925.1 Planctomycetota bacterium
CACCGCCACCCCGCGCGTTGCCGCGCGACAAGCCCGTCGATCACCGCGCGCTCGCGACACTCCACGACCTCGCGCGCGCCGACCGCGAAGCCGCCAACCGCAGCACGATGCTGCTGACCGCCGAAGAGGTCGCCGCGCGCTTCGGCTTCCCCGACGAGGTCGGCGGCGCGAGCGGCGGCGGGGTCTTCTGGAACTACCACCACCGCGGCCCGACGGGCGAGCGCGATGGCGGCACGCTGTTCGTGTTCCTCGACGGGCGGGTCGCCTGGCACGAGATCAGCACGCCGGATCACTGAACGTAGTTCCGAACACGGCGTCACGCGACGCCGTGAATCCGCGCACGCCACTCGCTATCCTGCTCGCCCCGAATGCCCGACCTCGACCAGGAAATCCGGCGCCGGCGCACGTTCGCGATCATCTCGCACCCGGACGCCGGCAAGACCACACTGACGGAGAAGCTGCTGCTCTACGGCGGCGCGATCCGCGAGGCCGGGTCGGTGAAGGCCAAGAAGGGCGGCCAGGCCGCGACCTCGGACTGGATGGAGCTCGAGAAGAAGCGCGGCATCTCGATCACGAGCTCGGCGCTGCAGTTCGAGTACGAGGGTCACTGCGTCAACCTGCTCGACACCCCGGGCCACCAGGACTTCAGCGAGGACACCTACCGCACATTGGTCGCCGCCGACGCGGCGCTGATGCTGATCGACGGCGCCAAGGGCGTCGAGCCGCAGACCATCAAGCTGTTCAAGGTCTGCCGCGACCGCGGCATCCCGATCGTCACGGTGGTCAACAAGATGGACCGCCCGGCGCGGCCTCCGCTCGACCTCATGGACGAGGTCGAGAAGACGCTCGGCATCACGGTCGTGCCCGCGACCTGGCCGATCGGCAGCGGCGACGACTTCAAGGGCGTCTACTCGCTGCGCGACCGCCGCATCTTCCTGTTCGAACGCACCGCCCACAACGCCACCAAGGCGGCGGTGCAGACCACCGGTCCCGACGACCCGCAGCTCGCCGAAGCGATCGGCGCGCGGCTGCACGGCCAGCTGCTCGAGGACCTGCAGATGGTCGAGGAGTGCGTGCAGCCGTTCGAGCTGCAGGCCTTCCTCGACCAGCAGATCTCGCCGATGTTCTTCTGCAGCGCGCTGGTGAACTTCGGCGTCGAGAACATCCTGCAGCGCTTCCTCGAGATCGCGCCGACGCCGGGACCGCTGCCGACGATCGACAGCGAGATCGCGCCGAACGCGCCGTTCTTCTCGGGCTTCGTCTACAAGGTCGCGGCGAACATGGACAAGATGCACCGCGATCGCATCGCGTTCCTGCGCGTCACCTCGGGTCACTTCGAGCGCGGCATGTCCGCCAAACACCTGCGCCTCGGCCGCGAGGTCCGGCTGTCGCACCCGCACCGGTTCTTCGGCCAGGAACGCGTCTCGATCGAGGACGCCTGGCCGGGCGACGTGATCGGCCTGATCAACCCGGGCATGTTCCGGGTCGGCGACGTGCTGAGCGCGGGCCCGACGTTCGAGGTCCGCAACTTCCCGCGCTTCGCGCCCGAGATCTTCGCGCAGGTCGCGCCGCGCGAGCCGTCGATGAGCAAGGGCTTCGGCAAGGGCCTGGCTCAGCTCGGCGAGGAGGGCGTCGTGCAGGTGTTCTGGCCGCGCGTCGGCGCGCGCGAACCGATCCTCGGCGCGGTCGGCGAGCTGCAGCTGCAGGTGTTCGAGGCCCGGCTCGAGAGCGAGTACGGCGTCGACCTGCGGCTCGACCGCAAGCCGTGGACCCGCGCCCGCTGGGTCCAGAACGTGACGCCGGAGGTGCTCGAGATCCTGCCGATGGTGGTCCGCGACGAGTCGGACCGCTACGTCGCGCTGTTCAACTCGGAGTTCGAGATCGACTACGCGAAGTCGCGCTACAAGGGCCTCGAGCTCTACGACCACCCGCCCGCCGAGGAGGACCTCGGATGATCGGGCGACGACCGCGACTCGCGCTGGCCGCCACGGCGCTGCTCGCCGCCGCCGGCTGCGGACTGGTGCCGACGCCGAACTGGCTCGACGGCAGGATCGCCGACGGCACGTACACCGCCGCGAGCGGCGACTTCTCGGTGCGGGTGCCGTTCACCGATTCGTACGAGCTGACCTACATGGCGGCGAAGGACCGGTCGAACGACGACGAAACCTACGTCAGCTTCGGCCCGGCCGCGTTCGACAAGTCGATCTACCGGCTCTCCGTCTACCGCCGAACCGTCGAGCCGCTGCCGGACGCGGAACTGCGAGCCGCCGCCGAACGCCTCGGCCGAGAGCTCGGTGAACAGCTGCAGGCGATGACCGGAGAGCCGCTGATCGTCGCGGACCGCGGTGACGCGGCGATCGGTGACGGCCGCGCCCACCGGATGCAGTATCGGCAGGCGGCGCCGGCCGGCACCGTGGCGACGGATGCGGCGACGATCCTGCACGAGTCGTGGACAGTGCAGCGCGGCGATCGGCTGTACTGGGTCTGGCTGCAGACCTACGAGTGGGGCGTCGCGGGACCCGAGAGCACGGCGATCGGCGCGCGCGCATTCGCCGAGTCGGTCCGGTTCGCCGGACGCTGACCCGGGTCGAACTACTTGCCGCGCTTGCTCGGCCGCAGCGACTCGGGTGGCGGTTCGGCGCCCTCGGGTGCGTCTGCCGGCGCGAGCTTGCGCTCGGCCTGGCGGATGACGTCCTGGATCTGGCTCCAGAGCGGCACGTACTTCTCGATTTCCCGCAGGGTCTGACCGCGACCGTCGAGCCGCCACGTCGTCTCGGGGATGTCGGCGTCGACCACCAGCGCCGCGACGTCGATCGCGAGGATCACCTCGTCGCCGCGGAACTGCTTGACCTCGAGCAGCGCGTGATCGGACGCGCGAACGAACAGCTCGACCCGATCGGCGAGCGGCAGCTCCGCGTCGGCCTCGCCGATGCCGGGACGTCGCTTGCCGGCGAGCCAGGTGCCGCGCTCGCCGCCGCGCTCGGCACGCTCGCTCGGGGCGAGTGCGAACTCGCGCCGGAGACCGTCGAGCAGCGCACTGCCGAGCGGCGCGTCGGCGCGGGCATCGCGCATCCCGGGCAGATCGCTGCGGTCGAGCACTTCGCCGGCCCAGCGCAGGTCGGTGACGATCGCCGGCGGCACCCGCAGGAACACCTCGCCGAAGGCCGGGTCGTCCTTGTAGATCGTCACGCCGCCGTCGGTCTCGACCGAATCCATCGTCGCGACCAGCCCGTTGCCGAACTCCATGCGGACCGCGACCCGGCGCTTGGGCTGTTCTCCGCGCAGGACATGCAGCGTCCCGGCGGTCACGATGTCGGTGTCGCCGGGAAAGTGGCTCGCCGTCGAGAGCTCGATCCGGACGCTGCGCAGGCGCTGCTCCGCCGCCAGCATCTCGGCCACAAGTCTCTCTGCTACATCAGGTTGCGCCGGCTTCTGGAGACCCTCGCCCTGCCCGGGCAAGCCGCCGAGCAGGACCGCCAGCACGGCCGGGATCGCCCCACTTCGAATGGCACGCTTCATGCTTGAGAATGGCGATCCTACCACGGCGGCCGCCCCCCTCCGGCCAGCCGAGACCGAGATTCCGCACGACCCGAACCAGGAGATCCGCAATGAGCTCCCGCCCGACCACCTTCCTGCGCCTGCTGCTCGCCGCCGCCGTGCCATGCGCGTGCACCGCCATGCTGCGCGCCGACGAGGTGCGCCTCGACGACGGCCGCGTGCTGGTCGGCAAGGTGGTGCACAAGACGGCCGACCAGGTCTACGAGGTCGAAACCCGCGACGGGCTCGTGGTCGTGCCGGAGGCCAAGGTGCTGCAGATCCGGACCGACGCCGAACTGCGCGTCAAGCTCGCGGAGGCCAAGGAGAGTTCGGGCGACACGCCGTTCTCGTTCCTGCAGCTCGCGATCGACGCGCGGTCGTACGGACTCGAGCCGGAGATGTGGCGCTATCTCGAGATCGCGATCCAGAAGCAGAACCGGCTCGAAGAACAGCAGCAGGCGAACGACGCGCTGAGCCGCCGCATCACCGAGTTCCTCGCCCGCCTCGAGCCCGAGATCATGCCGCTGCGCTGGCGCTCGGCCGACACCTCGACGCGGGTGCACCAGCTCGTCCAGCAGGTCCGGCTGACCAACAAGCTGGCTCGCGAGCTCGCGATCCGCGAGCTGCTGGCGCGCGAGGCGAACGCGGACGCGGCGCTGCGGCGCGAGGCACGCCGCAACACGCTGCCCTACCGCCGCGTCGCCGCGCTCGAAGCGCTGGCGCAGCGCGCCCGCAACGAGCAGGCGCGCGGCCAGGACCAGCAGTTCCGGTTCGTGCTGCGGACGATGATCCTCGACGGCGACGAGGACGTCCGCAACGCCGCAGCGCGCATCGCTCGCGAGCACGGCCAGGTCACCGAGGAGGCGATCCACTACCTCGCCGGCGGCCTCGTGCACCAGCTCGGCAAGGTGCGCGTGCGCACGGCCGAGGCTTTCGCCAACCTCGGCCACCCCGCCGCGATCGCCGACCTCGTCGCCGCCGGACCGAGCGCGGGCGCCGGCCTCGCAGCGGCGGGCGGCACCGGCACGCGCGCCCACATCGCGATCGTCAGCCAGCAGGCCTACATCCGCGATTTCGACGTCGAGGTCGCGCAGGCCGCGTTCATCGCCGACCCGAAGGTCGACGTGCTGCAAAGCGGCACCGTGCTCGACGTCACGGTCGCCGGCGTGTTCGAGGAACGCACCATCGCGCGCGCCTACCGCCGCGCACTGAAGCAGCTCGCCGGCGCCGACCCGGGTGCCGATCCGATGCGCTGGCGCAACTGGCTCGCACAGCGCGAGGCGAGTGCGGCCAAGCCGGCCGCGACCGACGGGCGCTGAGCCGACCGTTCGCGGTTTCCCGCGCCCGACGCTGGCTCGCCCCGACGCCCGGCCTATCCTCGCGCGGATGCCTCCGTCCGCTCCGCGCTCCGTCATCTCCGTGGTCGGCCTCGCGACAATGGGCCAGAACCTGGCGCTGAACATCGCGCGCAACGGCTTTCCGGTCACGGTCTACAACCGCTCGCACGACAAGACCGAGGCGACGATGGCGCGGGTCGAACCGGGGCAGCAGGTGGTCGCCGCGACGACACCCGCCGAGGTCGCCGCGTCGCTCGAGCGCCCGCGCCGCGTCCTGCTGCTGGTCAAGGCCGGCAAGCCCGTCGATCTCACGATCGAGAGCTTCCTGCCGGTGCTCGAGCCCGGCGACATGATCATCGACGCCGGCAACTCGCATCCCGACGACACCGATCGGCGCGCTCGCGAACTCGCCGCCAAGGGCTTCCGCTTCGTCGGCATGGGCGTCTCCGGTGGCGAGGAGGGCGCGCTCTGGGGGCCGAGCCTGATGCCCGGCGGCGCCCGCGACGCCTACGACGAACTGGCGCCGATCCTGACCAGGATCGCGGCCCAGGTCGAGGACGGCCCCTGCGTGACGCACGTCGGCACCGGCGCCGCCGGCCACTTCGTCAAGATGGTCCACAACGGCATCGAGTACGGCGACATGCAGCTGATCGCCGAGTGCTTCGACCTGATGCAGCACGTGCTCGGCATGGGCCACGCCGAGATGGCCGACACGTTCGCGCGCTGGAACGAGGGCTTCCTCGAGTCGTTCCTGATCGAGATCACCGCGCGCATCCTGCGCAGCCAGGACCCCGACACCGGCAAGCCGATGGTCGAGGTCATCCTCGACAAGGCCGGCCAGAAGGGCACCGGCAAGTGGACCACCGAGATGGCGCTGCGCTACGGCGTGCCGGCGCCGACGATGCACGCCGCGGTCGAGGCCCGCATCCTGTCGTCGCGCAAGCAGGAGCGCATCGAGGCCAGCAAGATACTGCACGGCCCGCAGCCGGCTGCTGCCGGCGTGCCGGACCTCGTCGACGCGATCCGCGACGCGCTCTACTGCAGCAAGATCTGCTCCTACGCGCAGGGCCTCGACCTGATGGCGGCCGCCGACGCCGAACGTGAATGGGGACTCGACTTCGGCGAGATCGCGCGCATCTGGAAGGGCGGCTGCATCATCCGCGCGCGGTTCCTGCGCTCGATCCAGGCTGCCTACGGCAAGCAGAAGGCGCTGCCGAACCTGCTGCTCGACCCCGAGCTCGGCGGATTCCTGCAGGAGCACCAGGGCGCCTGGCGCAGCGTCGTCGGCCTCGGCGCCGCGCACGGCATCCCGATGCTCGCGATGACCGGCAGCCTCGGCTACTTCGACTCGCTGCGCCGCGACCGCCTGCCGCAGAACCTGACGCAGGCGCAGCGCGACCTGTTCGGTGCGCACACCTTCGAGCGGGTCGATCGGCCCGCCGGCGAGTTCTTCCATCACGAGTGGTGACCGCCGCTCGGCGGAGTCACTTCTTGGGATTCGCGCCGCCGCCCGCGGGCTTGCCCGCCTCCGGCTTGCCGGCGTTCGGACCGAGGAACGCCTTGCCCGCCGCAACGGCCGCCTGCGCCTCGGTCAGCGCCTGGTCGATCTTGGTGGCAGCCGCGATCTCGGCCTGCAGCGCCGCGAGCTTCGGCTGCAGTCTGGCCGCGGCCTCGGTCGCAGCGGCCTCGGCGGCCGCGATCTGCTGCTGCAGCTCCTGCGCGCGCTGATTCGCGTCGGCAAGCCGCTGCTCGCGTTGCTTCAGCGTCTGCTCGAGCGCACGCAACGGCGCCAGCTCCGCCTCGATCTCCGCCGCCCGAGTGCGCGCGGCAGCAAGATCCTGCTCGGCGACGACGAGTCGGTCGAGCTCGTGGTGCAGCTTGGCCTCCGTCGCGCGCAGCCGGGCCTCGGCCGCCACCGCCGCATCGCGCGCCGACGCGGTCGCGCGCTGCAGCTCGCCGGCACGCCGGGTCAGGATGTCGCGCTCGAGCTCGAGCTGTCGGCGTTCGGTCCGCAGCGCCTGCAGATCGCGCTGGCGGGCGGACCGCGACAGGGTCGACTCGCGCTCGAGCACGCAGCCCGCCAGCAGGCAGGCCGCCAGCAGCGCGGCCACACCCGGGGACAGATTGCGTGGAGGGCTGAGCGGCATGGTTGGTATCATCCTCGCCCCTTTCCCCCCTGCAAAGCCATGGAACGCACTCTCATTCTATTCAAACCCGACGCGGTCCAGCGTGGACTGTGTGGTCAGATCCTCGCCCGCTTCGAACAGAAGGGCCTCAAGATCGCCGGCATGAAGCTCATGAAGATCAGCCCCGAGCTCGCCGCGAAGCACTACGAAGCCCACAAGGAACGGCCGTTCTACCCGGGTCTCGTGCGCTTCATGACCAGCTCGCCGGTCGTCGCGCTCGCGATCGAAGGCATCGGTGCGGTCGCGATCTGCCGCAAGCTGATGGGAGCGACGTTCGGCGCCGACGCCGACGCCGGCACGATCCGCGGCGACTTCGGTTCGAGCCGCAGCTACAACCTGGTGCACGGCAGCGACAGCCCCGGAGCCGCCGAGCGTGAGCTCGCGCTGTTCTTCCCCGAGGGCCTGGTCGACTACGAGCTCGCCGCCTACGAGTGGACCTACGACCCGGTCGAAGAGCTCAAGAAGGGCTGAGCCCCGGCGCGTCCCACGATGGCCGGCAGCCGCGGACTCTCGGCGACGGAGCTCGCGGCGGCGATCGCCGAACTCGGTGAGCTCGAGGGACTCCGCGGCGCCACCGTGCTCGACGTCGAGACCATCGTCGCCGCGCCGGCCCAGGGCGACCTGCTGCTCGTCCTGCAGCCGGACTCCCGAGCCAAGCGATTCGTGCACGTCGCACTCGGCAGCACCCGGGCACGGATCTGCCCCACCGCGCGCCGTTTCGCGAAGGCCGACTGCGGCCGCGGACCGGCGCGCGATCGTCTGCGCCAGCGCCTGATCGGCAGCAAACTCACCGCGCTGACTGCCGCCGCCGGCGAACGCCGCTGCGAACTCGTGTTCGCGGTGCCCGGCGAGTTCGCCGAGCTGCGGCTCGCGATCGAGCTGTTCTCGGCGCGCGGGCTGTGGGCGCTGCTCGACGGCGACGGCGTCGTGATCGCGATGTCGCGCCCGGTCGAGACCGCGGTCCGGACGCTGCGCGTCGGCGACCGCTACGAACCACCACCGGCGCGCGGCGACGGCGCGAGCGAGCCACCGCCGCGCTTCGCCCCGCCGGTGCTCGCGGCGATCGACGCGTTCTTCTCGGCGCAGGACGGCGTGGCGGCCGCCGGCGGCGAGTACGACGAGCTGGTGCGACTCGCCGAGCGTGCGCTTGCGAAGACCACCGCCAAGGCCGACGGACTCGCGCGTCAGCTCGCCGCTGCCGACGACGCCGAACGACTGCGCACGCAAGCCGACCTCATGCTGGCCTATGCCCACGGCGTGCCACGCGGCGCCGACCACATGACCGTCGCCGATCCGACCACGGGCGAACTGCTGACGCTGGCGCTCGATCCGAGCAAGCCGGTACAGCTGCAGGCGCAGGGACTCTACGGCAAGGCGCGGCGGCTCGCCGACGGCCGCGCGATCACCGCCGACCGCAAGGCCGAGGCCGAGGCGGCCGCGGCGACACTCGCGCGCGTGCTCGCCGACCTGCGCGCCATCGACCCGACGGCCGACGATGCCGCCGGACGACTCGCCGCAGCACGCACCGCCCTGGCGGCGCTCGGGGTCGCGCCGCGCACCCCGAGCACGGCGCCAGGGCAAGCCGGCACCACCGGCCGGACCGCCGGCAGCGCCTCCCAGCGCGCCGCACCGGCGGGCGAGAACTTCCGCCGCTTCGTCTCGGCCGAGGGCTACCAGATCCTCGTCGGCCGCAACAACCAGCAGAACGACCGCCTGACGCTTCGCGTCGCCAACGGCAACGACGTCTGGCTGCACGTCGGCGGCGGCCGCCCGGGCTCCCACGTCGTCGTGCGACTGCCGAAGCAGAAGACCGCCAGCCTCGAGACGCTGCTCGACGCCGCGACGCTGGCGGTGCACTTCAGCAAAGCCCGCGGCGAGCGCCGGATCGACGTGATCTACTGCCTGAAGAAGTTCGTGCGCAAGCCCAAGGGTCTGCCGGCCGGCGCGGTGGTGCCGTCGCAGACCAAGACGATCAGCGTCACGCTCGACGAGGGCCGCCTGCGACGACTGCTCGACTCGGGCGGCGGCGAGGACTGACGGGCTGGATGCGGCGCCGCCGCGGCCGGCGGGGCGCTACGCTGCTGCGATGCGACACCACCTCCTCGCGGTGACGACACTCGCGCTGGCCGCGCTGCCGCTCGCGGCGCAGACCGCCGCCGATCCGAACGGCGACCTGCCGCCGATCGGCGATCCGAGCCCGCCGCCGGACGGTGCCCCGCCCCACCTGAAGCTGATCGATCGCGACGACCTGCGGCGCCACGCCTACTGGCTCGCCGACGACGCGCGCAACGGCCGCTACACCGGCAGTGCCGGCCAGCGCGCCACCGCCGAATACGTCGCCGACCGGTTCAAGGCGCTCGGACTGAAACCGATCGGCGACAAGCGCGGCTTCCTGCAGCACTATCCACTCGAGAGCGTCGGCCTCGGCCCCGACACGTCGCTCGCGTTCGGCGACGTCGAGGTGACCGCCGGCTTCGCCGTGCTGCCGCACGGCGACGACGACAAGATCAACCTGCGCGGCAAGTTCACCTGGTGCGGCAACGGCGCCGGCGACGACCTGCCGTCGCTGCGGGGCCGGATCCCGGTGGTCGCGCTGCACGGCCTGGGCGGCGGACGCGCGCTCGGCAACCGCGTGCAGGCACTGCAGCGTTTCACCGCGATCGCGCGCAAGCTCGCGGACCGCGACGCGGCGGCGGGCGTCGTCTGCCTGCTCGACGACGACTCGGTCTACGGCGACACGCTGACCACCGGCGCACTGCAGCCCGACCATCCGATGCTGCAGTTCGGCAACGGCCGCGGCGGCGGCGGTGGCGCGCGGGTGCCACTGTTCGTCGTCAACCACGAGCATGGCCGCGCGCTGCTGGCCCACCTCGGCGTCGAGATCGATCCGGAGCGCGGACCGGGCGAAACCGCGACCGTCGACGACGCCACCGGCGCGCTCACGATCGTCGTCACGCGCGACAAGAAGGCTTCGGCCACCAACGTCGTCGCCGTGCTCAACGGCACGTCGAAGAAGCGCGAGGCGGTCGTGATCTCGGCGCATCACGATCATGTCGGCGGGCGGCTCGACGGCGACGCGTTCAACGGCGCCGACGACAACGCCAGCGGCACCGCTGGACTGCTCGAGATCGCCGAAGCGTTCGCCAAGGGCGGGCCGCGGCCGGCGCGCTCGATCGTGTTCCTGTCGGTCAGCGGTGAGGAGCTCGGACTCTGGGGCTCGCGCTGGTTCGCCGACAATCCGGCATGGCCGCTCGATCGCATCGTCGCCGACGTCAACATCGACATGATCGGCCGCGCCGGCGGTTCGGACGAGCATCCCGAGATGCAGGTCACGCCGAGCCACGAGCACGCGATGTACTCGTCGATGGTGCGGGAGGCGGTCGGCCTCGGCGACCGCTTCGGTATCCGCTTCACGAGCGGCGACACCTACTACCGCCGCAGCGACCACTTCAACTTCGCCGAGAAGGGCATCCCCGTGGTGTTCTTCTGCGACGGCGAACACCCTGACTACCATCAGGTCACCGACACCCCCGACAAACTGCGCTACGCCGCGATGGAGAGCATCGCGCGGCTCGCGTTCTGGACCGGCTGGAACGTCGCAAACGACAAGCAGAAGCCGAAGGTGCTCGGCAAGCAGGCGGCGTGGTGAGCTGATCGTCGTCGGCCGCCACAGCGGCTCACCGCGGATGCCCGTGGCCAGGTCCCGAACG
>JAGQRB010000670.1 GCA_020425925.1 Planctomycetota bacterium
CCGCGCGGTCCGCCGTCGGTGGCGCTGGTCTCGGCGCGTTTGGCGCGCTCCCAGTTGGCGTAGGCCGCGGCGCTGCCGTCGACGCGGTCGGCCTCGGCGCCGAACACGTGCGGGTGGCGCCGGACCAGCTTGGCGGCGGCGCGTTCGGCGACGTCGTCGAGCGCGAGTTGGTCGCGGTCGTCGCCCTCGCTCGCGATCCGGCAGATCATCGCGACGTTGACCAGCACGTCGCCGAGCTCCTCGGCGGCCGGATCGTCGTCGCCGCGGCGCAGCGCGTCGGCGGCCTCGAACGCCTCCTCGACGAGATGCGGCGCCATCGAGGCGGTGGTCTGCTTGCGGTCCCACGGGCAGCCGTCGGGTGCGCGCAGGGCGGCGACCGTCGCGAGCAGCCGGGTGACGCCCGGCAGGTTCGACGTCTCGTCACGGGCTGGGGGGGAAACCATGATCCGGAGGGTAACGCGGCGCGGCGCGCGTCAGGGCCCTGGGCTTTTGGCTTTCGGTGGCCGGACCGTTCCGTAACCTGCGAGGTCTCGCACTGCGACCCCGCCCGTCCTAACCGAAAGAACCATGGCACTCGAACTACCCGCCCTGCCCTACGCGCTCGACGCGCTCGCTCCCCACATCAACGCCCAGACCCTCGAGATCCATCACGGCAAGCACCACCAGGCTTACGTGACGAACGGCAACAAGCTGATCGAGGGCACCGAGTTCGCCGCCATGAAGGTCGAGGACATCATCAAGGCGACGGCCGGCAAGGCCGACAAGGCCGGCATCTTCAACAATGCGGCGCAGGTCTGGAACCACACGTTCTACTGGCACTCGATGAAGCCCGGTGGCGGCGGCAAGCCGACCGGTGCGATCGCCGCGAAGATCGACGCCGACCTCGGCGGCTACGACAAGTTCGCGCAGGAGTTCGCGCAGGCCGGCGCGACCCAGTTCGGCAGCGGCTGGGCCTGGCTCGTGCTCGAGAACGGCAAGCTCGCGATCAAGAAGACGCCGAACGCCGAGAACCCGATGACGGCCGGTGCCAAGCCGCTGATCACGATGGACGTCTGGGAGCACGCCTACTACCTCGACTTCCAGAACCGCCGCCCGGACTACATGAAGGCGTTCCTCGACCACCTCGTGAACTGGGACTTCGCCAACCAGAACCTCGGCTAGGTTCCGCGCCGCCCGCACGTGGTCAGCAATCGCAGGCGCAAGCAGAAGGCCCGACAGATGGGTCTCACCGAGGCCGAGCTGCAGCTCTGCGAGCTGCTCGGCCAGGTGCTCGAGCTGCTGCGCTGGAACCAGGTGCTGGGCTACAGCAACCAGTACCTGCTGCACGAGAAGCTCGGCCTGTCGCCCGACGAGCGCCATCGTGTGATGAAGGCCGCCGCCAACGCGGTCGAGCAGGACGGCCGGCTGCAGGACTGGGGGCGGCGGCTGATCGAGATCCAGGACGCGCTGCAGCGCATCCAGATGCGCATGCTCGCCGACGCGCCGGCCGATCTGCCCGCTGGCGACGATGACCACGACGGCGGCAACGGCGAACGCGCGGCCGAGGCTGCCGATGACTGACGATCACGCGACGCCGGTCAGCGGCTGCGTGATCTGCTATCAGGAAGCCGACCGCATCGGTGACTGCGTGCGGTCGTTGGCGTTCTGTGCCGAGGTCGTCGTCGTCGACAGCGGCAGCACCGACGGCACGCCCGAGCTCGCCGCCGAGCTCGGTGCGCGCGTGATCACCAACGCGCCGTTCCCGGGCTATCGCGACCAGAAGCAGTTCGCGGTCGAACAGTGCGCGCACGACTGGGTGTTCTGCCTCGACGCCGACGAGCGCGCGACGCCGGCGCTGCAGCAGCGGATCGCCGCGCTCGCCGCCGACGGCTTCGCCGCCGCGGCCTACGAGACGCCGCGCCACAACCACTACCTCGGTCGCATCATGCGCCGCGGCCTGTTCTGGCCCGATCGCAAGGTAAGGTTGTTCGACCGCCGCGTCGCGCGCTGGGGTGGCCGCAACCTGCACGAGCGCGTCGAGGTCCGGCCCGGCGCGCGCACCGAGCGCCTGGCGGAGGGCATCGAGCACCTGAGCTACCGCAGCTTCCGCGATCACCTGCGCACGATCGACTCGTTCACCCGCCTCGCCGCCGAGGTGATGGCCGGCGAGGGCCGGCGCGCGCACCTCACGGACCTGCTGCTGCGGCCGCCGGCGGTGTTCGTCAAGAGCCTGGTGCTGAAGCGCGGTTTCCTCGACGGCTGGCGCGGCTTCGTCGTCGCGGCGATGGCGGCCTACACCGACTGGCTCAAGTACTGGCGCCTGTTCCGCACGCCGCGGTCGCGGCCGGAGAACGCGACGTGAGCGGGCTCGAAGGCGTTCGCGTGCTGCACCTGTTCGCGAACTACAAGTGGACCGGTCCCGCGGATCCGGCGATCCGTGCCGCCGCCAGGCTGCGGGCCCGTGGCCTCGACGTCGCGTTCGCGCAGGCCGGCTTCGTGCACCCGGGCAACAACCACGACGTCGCCGACCAGCTGTTCCGCTGGCGGCTGCCGGTCTTGACCGGGCTCGCGTTGCGCAAGCACTTCCACGTCGCCGCGCTGCTCCGCGACGTGCGTGTCCTGCGCCGGCTGCTGGCGCGCGAGCGGTTCGAGATCGTGCACTGTCACCTGCCGGCGGATCACCTGCTCGCCGCCGTCGCGTGCCGCCGGCTGACGGCGCCGCCGCGCCTCGTGCGCACGCTCTACGATCCGGAGCCGCCGCCGCGCGGTTGGCGCGAGCGCTACGCGTTCCGCCGCACCGCCGCGGTGCTGGCGCCGACGCCGGCGGCGCAGCAGGGCGTGATCGAACGTTTCGGGCTGCCGCCGGCGGCGGTGCTCCATCTCGATCCGGTGACCGAGCCGCGCGCGCTCGACGGTCCGAACGCGCGCCAACGCTTCGGGCTCCGGCCCGGCGACCTCGCCGTCGGCATCACCGCGCGCATCCAGCCGCACCGCCGCTTCGATCTGCTCTGGGACACCGCGCGC
>JAGQRB010000671.1 GCA_020425925.1 Planctomycetota bacterium
CGCCGCGGCCCATGACCTTAGTGATCGACTCGCCGGCGGCGCCCGCGAGGATCGGTTCGCCTGGCTTGCGGCGTTCCCGGATCGCGGCCGTGAAGGCCAGCAGATGCTGCTCCGGTACGACGTGGAGGACGTAGGAGCCGTAGCGCGAGAACGGCACCTCGCCCGGCATCGTCAGCGGCTCGACCTGCCGCCGAACCGGCGCCGAGATCGGCGCGATCGGCCCGGAGAACGGCACCTCGAGAAAGAGGTAGCTCGGCGCCTTCACCGCCGCCTGCTTGGGCGGCAGCCAGAGCTTCTGTCCGACCTGCAGGCGTTCGGGCGTCAGCGTCGGGTTGCGCGCGACGATGTCGCCGACGCGCTCGGCCGATCCGAGCCGGGTACGGGCGATCGCTTCGAGCGTGTCGCCCTTCTCGATCTCGTACTGCAGGCACGTCGAGTCGGCGAGCGGTCCGAGGTCGAGGATCGTCTGCACCTTCACACCGCGATGCCCGTCAGGAATGATGTCCGGCGGGCTGAGCAGGAACAGGCACGCGGCCACGGAATGCAGGCGTCGTTTCATGGGGTCGTCGGCGCGCCGATGGCGGCGCGGAACCGCAGGGTACACGAATCGGGTCGACGCGAGGCGGCCGCCGAGGTTCCCGGGAAACCTACTTCCGGTCGGGGCCGCGATAGTCGTGGCAGACGAACACGGCCGCCTCGAGCACCTCGATGCCGAGCGTCACCACCCTGACCAGCTGCACGCGTTCGACCGAGGCGAAGTGGGCGCTGCAATCCGCGATCTCCTGCGCCCGTTCGGCGGGTCGCGGCAGCACGAAGATCGCGTGCTCGCCGAGATGTGCCGACGGCGAGTGCCAATGGTCGAACTGCAGCGCGCGTTCGCCGGTGACGTTCTGCGCCAGCACCGGCGCCGGCAACGTCCCGTCGCCGAGGATCGTCAACGCGCGTTGCAGCTGTGCGGCATCCTTGTAGCTCGCGGCGAAGTAGAACACGTTGCCGGTGCGGTCGTCTTCGGCGTCGACGGTCCGACCGTGGCGGAGTGCGGCCGCTGCGATCGTCTGCCAGCCGCTCCAGGTCGACCCGTGTCGCTGCGGCCACAATCGGACCAGGGGGGCGATCGGAACGATGGCCACGGCGGCGATCACCGATGCTCGTGCGAACCGGCACAATCGCGGGCGCGCGGTGGCACCGTTGCCCTCGGTCCACCACAGCACCACGCCGAGCAGCAGCGGCAGGTAGGCGGGCTGGAACCAGTTCACCTTGACGTGGATGAACAGCGACAGCCCGATCCAGAACAACGGCATCGGCACCCCGAACGCGAGCAACCAGCGAGCGCGCATGTCACCGAGCCGCGCCCGGCGCCACAACCACGTCAACGCGAACGGCAGCAGCACCACGATGCCCGGATTGACGACGCCGAACTGACCGCCGACGCACTGGCAGAACCACCGCAGGCCGAAGCCGGCGACGGCGAAACGGTCTCCGGTCTGGAAGCGGAACGACTCGAAGTCGTTGCCGAGGTTCCACGTCACGACCGGCAGGAACGCGACTGCGGCGACACCGACACCGATCCAGGGGGCCGGTCGCGGCAGCTGCCGCCGCAGCTGCGGGTCGATCCAGAGCAGCACGGCACCACCGATCGCCAGGAACGCGGCGCTGTACTTGCTGACGAGACCGAGTCCGGCGGCGAGGCCCGCCAGCAGCCACCAGCCGAGGCCGCCGTCGCGGGCGCGCCAGAGGCTCAGCATCGCGAGCGCCCAGAATGCCGACAGCGGTGGGTCCGGATTCGCCAGGAAATGGAGTGCCGCGTACATCGGCACGCCGAAGCCGAGGACGATCCAGGCGAGTCGTGCACGCTCGTCGGCGCCGAATCTGCGGAGCAGCGACAGGCCCGCGAGCGTGACGACGAGCGCGCAGACCAGGGTCCCGGCACGGATGCCGAGGGCACCATCGCCGAACGCGTGGGTGCCGAGCCAGATCAGCCACGCGGTCATCGGCGGGTGATCGTAGTACGACAGCGCCGGGTGCTGCGCGTACGACCAGTAGTAGGCCTCCTGGCTGAAGACCGGCAGTGCGAGGCAGAGCCACAGGCCGAGCACGACGGATGCGAGCAGTGCCTTGCGCTCGCTCGATCGGGAATCCGCGGGACAGCAGGCCATCGGTACGACTCTCGAGTGTCGCGATGGCCCTGAAGTCGGCCTGAGGCGCGCGGGTCGCGTTTCGGGGTTCTTGACCCCGAGGCGACGCCGACGGAATGATGGACACCCTCCCGCGTGACCGGGTTCGCAGCTCGACGTGGCGAAGCAGGAGACCGAGATCCCATGAATACCGACGATCGTTGCGGAATGGCGCTGTTCGCGCTCGCAGCCTGTGTTTCGCCGGTCGCGGCGCAGGGTGCCACCACCGACTCGCCGGCCGTGCGACCCGAGCCGATCCCGGCCGACGTGCGATTCGACGTGATGAAGACGGCGCGGGATCCGATCGCCTTCGACATGTTCGACTTCGGCGACGAATACGACGCGGTCCGTGCCGCCTGGATCGACGGCGACCCGAAGCGTCTGATCGCGAAGAACCCGAAACGCGTGGTCGAGTTCGCCGATCGGTGGATCGCCGCGCACCCGCGCAGCCATGTCGGCCACGGGCTGAAGTACCTCGCCTGGGTCGAGATCGGCCGCAATCGCAGCGAAGCCAACGACACGGTCTCCGCCGCCGTGAAGGCGCTCGAGCAGACCCCGGAGGAGCTCGGGCTGTTCTTCAACCGGGGTGTGTTCGCCCACGCCGACGTCGGCGAATACCAGACGGCGCTGATGAACCTCGTGCCGATGCTGCCGGCCGGTCGCGAGGTCGCGCCGCTGCGCTCGGCCCACATCCGCGCCCTGCTGGGCTGCGGCAAGGGCAAGGAAGCCGCGGCGTCGAACCGGAACCTGGTCGCCGAGTTCCGCAACGACCCTGCGGCGCTGCTCGACTTCGCGAAGGCGATCTGCGAGTCGGAGCACGGTGCGCCGATGGCCGACATCGCGCGCGCGGCGATCGCGGCGGTGCGGTCGGTCGAGACCGTCGACGCGCTCGAGCTCGACATGCTCGAGTACCTGATCCTGTACCGCTTCGATCGGGAGTTCAGGCGGGCCCGGGAGCTCGGCCAGAAGATCGCCGCCAGGCGGCGCGGCATGAGCCTCAACAACTGGGTCTGGCAGCTGATGGTGCGACGGGCGACGGAGGGGCGCTACGAGCCACTGGCGCTGGTCTGCGCCGAGGTGATGCTGGCCGACGACGGGCTGTCGCCCGAAGGCCGTGACACCGCGAGCCTGGCGCTGTTCCTCAACGGGCGACTCGACGATGCGATCCGCGAGCAGGAGCGGACCTACGCCGAGTACGGGCCCGGCGACTTCGTGCTCATCCGGCTGGAGATGTTCAAGGCGCTGCGGGACGCGAGGTCGCGAAAGCGGTAGCGAGCGCAGTGGCCGAAGGGCGGTGCGAGCGACCTGCGCCCGGTCCGGTCATTCGCCGCGCGGCGGCCCCGAGCCGCTGTCGAACCGCCCTTCTCCGGCGGCGCCATCCTCGTCGACCTCGCAGCTCGCGCGCACCACTTCGGGGAGCTCGAGCACACCGGCGAGGACCGCCGGAAAGCGCGACGGGTCGACGCCGCGCAGGCGCAGTCGGAGGTCCATCGATCCGGCCTTGAGGTCCGCGTTCGCGCGCAGGATCGTCGCTGCGGTGGCGATCGACCCGACGGCCGCCAGCGCCGGGCCGACGTCGGCATCGGGCGGCACGAGCACGAGGCGCAGCAGCGCCGTCTGGGACCCCGGAGCCTGCGCCGCGCCGCGCGGCGGCATCGCCAGGATCGCGGCGCCGACGACGATGGTGCCGAGCGTCGCGACGATGTAGCTGCCGCTGCCGAGCGCGAGCCCGGCCGCGACCGAGAACATCACGAACGCGGTGTCGCGCGAATCGCGGATCGCGGTCCGGAAGCGCACGATCGCGAGCGTGCCGACCAGCGTGAACGCGGCCGCGACGTTGGAGCCGACCGCTACGGTCACCATCGTGATCAGCGGCGCGAGCAGCACGAGCGTCTGGCGGAAGCCGGGCTCGCGGTCGCGCGGTCGCCGCGAGTAGGCGTAGAGCAGCGAGACGATCAGGCCGAACCCGGTCGCGCCGAGCAGGCGTCCGCCGATCCGGAGTCCGTCCGCGACGAGCTGCTCGGAGGTGTCGAACATCCCCTGCGCGATTGCGGTCGCGATCACGTGCTGCTCCCGTCCGCCGGGTCGAGGCCGAGTTCACGCACGCCGATCGAGTACTTGGATGTGCGTACCGGCCGCTGTCCGAGTCGGGCGATCGCCGCCGCCATCGGCGCGGACGGAACGCCGGCATACTTGAGCTCGATGACGTGCGGTGTCGCGACAGCGCGGGTCGGGCCGGGCGCCGCGAGGCTCACCGCGCCCTGCGGAGCCGCCGCGCAGCACGCGAGGTCCGAATCGATCGTCACGCGGTCTCCGTCCGCCGACACGAAGGCGACGCGCCGGTAGGTCACGTGTAGCACCGGCCGAAGACCGAGGCGCTGCCAGCGGCGACGGAACCACAGCTGACCGGGTTCGTCGCCGGCCGGTGCGCCGTCCGGCCAGTCGCCGGGCGCACAACGGACGCGCCGCTTCCAGACCCGGTCGCCGCGCCGCAGCTTCTCTTCGAGGAAGCGGAGCTCGGGGTCCGAGCCGTAGCTGCGCAGTCGGTGCTTGGGCCAGCCGCCGTCGCCGCCGCGGCGGAAGCTGTCGAACGCAGCCGTGTCGAAGTAGAGCGAGACCACCAGGTAGGAGCCGTCGGGGCCGGTGTGCGGGTCGGGCTCGAAACGGCCGGCGGCCCAGTCGGCAAACGCCACGGCTTGGTCGGCGGTCGCGAGGAACTTGTCTTCGCGGCGCGGACCGAGCGGCTCGGGCGCGGCGCGCGTCACGGCGACCTCGGGCCGCGGCGAGTTCAGTACACCCACGGCCGCGCCTGCTTGATCGCGAGCTTGCCCGCGGCGGTGATCTTGAACTCGATCTCGATCGCGAACCGATCGCGCAGCGACTTGCCGTAGAGCTTGCGGAAGCCGCTGTGGATCCTGCGCAGGTCGGCGCGCAGCTGCTCGGCCTGGGCCGCGGTCAGGATCGCGGTGCCTTCCTCGGTACGGTTGCTGCGCCGCACGACCTGGTCGAGGCGGGCGTCGCGCGGGTCGAGCACGAGCTCTTCGGGCAGCGAGGCCCCTTCGGGATTGGTGACGAGGTCCTCTCCGACCTGGACATTCACGTAGTAGCGCCGCCGCGGATCCGTCGCATCGCGGTAGACGATGTCGTCGGAGACCGCGACGCCGTTCGCGAGCTCGCCGCGGAAGTTCTCGTGCACCAGCACGGCCATCATCGTGGCGAAGTGGTCGACGCGATGGAACTCGCGCTCCTCGAAGGCGCGGAAGTTCCAGAGACTGGCGTAGACCTGCTGGATCGTGTGGGCGAGGTGACCCTCCGATGGCTTGTGGGTGAACGAGTCGTAGAGCCCGGCGCCGCTGAAGCCGGGCAGGTCTTCGTTGTTGGTACTCGATCGACAGCGGATCCGAGTGCCGGAAGGAAACGCGGACTGCAGCTCGGCGAGCTCTGCGGCGAACTCCGACGGCATCTCGGCGGCGCAGATCGCCGCGCGGAACGCGGTGAGGTCGCGTTCGCGCCGTTCGGCGTCGCGGCGGAACTCGGGGTCAGCGATCATCGTGCGCGCGCGGTCGAACAGGCCGTTGTGACGCATGAACGCGTCGTAGCCCGCGAACGGCACGGCGTAGCCGGCCGGCACCAGGCCTGCCGGCAGGTCCATGTGGTGCATGGCGGCGAGGTTCGCGGCCTTGACCCCGACGCTCGCGGCATCGGCGAAGCCGATCGCGTCGAGCGACCGGATCGCGGTCACCGACAGATCGCTCGTCGGCACCTGTTCGGTCGCCGGCCGCATCGCCGCGAAGTGGGCCTCGACCTCTTCGCGGGACGCCTCGCGCAGCGTGTAGCCATCGGCGTCGACCCGGTAGTGCACGTACTTGCCGTAGAGCGCGTTCACCGCCGCGTTCTCGGCGACACCGCGTACGAACGCGTTCGGCACGTCGTCCTGGACCGCGCGCAGGTTGACGTGGGAGAGCGGCGTCTGCTGCTCGCCGGTCAGGATGCCGGCGACGCGCGGCAGCTCGTTCGGCAGCCGGGTGTAGACCACGATGTCGCGTATGCCCGGGCGCTCGTCGAGCTGCATCAGGCGCAGCCGGCCGTAGCCCTCGCCCTGGTGCAGCGGCAGGTAGGCCAGGTCGGCGAGTCGCGCTTCCGGCAGGAACACCGGCAACGCGGCACGCTCGTAGTCGTCGCGATCGCGCTCGAACTGGCGACGTGCGCCGTCCATCACGTGGTAGGCCAGGCGTTCTGCGACGACCGGTGCCTTCGCGGTCAGCAGCTCGAACGCGACCTTCACGAGGTCGTAGGAGTAGGCGTCGTTGGGCTCGAACTCGAAGGTGTAGAGTCCCGCCGAGCCGTCCGGCGCGCTGTTGCGCGGCCGATAGACCAGGACACCCATCATCGAACGCGACTCGTCGCCGCCGCGGCGGCCGAAGCCCTGCTGCACGCCGACGACCTGCGCGAACATCGGATGCGCGCGGTAGCGGTTGGTGTTCATGAAGTAGATCGCGGGATGGTCGCTGCCCGCGTCGGCGACGATGAACTTCACGAACTCGAGGTTGGCGAGCTGCGTGTCGATCATCACCTCTTCGCCCTGATAGCTGAGCTCCTCGAACGTCGCGCGGTCCGGCACGATCGCGACGCCATCGGCGCGCTCGACGTCTTCGGGGGCGACGCGCCGGCCGTCGCCGCGGTCG
The DNA here is from genome assembly GCA_020425925.1 of Planctomycetota bacterium. GTDB lineage: Bacteria > Planctomycetota > UBA1135 > UBA1135 > UBA2386 > JAGQRA01. The sequence goes on from JAGQRB010000671.1 coordinate 6,860, forward strand.
CGTCCGATGCGACCGCCGGGGCCGCCCGGGAAGCCACCGCCGGGCCCACCCGGGAAGCCGCCGCGACGGCCGGGACCGAACCGCGGCATGAGCTCGTCTTCGGCGAGCGCGCCGTCGTCGTCGCGATCGAGGGTCAGGAGCGACGGGCCGGCCTCGTCGATCTCGTCGGCCGAGAGCACGCCGTCGCGGTCGACGTCGAGCGCGTCGAGCACGGGATCGGGGAACCGCATGCCGCCTGGACCTCCCGGGAACCCGCCGCCGGGGAAGCCGCCTGCGGGAGGTCCACCTTCGGGGGGCACACCTTCGGGCGGCTCGAAGCCCGGCGGTCCGTCCGGCGGGCCCTCGCCCTCATCTCGCCGCCCGCGGCGACCGCGCCCGCCATCCGGCATCAGCTCGGCACGCGACAGCTCACCATCGCCGTTGCCGTCGAGCGCGCGCAGCGCTGCCGCCGCGCCTTCGACCTCGCCGGCCGACAGCTCACCGTTGCCGTCGGTATCGAGCCTCGTGGTCACCGACTGCATCGGCATCCGGCCGGGGCCGCGCCGACCGCGGCCACCGGGCCCTCGACCCGGGTCCTGGGCTTCGATCGCGAAACTGAGCAGCGCGGCGGCGAGGCCGCAGAAGAGAACGGGAGCGAGTCGGATCATCGGGCGTCGGCCTTGTCGGCCGGTCGGCTCGACAAGTTCTGAGTCCGCGACCGGAAGCACCGGTCACGGGGCCATGAACGCGCGTCGCCGCGCTCTTCCCACAGGGACACGTCGGTACCGTGGCGTCCCCTGCCGGTCGCTCAGAGCAACTTCGCCTCGCCGTCGTCCGGGTCGACGTAGTGCACCGCATACAGCTCGCGCCGGCGGTCCTCCCACGGCTGGAACGTGCCCATGTGGCGGTGCCGCCGCAGCATGTCGAGATCGACGTCGTGGATCAGCAGGGTCTCGATGTTCGGCGTGCACTCGCCGGCGATGCCATCGCGCGCGAACGAGTAGTCGAGCGGCGTGAAGATGCCGGACTGGGCGTAGTGCACGTCCGCGTTCTGCACGAACGGCAGGTTGCCGGTCGCTCCCGAGATCGCGACGAAGACGTTGTTCTCGACCGCGCGCGCCTGCGCGCAGTAGCGCACGCGCAGGTAGAACTGCCGGCTCTCGCTCGAGAACGGCACGAACAGCATGCGCGCGCCGCGGCTGACGGCGACCCGCGCGATCTCCGGGAACTCGATGTCGTAGCCGACCAGGATCGCGACCTTGCCGCGGTCGGTGTCGAAGACCTCGATGCCGTCGCCCGGCTGCAGGCCCCACCAACGCCGTTCGTCGGGCGGGATGTGCAGCTTGTACTGCTTCGCGATCGTGCCGTCGCGACGGAACAGGTAGGCGACGTTGTACAGGTTGTCACCTTCGACGGTGAACTGGCTGCCACCGACGATGTTGACGTTGTACTTGATCGACATCCGGTTGAAGAAGTCGAGGTACGCGGCGGTGTGATCGGCCAGCGCACGCGCCGCGTCGCTCGGCCGCTTCTTCTGCTCGGCGACCGACAGCAGCTGGGTCGTGATCAGCTCGGGGAACAGCACGAAGTCCGACTTGCTGTCCGAGGCGGTGTCGAGGAAGTACTCGCACTGGGCGCAGAACTCCTCGAACGCGTCGAGGTGGCGCATCTGGTACTGCACTGCACAGATGCGGGCGAACGCGACCGACTGCATGCGCCGCTGCGCGGTCTGCTCGACGTAGTCGAGGTTGGTCCACTCGAGGTGCGTGGCGTAGCCGCGCGACGCGGTGTCCGACGGGAAGTAGTTCGGGATCAGCTTCTTCAGCACGAAGCCGTTCGCGACCTGCGTCGTCAGTACCGGGTCGTAGAGACCGCGGCCGACGACCTTCTCGACGTACTCGCGCGGCGACAGGTCGTCGGCGAACTTGCCGTAGCCGGGGATGCGGCCGCCGATGATGATGCGCACGAGGTTGTGGCGGCGCGCGATCTCCTTTCTGGCCTCGTAGAGCCGCCGCGCCAGCCGCATCCCGCGGTAGTCGGGATGCACCATGATCTCGATGCCGTACAGCGTGTCGCCGTCCGGGTCGTGGCTGCGGATGTAGCCGCCATCGGCGATCTCGCGCCAATCGTGCCACTCGGCATGCAGGTCGAAGTCGACGATCAGCGAGCTCGACGACGCGACGATCCGGCCCTGGTACTCGATGCAGATCTGCCCTTCAGGAAAGACCTCGAGCTGGCTCGCGATCTGATCGCGTGCCCACGGGATCATGCCGGGGAAGCAGAGTTTCGCCATCTCGACGATCTGGTCGTAGTCCGCGATGACGATCGGTCGGACGACGATCTTGTTCTCGAATGCCTCGAGCGGCAGTTCGCCGGGCTCGAGGTCGGTGGAGGTGGGAGTCTTCGGGTTGTCGGTTGCCATCGTCGGCCGGTCGGGCTGCGGGGTGTGGGAGTCGGTCCTGGCGCACCCGCTGTCCGGAAGCCACCACGATAGCGGGGCGGTCGACGGCGCGGAACGCCGACTGCCGCGAAGCCGTGGGGGCGGTCGCTTTCCGGCGCTGCCATCGTTGGCATGGCGCTCCACCCCAGCGCCTCGTGCCCGGGGTTCGATACGACGGCATGAAGAGCCTCAAGTTCACGCTGGTGGCCGCCGTTGTGGCGACGACCTTCGGCTGCGTCTCGACGAGTTCGGTCGGCTACACCGATGGCTGGGTCACGACGAGTCCGGTGTCCTACCGCTTCTCGGGCCCGCCGCTGTTCCAGGACATGACCGGCCGGACCTACCACGTCGAGGGGACCAGCGGCCGCGTCGCGGTGTTCGATCGCAACGGCATGCAGGCGACCTCCGGTGACGCCGACGTCATCGTTCGCGTCGGTCTCGGCGAGGTTCAGTACAGCGAGCCCGGGGCGATGCAGCTCGGCAAGTACTTCTACCCGGCGTTCACGGTGACGGTGCCGTACCAGATCTCGATCCACCGTGACGGCGCCCAGGTGGCCGCGGGCCAGAACACCTACGACAACGCCCTCACCTTCAAGGAGGGTCAGCGGTTCGAGTCGCGCGAGCAGGCGGTCGCGGCGATCGACGCGATCCGCAAGCTGGCGCAGAAGGGCATCGACGAGCGCGCCCGGAAGGCCGCGGCGGCCGAAGCCGCCAAGAACGCCGACACGGTCGCGGCGCAGCTGTTCGAGGATCGCAACTTCGCGCTCGAGGTGCCGGTGGTGCGCTCGGCGGCCGGACTCGACCTGCAGCCGTGCTACGAGATGCTCGTCGCGGCGCAGGGTCCCGAGCAGGTGCAGCAGGCGCTGTCGGCGTACGAGCAGCTCGGCACCGACCACCGGAAGGAGGACGGCACGCCGAACGTCACGGCGAACTACGGCGTCGCCTGCGGCATCGCGGCGTGCAAGCTGATGCTGCGCGATCTGCGCGGCGCCTGGGATGCGAGCAAGGCGGCCCGGGAGTTCGAGCCGCGCGGCGAGGAGGCCGAGCGGATCTGCTCCGTGATCTACCAGCAGGAGAAGGTCACCGGCCAGAACGTGATCCCCGAGGCCGACCGCGCCGAGATCGCGAAGCGCGAACAGCTCGGCGCGGCGCTACAGGGGTTGTTCGCCAAGCCCGGGCGGTAGTCGCGTGGGGGTGAGGCCAGCGGCTTCCCCCCTCGGGCCACCATGTCGCTGTGAGCGACCATGGCGATCGCGCGCGGCCGCCGAGCCGTACGAGGCGCAGGCCCGATGCCGTCGGCTCCCGTTCGTGGTTCCGTGCCCTGTTCGAGGGGGTCGGAATGCGAATGCGCGTCGGCTTGGAACGGCAGTTGTTGCACTGGCCGGGTTCGTTCGATGAGGTCGTGCCGGCGGCGCACGCGATGGACGCGATGGCGGCAGAGCTGCGGCGCTGGCGCTTTCACTGTCTGTTCGACCGGGTCGGCGACGACGGTGCGCTCGGCCTTCGCGCCGGAAGGCAGGCGGGTCGGCACGTCATTTCGGCCCAGGTGGTCGAGTTCGGCGCCGCCGATGGTGACGGCGCAGCGGCCCGCGTCCTGGGGTGCTTCCGACGACTGCAGGACGAGCCGGTAGATCGCTGGTTCGGATGCGACGAGCCGAGTTCGCATCGGATGCTCCTGGCTACGTTCCGGATGGATCTCGCGATCGTCGAACCGGCGGTCGCGTGGATCGAGGAGTTCTTCGCCCGCAATCCGAGATCGGCTGCGCCAGGTGATTCCCCGATCTGGTCCGACCTCGCGCGGGTCGTTCGGGCGGCGAGGCCGATGCGGTGTTGGTTCCCGATCGCGGGGGTCAGCGGCACGCAGTTCTACAGGTCGTACCGGATCGGCGGGCTGGCTTGGTGACGCCCGTCAGCAGCGGCTCGGAGCTAGCGTTGGCCGAGACCGAGAGTGACTTCGACTCCCTCCGAGATCGGGCGTGCCAGCGCCTCGTCGACGGATGCCCGGTACTCCTCGAGTGAGTCTCGAAGGTCCTGCAATGGGATGCGCGCGCAATGCAGTTCGGATCTGGCGATCCGCTTTCCCGCCGCCGTCGCGACGACGGACAAACGCGCGCCCTGCCAGTCGTTGGGATCGAGGCCGAGTCCGCACACCAGCCGGAAGCCGACCTGTCCACCCATCCTCTCGAGATCGAACTCGAGAGTCCGTGGCGAGCACTCGTCGGCTGGGCCGACAAGCGCCGCGAACAGGGCGAATGTGTCGGCTTCATGACCGCACAGCAGCTCGATCCTCTGCCGCTGCGCCGGGCCGAGCGCCTTGGCCGATGCGGCGAACGAGACCGTTGCGATCCGCGGGGAACGAGTTGCTGCGTCCGGATTTGGCCGCCGCAGCGTGCTCGGACGGCCTGCGCGCAGCGCCTCGATCTGGAGCCGACGAGTAGATCGTGTCGTCGCGGGGTCGAACGGATACCGGTTCGGCCACCAGCGATTCAATTGCGTGGCGGCGAGATCTGCGACGGCGGCCGAGTGCAGCGCGATCAGCACTCGGTTCCCCGGCACGATCGCGCCCGCGGGTGACGTTGCAGTGTCGGTGAGCATGCCGTGCAGGTAGCAACGCAGCGCCTGCTCGGGTGCCTCACATCCGGCGTAGGGACTCTGGCAGTCGAGCGCGAGACTCAGTGTCGCCAGCACTGCGAGTGTTGTCGGAGCATTGCGACCCATGCGGACAGGGTAGTCGGAAGAAGCGGCTCGGTGATGGAGTCGCGAGTCCGGTTCCTCGTCTGACGGTTCAAAACCACGCCCCGTCTCTCACGCGAACAGCGCCAACGGCTCGAATCCGTCCCCGAGCACCGCGACCGGATCACGAGCGAGCCAGTCGCGCAGCACCGCGGCGTAGATCCGGCGGAAGTCCACCGACATCGTCAGGTTGTCGTCGACCAGGTCGCTGAGGCTCGGCGTCCGCCCGAACACACCGCCGCGCACCCCGGGCCCGGCCAGGAACACCGGGCCGGAGGTGCCGTGATCGGTTCCGCGTGAGGCGTTCTCGGCCGCGCGCCGTCCGAACTCGCTGAATACGAGCACGGTCACACGCTCGTCGAGCCGCGCGTCGCGCAGATCGGTGAAGAACGCGACCAGCGAGTCGCCGAGTTCCTGCAGCCGCCGTGCGTGGGGTTCGAGCTGGAGCGAGTGGGTGTCGTAGCCGGTCTGGATCGCGTAGTACACCGACGCGTCGAAGCCGGCGCGGATCAGCGAACTGGCGAGCCGCAGGTCATGCGCGAGTTTGCCATCCGGATACGCCGTGCTCGCCGGCGCCGAGTCGACGACGCGTCGCAGCGCTGCCGTCGTGGTGCGGGTGCTGGCGATCGTGCGATCGAGGTGCCGGCCCAGCGGCGAGCCCGCGTCGCTCGCGGGCAGCATGCGTTCGGCGAGATCGCCGGCGGCGAGGAACTCCTCGATCGTCGGCACGGCGGCGGCGGTGAAGCGGCGTCCGCGTAGCGCTGCCGGCGGCGCGTGTGGGCCGACGAGAACCGCACCGGGCATGCTCGACGTGTGCGGGTCGTCGCGGTCGAAGACGCGGCCGATCCAGCCGGTGCCGGTGCGACCGGCGCGATCGCGCCGCGCCGTGTGCCAGATCGCCATGCTGGTGTCGTGCGAGAGGTTGGGCTCGGGATAGCCGGCGCCCTGCACGACCGCGAGCTGCCCGGCGTCGAACAGCTCCTTGAAGCCGCGCAGGGACGGGTGCAGGCCGAGCTCGTCGTCGAGCGCGAACAGCTCGGTGCGCGGCAATCGCAACGCCGAGCGCAGTTGCTCGTAGCCCGGATCGCGATGGGGGACGACCGTGTTGACGCCGTCGTTGCCGCCGTTGAGCTCGACGACGACGAGGATGCGGCCGTGCGACGCTCGAGGCGCGTCGGCGTCGCGGCGCGCAGCGTTCGCGGCACACGCACCGAATGCGGGAGCGAACGGCAGCAGACAGGTGTTCCTGAGGAAGTCACGGCGCGAGTGCATGTCGATCTCCCATCGGTCAGGCGAGCCCATCGGTCAGGCAAGTTGGCACGCTACGGACGTGCAGAGGCGGACGACCATCTCGTCGCAGGCCCGTTCGCCGGGCTCGCTGGCGGTGGCGAGCAGCATCTCGCGGAGTTCGCCGCGGGGCTCTTCCCCGAGCAACAGGCGGCCGAAGAACGCGACCTGCGCGGCGGCGTCCCCGGGCACGTCGTGCCGCGTGAGCAGGCGTGCGACCGGCCGATCGGTGCCGTCGACCGACAGTTCGCCGGCGACCAGCGCCCGCGCGAACTTCGCGCGCGCGAGCAGCGTGCTGGTGGTGAACCAGCCCTCGCCGCGCGGCCAGCCGAACACGCTCGGTGGGTGCAGCAGTCGCTGGCCGGCGGCTTCGCTCCACTGCGCCAGCGAGCGGGTGGCGACCGCCGGGCCGAAGCACTCGAACGCGCGCGTCAGCGCGGTCACCGCGACGGCCGGCGGCGTCGTCATCGCGCGCAGGTTGGCGTCGCAGAAGAACGAGCGCGAGCGCAGCAGTCGGTCGACCGCCGCGCCGAGGTCGAGGCCGCTGTCCTGCAGCAGCGACGCGAGCTCGTCGATCAGGGCGTCGGTGAGCAGGGGCTCGGCGACGAACGCGCTGGCGATGCGCCACGCCAGCCGGCGCGCCGTCGCCGGGTGCTCGAGCAGCAGCGCCAGGACCCCGTCGCCGTCGAAGTCATCGTTCCGCCCGAGGATCGTCTTGCTGCCGATGTCGTGGTGTTCGGCGAATACGAAGAACTCGCCGGTCGCGGTGATGCGCCAACCGGTCAGCGCGCGCGCGACCTCGCGCACGTCGGTCTCGGTGTAGTTGCCCTCGCCGAGCGTGAACAGCTCCATGAGCTCGCGCGCGAGGTTCTCGTTGGGGTGTTCGCGGTAGTTGCTCGCGGCGTCGAGCCAGAGCAGCATCGCGGGGTCCTTGATGCAGGCCGGCAGCAGCTCGCCGAAGCGCCCACGGGCGAGCCGATGCAGGATGTCGATCTGGTGCCAGACCACCGCAGCGTCGGAGATCTTCTCGTTGCTGGTCGCGAAGTGGTCGTGCCAGAGCAGCGTCAGGCGGTCGCGCAGCGGGTCGGCGCCGTAGAGCATGCGCCAGAACCAGAACGCCTCGTAGCGTCGGGCCTCGCTCGACGCGCGCGCCGCGCCCTCGAGCTGTCGCGCCACGGCTTCGACGCCGGCGGGAACACCTTCGCGGCGGCGCCCGGCGCAGAAATCGTCGAGCACCGCTGCCGGTCCGCGCGCGAGGCCGTCCTGGAGTTCGTCCCAGGTCGCGCCGAAGCCGGCCCGTAGGTAGAGGTGGCGGACCCGCAGCAGATTCCACGGCTCGTCCGTCGTCGGCTCGTACGGTGCGAGCAGTTCGGCGCGGGTCGGCGCTGCGATCATGGCAGCTTGACCTTCGTCTCGCCGAGGTCGTGGACCTCGCCGGGACGGACCTCGACGCGGTCGATCGCGGTCACCATCCTCGGCATCATCCCCTTCGGGATCATCAGCAGCAGGCAGTATTCGCTGTCGCAGAGCACGCCTTCGATCGCGAAGTTGCCGTCCTTGTCGGTCTTCGTGCTGCGCGCCGACTGCGTCTCGGGCAACGTGAGTAGCTGCACGCTGGTGTCGCCGATCGGCGCACCGTCCTGGTCGAGCATGCGGCCACGGATCGTCGCCGCGCGCTGCAGGGTGAGGCGCTGGGTCGGAGCGTCGCCGGCGCGCAGTCGGACTATCGTGCCGAGCTGCCGGTCCGGGGTGTACACCGATACCAACCGGGTTTCGAACGGGCCGATCCGCCCGACGACGAACTGCGAGCCGCGGACCTTCGCACGCGTCAACTTCGAGCCCAGACCCATCACTTCGACGCCGTCGATGGCCGCGCCGTCGGCAGCCGCGACCTCGACGGCGATCGAAGTCCCGGGGTCGGCCTGGAGGTCACACGCGAACGTCGTGGCATCCGTCGGGATGTCGACCGCGGCCATCGACGTCGGCCAGGTCGGCCCCGGCTCCGGACCGCCCGCGGTCAGCACGAGCAGCGAGCCGCGTTCGTCGACCTTCCAGGACGGGTCGAAGCCGGTGCCCATGCAGTACTCGCGATCGGCGGCGAACCCGATCAGGCCCTTGCCCGGCAGCCCGACGATCCGGAAGGTCCCGTCGGCGTGCGTCGGGTAACCGGGGCCGTCGAGCTGGCGGTCCTTGAACTGGTCGATCGATGCGGCGACCGGATTGGTCAGCTCGGGGTGGTAGGTGACGACGCCGGGGACGGGCGCGCCGCTGCCGCGCTCGGCGACCTTGCCCGTGATCCAGATGCCGCGGTTCAGCTTCACCTCGAGCTGGATCGGTGCCATGCCGTCGGGGTCGGGCAGGCGGACCTCGCGCATCAGGAACGGCTGGTCTTCGCCGGGAGCCAGCAGGATCGCATTGCCCTTGGCCTTGGCGAAACCGAGCAGGCGGAACCGGCCGGCGGCGTCGGTGGTGGTGCGCAGACCGTGGTCCACCATGCTGATCCCGCGTTGCGCGATCGCTTCGCTGATGACCTCGACGCCGGCCATCGGCGCGCCGGTGTCGTCGCGCACGACGCCCTCGACCGGTCGTGTGCGCTGACCGACGACGAGGCTGTCGGCGCCGACGACCGGCTCGGCCCAGCCGCGGTTGGCGCGCGCCAGCAGGTCGGCGTCGACGATCCGGTTGGCGAGACGCACGCGGATCGCCGCTGCGTCACCGCCGACGCAGCGCACCCAGGCGTGGCGATCACGTCCGACGCCCCGCAGCGTGAACGCGCCGGTCGCATCGGTCTTCGCCTCGGCCGCGAGCCGGTCGGGAACCTGCACCGACTTCCGCAGCGTCGCGTTCGCTGCCCGGACGGGCGTTCCGGCCTCGAGTGCGCTCTGCCACTCGTCGAGCGATTCGGCTTCGGCGGCGTAGAGCGTCACGATGCGGAGCGTCGCACCCGCGAGCGGCTGGCCATCCTCGTCGACCAGGTGGCCCCGCAGCGGAACGTCTTCCAGCAGGTGCAGCGCGATCGCGTCGCGGCGCTCGAGTGCGCGCGTCGACACCCAGTCGGGTGCGAATCCGTCCTTCGTGACCGTCAGCGCGACGTTGTCCGAGTACTCGTAGCGACGGCGGTCGAACGGCAGCTCGGCGGAGTCGAAGCCGATCGCGAAGCTGCCGTCCGCGCCGGTCCGCGTGCTGCGCAGCGTGACGATGTGCCACTGCCCGGGATCGAACACCGACAGCGACACGTCGGCGTCCGCCACCGGCGCACCGTCCGGACCGTGGACCACGCCGGCGAACTCGAACTCGTGCGCGGGCATCGCCGGGCCGGTGCCCGCCAGCAGCGCGGCGGCGCCGAGCAGGGCGGCGATCGCGCCGGCACTGCGCGTCGGGCGCGATGGCGTCGCATCGTCGTCGACGAGTGCTTCGATGCGCCGGCCGACGCGCGACCGGGCCGCGAACAGGCCGCTCCGCAGCACCGGGTCGGGTCGCTGGCGCATGCGCACCGCGAGCGCATGCAGTCGTTCGGCGTAGGCCAGCGACTGCGGCGCGTCGTGCACCAGCGCGCGGTCGCACGCGAGCTCGGCGGCTTCGTCCCAGCGCGAGGCGGCGAGCCAGACGGCGGGGTGGAAGAAGAACGCGATGCGCGCCAGCTCGTGCAGCAGCGCGGCCCACGGGTCGCGCTGCACGACGTGCATGAGCTCGTGTCGGATCGCCCATTCGATGTCGTCGAGATCGCGGAACGACTCCGGCAGCAGGACGACCGGCCGCAGGGTGCCGACCAGTGCCGGTGATCGGAGATCGCGGGTGGTGCGGACCGCCGGGGCGCGCACGCCGAAGACCTCGGCATGTGTCTGTGCCAGCCGCCGGTGCCGCTCCGGCGCCGGGGTCGAGCGCCGCACGAGTCGGGCCCCGAGCACGCGGTCGCGGACCGAGCGCGCGAGCAGCGCGATGGCGCCGAGGGCCCACAAGCTCAGCGCGACCGCCGCGAGGGATGGCAGCGCGCTGGCGGGCGCCGCGGTCGCGTCGGTCTCGCGCGTGGCGCTGGTTGCCGCGCTCGCCGCTGGTGGGCGTGGGTCGGCCGTTGGCTTTGCCGTCGGTAGCGGCGGTGTCACCGGCGCCCATTCGACGACCCGGCGCTCGGAAGCCGCCGACGTCGTGGTCTGCTCGTGGCCGCCGACCGGGAACGCGATCAGGCTGCCGAACGCCAGCGAACACAGCACCTTGACCGGCACGATCAGCCAAAGCAGGGCGGCGAGGCGCGGCGAACGGCGGCGCAGCGCGGCGGTCACCGCGAGCACGATCGCCGCGACGACGAGGACGTCGGCGGCGGCGTAGAGCAATCTCGTCAACACGTCGTTCATCGCGTCCCCTTGCGGCTCGGGCCGGTCTTCTTGCCTTCCTTCTGACGATTGCGGATCAAGCTGCCGAGCTCGTCGAGCTCGTCGTCGCTGATCTCCTCCGACGCGAGCAGGAACGCGATCGCCTGGCGCGGCGAGCCGCCGAACAGGCTGTCGCGCAGTCGCGCGAGCGTGCGCCGGATCACCGGCTCGCGCTCGACGGCGGGCTTGATGCGCATGCCGCGCTCGACCGTCGGCACGGCCTCGACGTAGCCCTTGGTACGGAGGTTCGCGAGCACGGTCCGGATCGTCGTCGCGGCCAGCGGCCGCCGCTTCGCGAACGCCTCGACGACTTCCGCCGTCGAGCACTCGCCGAGCTTCCAGACCTCGTCCATGACCTCCATCTCGAGCCGCGAGAGCTCGGTCTCGGGTGACGCTGGTCGGCTGGCGGTGCTGGGACTCTGCTGGCGGCGTCGTCGTGGCATGGCGACTATGGATATAGTCGACGACGACAGTTGTCAACCGGGGTCGGTTGCCCCGGCCGAGCGACCCGGTCGGCGCGGCGTTCCGCGAGGCTCACCAGCCGACCGTGAGCCGCGCGCCGTTGGTCGCCGCCCGCGGTTGCAGGCTGGCGTCGAGCACGAGCGCCTGCGCCGCGAGTCGCACACCCTGCAGGTCCGGGAACACCGGGATCGTGAGCTGCCACGCGGCGCTGCCGGCCTGGTTCGTCAGCGGCAGCGCGACGTCGGCGCGCGCGTGTTGTGTGCACGCCGGCAATCCGATTCCGCCGAGGCTGGTTCCGACCTCGGCGAGCCCGAGGAAGAGGATCGGCAGATCGGAGCCGACGAGGTTCACGACCTGGCCCGCGAACGTCGTGCCGAGTCGCGGCACGGCATTGCCGACGGTCGTCAGCGCGGCGGCACCCAGCGTTCCGGGGCAAGGCGCGCCGAGCGTCTCGAACGCCGCGAACGTGGCGAAGCGCGAGGTCTCGTTGGTGCCGACGATGTACGGCCCGACGGCCTTCTCGCCGCCGAACATCAGCAGCGAACCGCTGGTGTCGTCGAAGGTGAGGGTCTGGCCCCTGAGGTCGTTGGTCGGATGGGTCGCGCGCAGCTGCCAGTCGGTGCCGTCGTATTCCCAGGTGTCGGGATAGCCGGTGTAGCCGCAGCCGACGAGCACGACGACATCGCGGCGGCGATCGTAGGTCATCTTCGGCAGCGGATATGCCCCCGGCGAGGTCACGAAGCTCGCCTTCGTCCAGTCGGCGCCGTCGTACTCCCAGGTCTCGAACGGGCCGCTGCTGCCCATGAGGAAGCCGGGGTGCGCGACGACGACGCCGCGCCGGCGATCGAAGGTGACCGCCCAATCCGCGGCGAGCGGCGGCGAGTGCGGCGTCTGACGCGGCGCCCAGGCGGTGCCGTCGTATTCCCAGGTGTCGCTGCGACGCCCGCCGGCATCGTAGCCGCCGAACAACACGGTGAGGCCGCGCCCGGCGTCGTAGGTCAGCTCGGTGAATCGCGCCGACGGCGAGATCCCCGGCGGCGAGATCGGCTGCCAGGTGGTGCCGTCGTATTCCCAGGTGTCGCCGAAGTACGTGACCGGCTGGAACGTGCCGCCGTGCAGGCCGCCGAACAGCACGACCATGCCGCGCGACTCGTCGTAGCACATGCCGGCCCGCTCGCGCGCCGAAGGAGCGACCCCGGTCTGGCGCTGCACCCACGCCGCGCCGTCGTATTCCCAGGTGTCGGCGAACCAGACGTTCGGCGTCCAGTCGTAGCCGCCGAACAGCACCGACACGCCGCGGGCGCTGTCGTGGACGAGGCATGCGCCTTGGCGCGCGGGCGGGGGAGTGAGCGCGGCCTCGAGTCGCCACTCCTGGGCGAGCAGCGCACTGGTGAAAGAGAGCAGTGAGACGGTTCGTAGCATCGGTGTTCTCCGCGTCGCGATCGGGGCGACGGTGGAGACCAGTGGCGCAGAACGCGGCAGGGTCCGGCCGAGAAACCCGGCGGCGACTTTCTCGTGAACCGCATGACCGGCGATCGCGAGTTCGTGCGCCTCGGGGACCGAACGGGTGCGGCACGTGCCGGCCCGAACCTCGAACTCCGAATGCCGGAACCACTGTCATGAACACTCTTCGCTACGCGACTCCCGTCCTCTCTTCGCTGTGCCTGGCGGCTGCCGCCGCCGGTCAGGACCTCGATCTCTCCGAGCAGCGCGTCCCGATCCACTCGGCCGAGGCCGATCCGGTCGGTGGCGCCTACGGCATCTGGGCCGCGGGCTCGAACTACAAGACGTCGTTTCACGGCGCCATGACGTTCGTGCCGTTCTGCGGCCGTGGTGTCGACGAGAACCGCACCCTGTCGTGGCGCACCGAGTCGGTGCGCGTCGGCGAGGTCGAGCTGACCTCCGGCATCCGCGGCATGCGTCCGGTCGGCGACTACCGCTTCGAGTACGACCTCGGCGGCGTCGTCGAGGCCTACGACGTGCGTGCTGAGGGTCTCGAGCAGACCTTCGTGATCTCGCGCCGTCCGGCCGCGGGCGGCGACCTCGTCGTCACCGGTGCGATCGAGGGCAACGTGACCGCGACGAACCGCGAGGCGATGCACGGTGCGGTGCTGTTCGCCGACGCGACCGGCAACGGCGTGATCGGCTACGGCGCGGCCACCGCGTTCGACGCCCTGGGCAACACCGTGCCGGTGACCACGGCGGTCGCCGACGGACGCATCGAGCTGCGGCTCGCCGGCTCATGGCTCGAGCAGGCCGTGTTCCCGGTCGTCGTCGATCCGCTGCTCAGCAACCAGCTGTTCGACGTCGGCAACGATGCCAAGGACGTCGACGTCTACCGCGACGGCGAGCAGCTCGCGAGCAACGTCTGGGTCGTCTACTCGGTCTACGCCTCGGCGACCGACGTCGACATCTACGTTCGCCGCTTCCTCGACGGCTTCTCGGGGCCCGGCGCGACCGTGTTCTCCGACCTCACGACGACGTGGAACGCGCAGCACGGCCAGCTCGCGGGCCTCGGCGGCAGCGGTGCCGGCAAGGTCATCACGGTCTTCGAGCGCGACTTCGCGAGCGGTGACCGCCGGGTGCGTTGGCACACGCACCGCAAGAACGACGCGACCCTGAGCACCGGCGCGAGCTCGGTGCCGTGGCAGAGCGGTACGAGCGAGTGGCGTCCCGATGTCGGCGGGACGAAGTCCTCGGTGCCGGGCACCGTCGCGCTGCTGGTGTTCCAGCGGGAGCCGGTCTCGCCGTTCGCCGAGACCAGCAACAGCCAGGTCGTCGGACTCAAGATCGACACGGCGATCAGCAGCAACGGCGCGCCCGTCGGCTCGGTGTTCGAGTTCGCCGGTTCGACCACGGACGAGGAGCGTCCGGCCGTCAACCAGGTCTCGGAGGGCGGTATCGCATTCTCCTGGCTGGTCGCCTGGCAGAGCCACAACAACCTCGCGTCCGGCAAGTGGGACGTGGTCGCGCAGCGCATCGCCGGTGCCTTCGGCTCGAACGGCAACGCCCGGCACGTCGCCTACGGTTCCTACCACGAGGTCGCTCCGGCCGTCGCGGGGGCCAACGGGCGCTACGTCGTGACCTACGGCCTGCGCCAGCCGCTCACCAGCAAGCCGAGCTCGGACCTCGCGACGCACATCGCGGCGCAGCGGCTCGACTGGGGCCACGGTGACGTCAACGGCATCCGGCCGCACGCCGAGTCGATCGTCTACAGCGGCGGTCAGAACCAGCAGCAGAACGGCGCGGTCGGCTTCGACCTCGAGACCGAGTCGCACTGGGTGCTGACCTACGCCCGCACGACGTCGGGTTCGGAGCGTCTGCTCGCGAGCAAGATCGGTTACGACGGGCTCGAGACCGAGCGCCGCGCGGCCTACGACGTTCCGGGCTTCCAGCCGGCGCCGGGCGGCGTCTGCTAC
>JAGQRB010000672.1 GCA_020425925.1 Planctomycetota bacterium
CAGACGGCGCGGATGGTCCGGGGCGTTCATGGCGGCTCCAGCGCGAGGTCGGGGCGAACGTGGCTGCCCGCGCGGGCAACGGTCTCGGGCCGGGACCGCGGCGCGGAAAATGCGCGTGCGCCGGCGACGTGCGGGCCCTCACCTGACGGTCCACGTCGCCACGGAGCCGCCTCATGTCTCGCACCCGTATCGCATCCTTGTTCGTCGCCGTCATCCTGCTCGCCAGCGCGGCACGCGCCCAGACCGGCCTCAACGGCTGGAACCGCGACGGCCAGACCTGGCTGGTCTGGAACGACAACCTGACGTTCAGCGGAGTCGAGAGCATCTCGGTGTTCCGCTCCGGCAGCCCGATCACCAACCTCGCCGAGCTGGCCGCCGCCGAGCGCATCGGGCGGCTCTATCCCCAGGACTGGAAGGCCGGGCGGCTGCAGGCCTCCGCGCCGGGTGCGACCTGGACGGTCCCGGGGTCGAACGGCGGCAACCGCGTGCTCGGCAGCAACGAGGGGCTGTTCGTCTACACGCCGCATGCAGCGGGTGACGAGTACTTCGCGGTCGTCAAGACCGAGAACCTGCTCACCGGTCCGTTCGCGAGCACGGGGCCGATCGCGCAGACGCTCGACCCGATCGTGCCGCACCGCCAGCACGGCGGCGTCGACGCGAACCATCCGTACGACGTCTACGCGTTCTGGCTCGACGGCCGCGCCGATCACACGAGCGGCGTGCCCGGCTTTCCGGTGATGGGCAGCGCGAGCTGTCACGGCGTCGCCGAGGTGTTCGCGGTGTTCGAGCCGCGCACCGGCCTGCCGCAGGCGCCGATGCCGGGAGTCGTGTTCCTCCACGGCGGCAGCGGCTCGTACTGGACCTACCGGCCGTCGGCGAGCGCGCAGAAGCAGATCGACCTGCACGTCGACAACGGGCTCTACGTCACGCCCGACGAAGGGCTCTACGTCAACTACCAGGGCCAGGTGACTGCGATCGGTACGCGCTGGTTCGGCACCTGCTTCGACTACGACCGCTTCCTGGACGTCGGTGTGGTGCCGGCGCCGGGCACGCTGGTGGTGAACTACGCACAGCGCCGCCTCGAGTGGATCCTCGACTGGCTGCAGGGCAGCCGCGGTGTCGACCCGACGCGAACGGCGTTCGCCGGGCTCTCGAACGGCGGTCGCGGCACGCACATCTTCGTGCGCGCGCACCCCGAACGGGTGTCGGCCAGTCTGTCGTTCGTGATGCCGGCCGTGTTCGAGGCGTCCGGCGGCGAAGCGGTGATGGGAGACGTCGCGCTCGATCTGCCGACCTCGCTGCCGGGCAGTCCCGGCACCGCCGACGTGATCGAGCCGTTCGTGCCGCTCAGCGGGCTCGATCGTCCGTTCTCGCGTTACGTCGACGGCACCAACGACACCCAGGCGTTGTGGACCAGGAAGCCACTGGTCTACGACGCGCTGAAGGCGCAGCGCACCGGCGCCGCGATCTACTGGGACGGCCGCGGCCACACCGCCGGCAGCACGGCGGGCTGGGTCGGCCAGCACTTCAACGGCTCGCCCAAGCACGGCGTCGAGTACCTGACGCGCTACCGCGCCGATCAGTCGTTCCCGGCGTTCCACGACGTCGACCACAACCTCGGCGTCGCCGGCCAGCAGCCCGATCCGGGCGATCCCGTCCTGCCGGCGAACGGCAACCCGTGGGGCACGTGGGGCGGCTGGTTCGAGTGGGATCCGGCGTCGATCGTCGATTCGACCTCGGGCTGGTCGTGCCGGCTGTGGCTCGAGACCGCCGCGGCGTGGCCGGCCGACAACGCGCCGATGTCGACGGCGCGCACCAGCGTGACGCTGCGCCGGCTGCAGAGCTTCGCGACCACACCGCACGAGGTGCTGCACGTCGAGCTCGCGCTCGCGAACGCGCCGTTCACGGTGGTGTTCGCCGGTGCGCTGCAGGTCGGCGCGGACGGCACGATCACCGTGCCCGGCCTGCCGTTCGGTGCGGCGCCGCTGGTCCTGAGCGTCAGCCGGGTCGCCGCCGGCGGTGCGCTGGTCGGCTACGGCACCGCGACTGCCGGCTGCGCCGGGGCGCCGATCATCGGCGGCAACCAGGTGCCGCGCATCGACACCCCGGGCTTCGCGGTCGTGCACGGCAACGCGCCGCCGAACGCGTTCGGCTTCACGGTGTTCGGTGCGGCGCCGGCGAATACCGAGCTGCTCGGTGTGCACGTCAACGTCGAGCTGCTTTCGCCGCCGGCGGCGACGCTCGGCGTGCTGAGCGGGGCTCTGGGCAACGCACAGGCCCCGCTGGCGATCCCCAACGCGCCGGCGCTGATCGGCTACCAGCTGTTCGTGCAGGGTGCCTGGCTCGACGGCTGTGGCCCGTCGGGGTTGGCGGCTTCGCGCGGGCTCGCGATCACGATCCAGCCCTGACACGCGAATCGCGGAAAAGCGCGAACGGGCGGGGCCGCGCGCTCGCTCCTCGGAATCGGCGATCGCGGCGAGTCGGTGCGATCGGCAGGGAGGCACCGACGAATCGGTGAATCGGCGAACGAACGCGGCGGTCGCTCCGCTGCTGAGGGCGTTCCGCATTCCGCGATTCTCCGATGATGAGCAAGACAACCTTCTGGACAGCCGCGTTCGCCGCGACTGTGTTCGCATTCCCGACCCTGTTGCCCGCACAGCGAGTGGCGTGGGCCTGGGTCAGCCCGGGCAACCAGGGCGCGACGTTCACGCCGTCGGCGAGCTGGCAGTACTCCTCGTCCGGCTCGACGATCTTCGTGACGCGCGACCCGGCGGTGAACAACCGCTTCACGGTGCACGTGCCGAACCTGTCGACGACGTCCGGCGGCGTCGTGCACGCGACCGCGCACAACGGCAACCACACCGCCGTCGTTACCAACTGGGGCTTCACCAGCGGCGAGCTGCGCGCGACGATCGAGCTGCATACGCCGCTCGGCGGCCCCGCCGACAACAAGAACTTCTCGTTCTCCTTCCAGATGGAAGGCGATCCGAATGCGCACCAGGCCCACATGTGGGCCAACCAGCCGACCGCCGCGAGCTACACGCCGAGCGCGAACTACCTCTGGAACGGCAACCGCGCCGATCCGACCATCACGCGCTCCTCGACCGGCGTCTACCAGGTCCGGCTGCCCGGGCTCGCGAACACCGGCAACGAGTTCGGCAACGTGCAGCTGACCGGCTGGGGTAGTTCGCTCGTGCGGGCGAATTGTGCGGGCTGGACGAACTCGGGTTCGGACCTGCTCGTCGACGTGCGGTGCCAGGGGCCCGGCGGCACGTTGACCGACGCCGCGTTCGTGTTCAGCTACAACGAGACCGACGTCGAGATCGATCCGGCAGAGGGCTCGGGCTCGCACCTGCTGGCGAACCTCGCGACCGAGCCGCTCTACCAGCCGCTCGCGACCTACGCCTACAGCAACGGTCGCAACGGCCCGGTCGGCCAGGAGACCATCGAGCGCCTCGGCGTCGGACGCTACCGCGTCAACCTGCCGAACGTCGTCGGGTTCGCCAGCTCGAACGCCCAGGTCACGACCTACGGCTTCTCGACCAACTACGCGACGCTGCGGCAGTGGGGCAACGACGGCTGCGGCGGCTCCGACGTCCTGGTCGACACCTACGACCGCTTCGGCGCGCCGATCGACACGCGCTTCATGCTGCGCTACGTCACCAACCGGCCGGCCAGCAAGCCCGCGATCGCCTGGGCCTGGATCGTGCCGTCGGGCCAGCCGAACACGTTCACCCCGTCGGCGAACTACCGCTACGCCAGCAACGGCGGCGCGATCACCGTGACGCGCAACGCGACGCAGTCGCAGCTGTTCACCGTCCGGGTCGCCGGCATCGCACCGGTCACCGGTGGCTCGGTGCACGCCTGTGCCTGGGGTGGCAACCACACGGCGGTGGTCAACTCGTGGGGGCGCTCCGGCAACGATCTGGTGGCGACGATCGAGCTGTTCACGCCGTCGGGATCGGCGGCCAACGATGCGGCCTTCAACTTCTACTACCGCTACGAGGGCGACAAGACCGCCAAGGAAGCCTACTGCTGGGCCGACGACGCGGTCGCCGCGAGCTACAACCCGAATCCCACCTATGCCTGGAACGGCGATCGCGGCGCGCCGCTGATCACGCACTCGAACACGGGCATCTACCAGGTGCGGTTCCCGAACCTCGGCTCGACCGGTAGCGAGGGCGGCAACGTGCAGATCACGCCGCACTCGTTCGGCATGCGCCGCGCCAAGGTGCAGTCGTGGTTCACCAGCGGTTCCGACGTGCTGGTCAACGTCCGCTGCTACGACGCCGCCGGCGCGCTCGCCGACGGTCGGTTCATCTGCAGCTACAACGAGGTCGCCTCGCCGATGCCGGTCGAACTCGGCTCCGGCGCGCACGTCTGGGCCAACAACGCGACGGCTGCGAGCTACACGCCGAACGCGATCTATACCGACAGCAACGGCACGCTCGGCCCGGACAACGCCGAGACGATCACGCGGCTTTCGACCGGTCGTTACCGTGTCCACCTGCCGAACGTCGCGCCTTCGGGCAGCTCGACCGTGCAGGTCACGGCCCACGGCTCGACGGCGACGTTCGCCCGCGTCGAGACCTGGGTGTCCGGCGCGCCGACCGGAACCGATGTCACGGTGCGCACGTTCGACGCCAGCGGCAACGCCGCGGACTCGACGTTCTCGCTGTTCTACCTGACCAACCGGCCGGCCGTCGTCACGGCGACGAATACGCCGATCGGCAGCGGCTGCAACGGCGTATCGCTCGCGGCGATCACCCGCCCGATCCTGTGCCGCGACTGGCACCTCGACCTCAACGGCGTGCCGTCGAACGCAGTGCTCGGCTTCATGCAGCTCGACCTCACGAACCCGAACTTCACGATCGGGGTCGAGGCGCCCGGCTGCATGATCTACACCAACGGTGCGGTCACGGCGCTGTTGTTCCTGCCGGTGTCGACGCCGGCCTTCACGCAGCCGATCCCGAACACTGCGAGCCTGATCGGCGTGTCGCTCTACGCCCAGGGCGGCGCGTTCGTGCCGAACATCAACCAGTTCTGGCTCGCGGCCAGCAACGGGCTGCGCGGCACGATCGGCGACAACTGATTGGCGGCAACGCGCGCGCCGCCTCGTCTCCCACCGAAAGTCGAAAATCGGTAACGGCGACCCGACGTCGCGGTAGTCGGCCTTCATGGCAGACGAAGTGAGAATGAGTGAGGCGAGGCGCCGCGCCGCTGCCGGCGCGGCGATCGCTTGTGTCCTCGGTTCCCCCGCGCTGCTCGGCGCGCAGTCCGTCGTCGGCATCGCGACGCGGACGATCGACGGCAGCCTCAACAACCTGGCCCGCCCCGACTGGGGCGCGGCCGCGACCCCGCTGTTGCGGACCGCGGCTGCCGACTACGGCGATGGTCGCGGCACCCCGGCCGGTGCGAATCGGCCGAGCGCGCGCGCGATCAGCAACGCGGTCGCGGCGCAGGTCGGCGAGGTGCCGAACGCGCGCGGCGCGACCGACTTCCTGTGGCAGTGGGGCCAGTTCCTCGACCACGACCTGTCGCTGACCGAGCTGGCGTATCCGACCGAGGCGATGCCGATCGCGGTGCCGCTCGGCGACCCTTGGTTCGATCCGTTCGGTCTCGGTGCACAGGAGATCCCGATGGATCGCTCGCACCACACGCCGGACGACCTGGGGGTCCGGCAGCAGGAGAACGATCTCACCTCGTACCTCGACGCCTCGCAGGTATACGGCTCGGATCCGGTGCGCGCTGCAGCGCTGCGCGACGGGCGCGGTTTCCTGCGCACCAGTGCCAATGGCCTGCTGCCCAGGAACCGGTTCGGCCTGCCGAACGCGCCGAGCGCGGCGCTGGCGACGTTCTTCCTCGCGGGCGACGTACGCGCCAACGAGCAGGTCGGGTTGACCGCACTGCATACGCTGTTCGTGCGCGAGCACAACGCGATGGTGCACGTGCTCGAGGTGCTCGGTCTGCCGCCGGACGACCGCTACGAGGTCGCGCGTGCGCTGGTCGGCGCCGAGATCCAGGCGATCACCTACAACGAGTTCCTGCCAGTACTCCTGGGCGCGGGGGCGCTGCGCCCGTACACCGGCTACCGGTCCGAGGTCGACCCGCGGATCGCCAACGAGTTCTCGACGGTCGCGTTCCGCGTCGGCCACACCATGCTGTCGCGGACGCTGTTGCGGCTCGATGGCGCCGGCCTGCCGCTGCCGGTCGGCGCACTCGCGCTGCGCGACGCGTTCTTCGCGCCCGGCGAGATCGAGCGCTACGGGATCGAGCCGTTCCTGCGCGGTCTCGCGCGCCAGCGTGCGCAGGAGATCGATCCGCTGATCGTCGACGAGGTCCGCAACTTCCTGTTCGGGGCGCCCGGTGCCGGCGGCTTCGACCTGGTATCGCTCAATCTCCAGCGCGGTCGCGATCACGGCATTCCCGGCTACCGCGCGTTGCGTATCGCCTACGGGCTGCCGCCGGTCGATCGCTGGCGCGACCTGCCTGCCGATCCGGCGCGGCGCGCGCGGCTGGCAGCGGTCTACGACTCGGTCGCGGACGTCGATGCCTGGATCGGTGGCCTCAGTGAGGAGCACGTTCCCGGCGCGATGGTCGGGCCGCTGTTCCACCGCATCCTGGTCGACCAGTTCGAACGGCTGCGCGACGGCGATCGCTTCTGGTACCAGAGCTACCTGCCGCCGAACGTCAGCGCCTGGATCGAGCGGCAGACGCTCGCGACCATCATCCGCCGCAACACGACGATCGGCGCGGAGCTGCCGGACGACGTGTTCGTCGCCGGTCGCCGGCGGCCGGCGACGGCGACCACGGCGCGCGAGCGATCAGAGTGAGACGACGATCGACTCGGTCGTTGCGCCGGTGAGCTCGGGCATCGGCGCGGTCACGATCGTGAACAGGTGCATCTGGGTCACGACGGCGATGCCGAAGCTCGTGTTCGGCGGCAGCGGCACGCTGGTCCGGCCGCTCGCATCGGTGAAGCCCTGCGGCACGTAGATCACGCTCGCGACGCCGTTGCCGAACAGGCCGAGCGGCCCGAAGTCGAGCGCCGACTCGCCGGCACGGAAGCCCATCGTCAGGACGGCGAAGTCGCCCGGAACGGCACCGGTGACATCGAGCGACGGGTTGCTCGGTTGGCCGGTGACCGCCAGGCCAGGGCGCGTACCGATCTGCTGGATGCGCTGGTCGTCCCCGACCGCGAGGTCGCGGGTGGCGTAGGCCGAGGTCGCGAAGTTGGCGAGCAGGTACTCGGCCATCGCGTCCTGCTCCGAACCCGGATTGGCGAAGGTCGCCGCACCGGACGGCAGGCTCTGCGTCAGCAGGTCGAGGCGGTCGAAGAACGTCGGATTCGCGGTCTCGAACGCCGGGAACGGGTAGCTGTCGCCGCCGTCGGCGAGGAAGTTGAGCGTCACGAGCCGCACCGGCGCGCTGCCGACGACGACGCCGTCCTGGACCAGGATCGGCTGGCTCGAGCTCGGGTCGGTCAGCGCCGCGTAGCGCACGCGACTGCCGGCCGGCAGCGCGACGTCGAAGCTGAAGGACAGTCCGCCCCAATGGCCGAACTGACCCGGCGTGTTGCCCGGACCCGTGGCCGCGACCGAATGCTCGAGCACATCCTTGAGCTGCGTGCGCGTCAGCGTGACGAGCGTCAGGCCGTTGTTGAAGCGCAGCGAGTTCTCGATGTCGAGCTGGCTGATCTCGCCGGCGAGCTTGCCGGAGAGCGGGTTCGCGAGGTTCGGGCCGAGTTCCCCGGTCAGTCCGTCGATCGAGCCGATCTGGTTGCGGATGCCGCCGCCGTTCTTGTGCGACACCTGCACGGTCGGGTCGACCGCGCGTGCGGTGGCGAGGTTGGCATCGGCCGTCAGCGAGCCGAGGTTGGTCTCCTCGGTGCGCACGGCTTCGCGACGGCCTTCGAGGAACACCGTGGCCTTGCCCATGATGTTGCCGTCGCGGGCGGTGACGATCGCGCTGACCGCGCCGGTCAGCGTCTGAACTGCGGCGGCGTCGGTGCCGTTGGCGAACGCGACGGCGAGGCTCGGGTGCACGTTGAGCACGCCCGTCGTGTCGGTCGCCCACGCGCCCGACTGCGCCGCGACGACGCTGCCCGGCTGCAGGACGCCGGCGGCGTCGAAGTCGACGACCAGGCGGCCGACGTACGAGTACTGACCGTCGGTGCTCAGGATCAGTGCCGGCTCGCTGTCGGCGTTCTGGGTCACGAACGGATACGGGCCCGCGGCGACGTCACCGGGGCGCAGGTAGTCGGTGCCGTCGGCGAGCAGCGTGTCCGAACCGCCGGCGATGACGATGTCGACGCCGTGCAGCAGCGGCGTGAGCGTCTGCTCGAGTGCGAACTGCTGCAGGTGCGTGACGAGCACGATCTTGTTCACGCCGAGGTTGCGGACCGAGTCGATCACGGGCTGCAGGATCGAGGCGAGATCGACCATGTCGTTGGTGCCGGCGCCCGGGCTCTTGACCGTGACGCCGCCGGTCGAGCTGATCGCTTCGAGCAGCGGTGTCGTCGCGCCGATGATGCCGAACTGCTCGCTGCCGCGGGTCACGATCGTCGCGTTCGCGAACTTCGGCGCGGCGGCGGCGGCCTGCAGGTTCGCGAGCGTGCCGCGAAACGCGGTCGAGGGCAGGATCGAGGCGGTGAACAGGCCGGCGAGGTTGGGGTCGCCGCCGAAGTCGAGGTTGCTGCTCAGGTACGGGAACTGCGAGCCGAGCCAGCGGGCCTCGGTGAAGTTGTTGCGGATGTCGGTGCCGACGATGGTCTGGTAGACCGCGGTGCCGGCGTCGAACTCGTGGTTGCCGCAGGCGGCGGCGTCGAACCCGAGGAGGTTCATGATCGAGACGTCGACGCGGCCCTCGCCCTCGCGTGCGTTCGGGTTGCCGAGGACCGACTGGAATACCGGCCGCAGCGAGCCGTCCGCGGCCGCATTGAAGAACGGGCCGGGGATGTAGTTGTCACCCGAGGACAGCAGCAGCGAGGGGATCGCGAGGTTCGCGGCGTCGGCCTCCAGGCCTTCGACGACGGCAGCGAAGTTCGGTGCGTCGGTGATCGCATCGACACCGCCCTCGAGGTCGGAGGCGTGCAGGATCTGGACGCGGGTCTGCGCCGTGCCGATCGCCGCGCAGGCGGCGAGGGCGGCGCCGGAGAGAAGGAATCGGGTCGTTTGCATTCTGGTCTGTTTGGCTTGTGACGAACGGAAGCGAGCCCGGATGGTGCGACGCTCGGTGAGGAAGGCATGGCAGCCGGATGAAGAAACGCGATCGCGGCCCGCGAAGAGGCGCTGCCGGGATCCGGCGGTGGCGCGGGATCTACGTCCAAGCACCCGCTTGTTCACCGCGCCGCGGCTGCGATGCTGGGACCGTGAGGCCGCTCTCGCGCCGCCAGATCTGGCACCGGTTGCTGCTCTATCCGGGGCACACGCTGCCCACGGCCCTGGCGCCGATCCTCGTCGCCGGCGGCCTCGCGCGGCGCGACGACGTGTTCGCGCCGGTGCCTTTGCTGCTCGCGTTCGTCGGCAGCTGGCTGATCCACATCGCGGGGGTCTTCGCCGACAACCACGAGCTGCTGCGCCGGCACGGCCATCTGCACGAACACCCCGAGCTGAACGCTGCCCTCGCCGACGGCACGCTGACGCTGCGCCAGGTGCGCGTCGCGATCGTCGTCTGCCTCGCGCTCGCGGCGCTCGCGGGCGTGGAGCTGGTGCGGCTCGGCGGCTGGCCGGCGTTCGGGCTCGGGGTCGTCGGTGTCGCGGCGAGTCTGGGCTATGCCGCCGGCCCATGGCCCTACGCGCGCGCGGGCCTCGCCGATCCGCTGTTCGTCGCGATGTTCGGGGTCGTTGCGGTCGTCGGTGCCTACGGCATCCAGGTCGCGGCGACCCGGGTCGACTTCGACTGGAGCGGATTGCCGTGGCAGGTCTGGGTATCCGGTCTGCCGGTCGGGTGCCTGGTGACTTCGGTGATGGTCATCGATGACATCCGCGATCGCGGATTCGACCGCGACAAGGGTTGGCGAACGACCGCGGTGCGGCACGGGCTCCTCGGCGGCCGGGTCGAGTTCGTCGCGCTGCAGGTGGCCGGCTACCTGCTGCCGTTCTGGTTCTGGCTCGGGCTCGACCAGAGCCCGCTCGTGCTGCTCTGCTGGTCGACCGTGCCGCTCGCGCTGGGGATCGGTCGGGCCGTGCTGCGCTACGACAGCACCCGCGACCTGCTGGCGATGAGTCCTCGCACCTCGTTGCAGTCGCTGCTGTTCGCGGCACTGCTCGGGTTCGGTTTCGCGGTGGGGCCGGGCTGACCCGGCAGGTCGGAATTTTCGTCGCCGCCCGATTGCGTCCGACGGCCGGTGCCCTACCAGAGCAACCGAGCTGCGAGCCCACCCCCGGATGGAGTCGACCCGCACCCCTGCCCGCCAGTACCTCCGCCTGCTTCGGCCCGAGGCCGCCGATCTGCGCACGATCGTGATCTACGGTGTCGGCACGGCGGTGCTCGCGCTGGCCGTGCCGCTGACGGTCGATGCGTTGATCAGCAACATCACCTTCGGAACGTTGGTGACGCCGCTGGTGGTGCTCGTTGCGGTCCTGCTCGGCTGCCTGCTGCTGCAGGCCGTGTTCCGGGCGCTGCAGGCGTGGGTCGCCGAGGTCATCGAACGTCGGATCTTCGTGCGCGTCGTCGGCGACCTCTCCTGGCGGTTGCCGCGGGTCGACATCCGCGCCTTCGAGGGGCGCCATGGTCCCGAGGTGGTGAACCGCTTCTTCGACACGGTCACGATCCAGAAGAGCAGCTCGAAGCTGTTTCTCGAGATCACCAACATCGTGTTGACCGCGGGTGTCGGGCTCGCGGTGCTCGCGTTCTACCATCCGCTGCTGCTCGGGTTCGTACTGGTGCTGCTGGCGGCGGTCGTGGGACTCGTGATCGTCCTCGGCATCGGTGGCGTCCGCACCGCCGTCACCGAGTCGGCGGCCAAGTACGACGTGGCCGCCTGGCTGCAGGAACTCGCGCGTCACACCACTGCGTTCTGCACCCAGGGTGGTGCCGAGTTCGCCGCGCGGCGGGCCGACGAGCTGACGGCGGTCTACGTCGGCGCCCGGCGGCGGCACTTCCGGGTGCTGTTCACCCAGATCTGCAGCGCGCTCGGGCTGCAGGTGTTCGCCAGCAGCGCGCTGCTCGGACTCGGCGGCTGGCTCGTGATCGAGCAGCAGCTGACGCCCGGGCAACTCGTCGCC
>JAGQRB010000673.1 GCA_020425925.1 Planctomycetota bacterium
AGATGGCCTCGGGCGCGTCGCGCTCGAGCTCGAACGTCGCCTGCAGCACGACCGCGCCGCGCAGCTGGCCGTTGCGATACGACGGCGCGAACTCGGCGGGCCCGCGCACCGCGATCGTGCCGCCGGGTTCGGCTACGGTCAGCGAGACCAGCTGATCGAAGGTCTCGCCGTCGCGCGTGCCGGCGTTCATCGCGACCGCGCCACCGACCTGGGCCGGGATGCCGGTCAGCCGCTCGAGTCCGGCGAGCCCGGCTTCCTTGGTCGCGCGCAGCAGACTCGGCAGCGTGCAGCCGGCGCCGACCGTGACGCGCTCGCCGTCGCCGACGATCCGATTGAGGTTGCCGAGCTGCATCACGACGCCGCGCACGCCGGCGTCGGCGACGACGATGTTGCTGCCGCCGCCGAGCACCCGCAGCGGGACGCCGAGCTCGCCGCAGATCGCGATCACCTTGGCGGCATCCTCCTCGGCGAACGGCTCGACGAGCCACTCGGCCGGCCCACCGATCCGCAGGTGCATCAGCGGCGCGAGCGGCACGCTCGCGCGCACCGCACCCCGCACGTCGCGCAGCGCGGTCGCGAGGTCAAATCGCGGCAACGATGCCTCCCACCGCGCGGTCGACGTCGCCGGCACCGAGCACGAGCACGACGTCGCGCGGACCGCAGTGCTCGAGCACGCGCGCCGGCAGTTCGGCGACGCTGCCGCCGAGCCCGCAGCGGCCGCCACGTTCTCGCACCGCATCGACGAGATCGAGCGCCGACACGCTGCCGCGCTCGGTATCGGTCTCGCGCGCGCCGTAGATGTCGACGACCAGCGTCAGATCGGCCTTGCAGAGCGCCTCGGCGAACTCGCTGAGCAGGAAGCGCGTGCGCTGGAACTGGTGCGGTTGGAACGCGACCAGCAACCGCCGGTCCGGGAAGCGCCGTCGCGCGGCCGCGAGCGTCGCCTGGATCTCGACCGGGTGGTGGGCGTAGTCGTTGACCAGCAGGCCACCGGCGGCGCCGTGGTGCAGCTCGAATCGTCGACTGACGCCGCCGAACCCAGCCAGCCCGCGGCTGGCCGCGACCGGATCGGCACCGGCGACGTGCGCGAGCCCGAGTGCGAACAGTGCGTTCTGCATGTTGTGGCGGCCCGGGAGCTGCATCCGGACGCGCGGCAGACGCTCGCCGCGCAGCACCGGCACGAACGCGAAGCGCCCGACCTCGTCGCGCACCTCGATCGCGCGGATGTCGGCCCACAGCCCGCTCCCGACCGTCAGGATCGTGACGTCGCTGCGCAGGCTGTTCAGCACGCCGCGCGGAACCGACTCGTCGACCAGGGCAGTGCCGCCGGGTCGGATGCGGCCGAGATAGCCGGCGAACGCGTCGATCAGCTCCTCGCTCGACGGATAGCAGTCGAAGTGATCGTGATCGACGTTCAGGATCGCGGCGCCGAACGGCCGCAACGAATGGAAGCTGCGGTTGAACTCGCAGGCCTCGACCACGAACTCCTGGCCACGGCCGCCGTAGCCGTTGCCGCCGCTGGTCGCGCCGCCGCCACCGGGCAACGGCGCGAACTCCGGCACGTCGCCGCCGATCAGGTGCGATGGATCCTGGCCGGCGGCGCGCAGGCCGGCGACCGTCAGCGCAGTCGTCGTCGTCTTGCCGTGCGTGCCACCGATCGCGAGCGTGCGCCGCCCCTCGCTGAGCCGGCCGACCGCTTCGGCGTAGAGCAGCGAGGTGAAGCCACGGCGCACACACTCCTGCACCTCGGCGTCGGCCGCGGGCACCGCAGCACTGCGGATGACGTAGCCGTCGGCGCCGGCGACGCGCTCGGGTCGACCGCCGAACCAGACGTCGCAGCCCTCGGCGAGCAGCTGTCGCAGCACCGGGCCATCGCTCGAATCGCTGCCGCTGACCTCGCCGCCCATGCCCATGAGCAGCCGAGCGAGCCCGCTCATGCCGGCGCCCCCGACCCCGACGCAGTGGAAACGCCGGCTCGCGAAGCCCGCCAGCAGCGCTGCCTCCATCGCCACCGTCGCGGTCATGCGCCGCCCGCGGACCAGCCGTTGATCCGCTCGATATCGTCGACGATCGCGGTCGTCGCGTCGCCGGCATTGACCTTGCGGGCCGCTTCGCCCATGCGCCGGAGCCGCGCCGGATCGCCGAGCAGCGCACCGAGGACGTCGGCCAGCCCGACCGGATCGAGTTCTTGCTGCTCGACGATCACGGCGGCGTCGACGGCGGCGAGCACCTTCGCGTTCTCGAACTGCTGGCGGTCGCGGTGGTGCGGATAGGGCACGATGACCGCGGCCCGCCCGGCCGCAACGAGCTCGGCGACGGTCGTGCCGCCGCCGCGGCAGACGACGAGGTCCGCGGCGGCGTAGAGCCGCGCCATGTCGCTCGCGGTCGGCAGCACGATCGCATCGAGCGCCGGCCCCGCGTTCGGATCGCCGCCATCCGGTCCCAATCCATCCGATCCCGATCCATCCGATCCCCGTCGGTAGCGCCGCGCGACGTCGCCGTCGTGGCCGCTGCCTGCAAGGTGCACCACGGCGAGCGGCAGATCGAGCCGTCGGAGCGCCGCGGGCACGGCCTCGTTGAGGGCCTGCGCCCCCTGGCTGCCGCCGACGACGAGCACGAGCGGCGCGGCGCCGACGAGCCCGAGCTCGTGGCGCGCCCGCTCGCGCGCGATGCGCCCGACCTCGGGTCGCAGCGGCGTGCCGGTGACGAAGCCCGGATCGCGGCGACCGGCGGCGGGCAGGCCGCGATACATCCGCTTCGCGAACGGCGCCAACCAGCGATTGGCGCGGCCGGTGATCGCGTTCTGTTCGAGCAGGAACAGCGGCACGCCGAGACTGCGCGCGGCGAGCCCGACCGGCACCGAAGCACGACCGCCGGTGCTGACGACGCAATCGACGCGTTCCTCGCGCAGCGTGCGCCGCGCGGCCAGGCCGGTGCGCAGCAGCCAGAGCGGCAACCCGACCCGCGACGGTCGCTCGCCGGCCGCAGCACCCGGCAGCGGCCGCGCCGGCAGATCGGGCAACTCGCGCGCGACCATGCCGCGCTCGACCTCGCGGCCCTC
>JAGQRB010000674.1 GCA_020425925.1 Planctomycetota bacterium
GAGATCCTCGGCGAACGGGCCGATGACCGTCAGACGCATTTCGCCGACCGCCGTCGTGGTCGCGGGATCCGAGACGAACACGAGCCGGCCGTCGAACTCGGGGTTGAGCGGGATGTTCAGCTGCCGTTCGCCGATGCGGCGCGAGACCAGGATGGCCTGGCGTTCGCTCGCCGCCAGCCCGTCGTAGCGGTCGGCGGTGGCCAGCGCCGAGCTGCTGCCGTCAGCGCGGAGTCCCGTCGCCATGGCCGCGAGCATCGATTCGATCGGGCCGGCGTTGGCGCCGAGCAGCTCGTGGAACGCGTTGTGCCAGATGCCGTCGATCTCGGGCGGACGCACGACCTTCGGCTTCCGCGCCCGCGGGTTGCGGCCGTTCTGGAAGTCCCAGACCCGCCATTCGACGAGGTCGTCGAGCAGCTGGAGGACACCCGTGATGTGGTCCTGGTCGATGTGCGTGATGCAGACCAGTCCGATGCGCTCGCGGCGGCGCTGGAGATAGCGCAGATAGGGCGCGACGTGATCCGTGTAGGACTCGGCCATGCCGCCGTCCACCAGGATGTGATTGCGCCGGTCGTCGGTCGCGAGCAGGCAGTCGCCTTGTGCCGAACGGAACACGGTCAGCTTCATCACGCGTTCCTCGCGTCGCGGGTCGCCGCCGCCAGCTCGAGCGCCGCGGCGGCGTCGAGCACTCCGAACCCGGCGTCGTCGCGCCAGGCATCGTCGGCACCGGCGAGCCGCCGCGCGCTGCGCCGCAGGATGCCGCGCACCTGCGCCGCGGTCAGCTGCGGATCGATCGCGAACATCAGGCCGACGACCCCGGTCACGTGCGGACTCGCCATGCTGGTGCCGGTCAGCGCCATCCACGGCTCGTCGGGGTCGAACCCGCGCGCGGCGACGATCGCCGTGCCCGGCGCCGCGATCTCCGGCTTGGTCCGGCCGTCGCGCGTCGGCCCCTGGCTGCTCGTGCGGTTGATGCGTTCCGGCACGCTCTCGAGGTTGGCGACCGAGATCACGCGCTCGCCACAGCCGAGCGAGCTGATCGAGTGCGAGTCGACGTTCGACCACGACGAGAAGAACGACGGGAAGAACCACGCCTGGCGCGGTCCGTTCGGACCCACGGGTCGCGGGTCGTCGCGCTCGATCCAGCCGTGGAAGACGCCGCTCTTGATGCTGCGGCCACGAAGGCGCACGAGCCAGGTGCCGGCCTTGATGCCGACGACCTGTCGGGCCGCGAACATCGGACTGAGGTAGATCGCGACGTGGCTGTCGCCGTTGCTCGGGTCGAACGGGTCGTTGTAGATGCTCACGAAACAATCGAGGTCCGGGACGCGCTCGTTCTCGAGAAACTCGCCCGGGCCGACGGCGGGCAGCCACGGCTTGCCCGGCGGTTTGACCGCGACCTCGATCTCGTCGCGAGGGCTGTGCCAGATCTCGAGCTCGTTCTCCGAGACGTCCTCGATGCCGTTGCCGACGACCGTCCATTCGATCGTCGTCGACATGCCGCTGGCGGGGATTCGGCCGCTGGTGTGGATCCGCCCCAGCACGTAGCCCCAGTCGCCGGGCTCGCGCGCGACCTCCTGGCCGGCGTTGCCGGCCGCGACGCAGACCGCGCGCCCCGGGATCGCGAGCGCCGAGTCGAGCCAACGGCTGGTCGCGCTGGAGCCGTCGTGGGCGTGGCCGTTGGTGCCCAGGCTGATGTTGATCGCGACCGCGCGGTAGCCCTCCCGCTTCGCGAGATCGATGAGGTACTCGACGGCGTGGAGCAACCGCGTCGAGTCGTAGAACGAGAGGCGGCGATCGAGGTCCTGCTTCGGCAGATGCACCAGCACGCCGGCGATCGCTGCGCGCCGGCAGATGCCGCGGTTGCCGGCCGCGATGCTCGCGACGTGGGTGCCGTGGCTGCCCGGGACCATCTGCGATTGCCGCTCGATCTCGTGCGGCGGCGCGCCGACCTCGGCTGCGTGCGCGATCGCGGCATCGAGGTCGACCTTGTGCAGCTCGGACCCGTAGTCGAACGGTGCCTTGCTGGCCGGTTTCGGCCGCCACGAGCCGCCCTGATCCCAGATCCGAACGAAGCGCGTCCGGCCGTGTTCGTCCAGGAAGTCCGGGTGCGCGAAATCGAACCCCTGGACGTCGACGATACCGATCAGCACGCCATCGCCGTCGCGGTGGAGTCGACCGAGCTCGCGCACCCGCCGCAGTGTGGCCGGTGGTGCCTTGGTCGTCGTCGAATCGACGCGCGGCCGCGGCTGTTCGAGGGTCTCGCCGAGCTCGATCGCGAGCACCTGGGCGTCGCTCGCGAGCTCCTTGAGTCGGTCGAGCGGGAGGTCCGCGGTCGCGAGATTGCCGTGGCGGCAGGTCTCTCCCGGAACTCGGCCGCGGCGCGGGTCGGCGAGCGTGACCATCACGCTGGTCCGGACGTTGTCGGCGAACTTCGTCAGCGGCTTCGACCTGAACTCCCGCACCGGTCGCGGTGCGGCGGCGCGTTCGGTGAGCGATCCGGGCAGCCGCCTGGCCTCGGCCAGGCTGTTGGCGCTGACCGACGCCGAGTGCTCCGACCGCAGCAGGTTCACCGTGTCGTTGCCGTTCGCGATCATGCGCAGCTTGGGCTGCACCTTGCGACGCTCGTCGCCCAGGTGGCCCTTCGCCGCGGCGCGCGGCTTCGACTTCTTCCGTTCGGCCATGTTCCGCTCCTTGTGGTCGGATCCCGTCCCGACCCCATCGGAGCCTCGTGCGACGGCGATCGCAAGGATCGCCTGCCGGGAAGGTGCGGTCGTTGCCCGGCGCAGCGGCGTGCTCGACACTGCCGCGATGCTGTTCGAGTGGTTGTTCCGGCCGGCCCGCCAGCGCGCGCGCGCGGCGTTGCTCGCCGAGCCGTTCCCGGCCGCCTGGCAGCCGATCGTCGCGGCGCTGCCGTTCTATCGCGGTCTCGACCAACGCGGACAGGCGCGCATCCGCGACGATCTGCGTGTGTTGATCGCCGAGAAGGAATGGGAGGGTTGCGGCGGCCTCGAGCTCACCGACGAGATCCGCGTCACGATCGCGGCGCAGGCGAGCCTGCTGCTGCTGAACATCGAGCACGAGTACTACGCCGACGTGCGCACGATCCTGGTGTACCCGAGCGCGTACCGCACCTCGGCGCGAGCCGATGCCGCCGGCGTCGTGCACGAAGGGACCGTGAACCTCGGCGAGGCCTGGCAGCGTGGGCCGGTCGTGCTGGCCTGGGACGCCGCGCGCGGCGGCGCGCTCGATCCGCGCGATGGCCACAACCTCGTGCTGCACGAGTTCGCGCACAAGCTCGACATGCTCGACGGTCTCGCCGACGGCACGCCACCGCTCGGCGATCGCGCCCGATTCACGGCGTGGGTCGCCACGATGACGCGCGAGTTCGAGCAGCTGAGGGCAGCATCGGCCGACGGTCGCGCGACGGTGCTCGACGCCTACGGTGCGACGAACCCGGCCGAGTTCTTCGCCGTCGCGACCGAGTGCTTCTTCGAGAAAAGCCGAACGCTGCGCGACCGGCATCCGGCGCTCTACGAGGTACTGTCCGACTACTACCACCAGGACCCGGCCGCGGCGGCCGGAGCGTGAGGCGTCAGCGCACGCGTGCGCGACCGGCGATCTCGGCGAGCTCGCGCGCCATCTCGGTCGGCCGCGTGCCGTTGACGATCCGCCACAGCTCGTCCCGTTCGCACAGCGCGACGATCCGCGGGTGGCGCTGCACGCGGAAGATCGCGGCGAGGTCGCCGGTGTTCGCGAGCGCGACGTCGGCCATCAGATCGTCATCGGCGATGACCGCCTGCATCGCGGGCAATGACACCAGCGCGTTCCAGCCGTGCCGGTCGAAGAACTCGCGCCGCACCTCGAGATCGGTGCCCGCGATGGTCGC
>JAGQRB010000675.1 GCA_020425925.1 Planctomycetota bacterium
GCCAGCCCCTGCGGCCCGGCCGGGTCGACCGGGATCATCTGCGTGTAGACGTAGACGTTGTCGAGCGCGGCGTTGTTCGGCACCGTGAACGGCACCGCGATCTCGCCCTGCGCCGACGCGGTGCCGAACCAGACCGCACCGGGTGTCGCGACCAGCGCCGTGATGCCGAACACCGACTGGTTGGCGTCCATGAAGTTCAGCACCGTGAACGTCGGCGCGTTCGGCGCGATGCTGCTGCCCTCGATGTCGGTCGTGGTGCCGATCGCGGCCGGGGCCGCGAGCGTGATGTCGGGCACGCCACTGCCGCCGGCGGTGCCGACACCGTAGAGCTTCGGTGGCACGCACTCCGAGACCTTGACGATCTCGAGCTCGTCGATGTTCCAGCCGCCGGACTGCCCGGCACTGTTGCTCGACAGCCGGAAGCCCACGTCCATCGAACCCGCGAGATTGAGTCCCGAGATGTCGATGTCGACCTGCTGCCAGCTCTGGTCCTGGATGTTCTGCCAACCGAACACCTGCACGCCGTTGATGTAGATCGCCGCGGTGTCGCCGAGCGAAACCTGCAGCCAGCGCCGGAAACGCAGCGTCTCCGGCCGATCCGAGCCGATGGCGATCGCCGGCGAAACGAGGTAGCTCACGGTCGAGTTCTCGTAGGCGCCGTCGAAGCCCGGGCCCCCGAGATCGGTGCCCCACACGTTGCTGCCGGCGTAGGCCGCCGGCGGATCCTGCCACGGGATCCCGCCCGAGGTGCCGGCCGCGCCGTTCGGCGCGCCGCGCTGCCACTCGTCGATGCCGAGGAGCGCCGTGTGGGTCCAGCCGAGATCGGTCTCGAAGCCGTCGTAGAACAGTGTCCGGACACCGGCGATCTCCAACTCGTACTGGCCGGACACCGGCTGCCGCCACGTGCCGCTGCTGTTCGTGCCCTCGAGGTAGTACTCGATCGTCGCGATCGCGTCGTGTCCCGGGATCGGCGCGCCGAACTCGTTCGGCTGCCCGGTCGGCGTCATCGGCACCGCGGTGAAGGCTCCGAAGCGGCCAACACGCCAGTACATCCTCATCGACCCGATCGGCAGGCTGCTCGTCACGGTGGCGGTGACGTCGTAGGGCCCATCCTCGTCGTCCGTGTGGCCGAGCGACGTATGCACGATCTGCATGTCGGGGATGTGGGGCCGGACGACGTCGAGCCCCGCCAACCGGGTCGCGAACAACACGTTGCCCGACGGCAGCAACGGGTGGCAGGCGGTGGCGGACCAGGTGTTCGACCCGTAGTACGTGTTGTAGTACGCGACCTCGACCGGGTTGTTCGGGTTGCGGACGTCGATGCACCGATAGCCCGCGTTGTCCCAGAGCGCGTGGCAATAGTCGCCGATCAGGTACGCGTCGATCGGGCGGGCCGTCGGGCTCGGCGTGAACTGGCCGAGGGGCTGCGGACTGCTCTTGTTGGTGACATCGAAGAATGTGACCACACCACCGTTGTACGAGCCGGTCACGGCGCAGAGCGTGCC
>JAGQRB010000676.1 GCA_020425925.1 Planctomycetota bacterium
GCGAACTCGCCGGGCCGCCGGCAGCGCGGCGCGCACCTCGTCGGCGAGGTCGCGCGCGACCGCCGCGAGCTGCCTGCGATCGGCCGCGGACGCCATCGCCCGCACGGCCCGCGATCGTTCGGCGGACTCGCCCGCGAGCGCGAGGCCGAGTGCGGAGAACGCGCCCGGGTCGGCCGGCACCAGCGCGCTCGGCATGCCGAGCCGCCCGATCAGGCCGGCGGCGTGCAGCGCGCCGGCACCGCCGTAGGGCACGAGCGGCACGCCCGCCGGGTCGATCGCCCGCGCCGCGGTGATCACGAGGATTGCTCGCGCCATCGCGATGTCGGCGACCTCGAGGATGCCGCGCGCCGCCGCCGCCGTCGACATGCCGAGCCGCTTCGCGAGCCGTTCGATCGCGCGCACCGCGGCGTCGACGTCGATCGGGAAACCGCCTGCCAGCAGGGTGTCGGCGCCGAGATGTCCGAGTGCGACGTGGGCGTCGGTGACCGTCGGCTCGGAGCTGCGGCCGTAGCACGCCGGGCCGGGGTCGGCGCCGGCGCTCTCCGGGCCGACGCGCAGCGCGCCGCCGGCGTCGACGTAGGCGATGCTGCCGCCGCCGCAGCCGACGGTGTGGATCGGCACGGTCGGCACCGGCAGCGGCAGTCCGGCGATCGTGCCGGCGGCGAGCGTCGCGGCACCGTCGGCATCGACGAGGCAGACGTCGGCCGAGGTGCCACCCATGTCGAACGCGGCGGCGCGCTGCAGGCCTGCGAGCGCAGCGACGCGTGCGGTCGCGAGCACGCCGCCGGCCGGGCCCGAGAACATCGCCCGGGTCGGGAACGCCGCGGCCTCGTCGCCCGGCATGATGCCGAGGCTGCTGCGCAGCAGGCGCAGCCGGCCACTGCCGATCGCGCGATCGAGCCGCGCGGTGTAGCCCGACACGATCGGCGCGATCGCGGCGTTGAGGATCGCGGCGCAGAAGCGCTCGTACTCGCCGAACGCGGGCAGCAGCTCGGCGCTGCACGTGACCGGCACGTTCGGCAACGCTCGGCGCACGGCGCGCGCGAGCCGCTGTTCGTCGCGTGGATCGGCCGGCGAGTGCAGCAGTCCGATCGCGACGGCCGCCGGCCGCAGCCGCGCGAGTCGAGCGACACAGCGTTCGATCTCGCCGACTTCGAGCGCGACGAGGGTGCGGCCGTCCGGACCGCGGCGGCAGCGCACGCCGACGCGCAGCCGGCGCGGCACCGGCGGTTCCGGCCGTGCCGGCTCGAGCGCATAGATGTCGTCGCGCTCCTGGCGACCGATCTCGACGACGTCCTCGAAGCCGGTGTTGGTCACGAACGCGGTCTTCGCGATGCGCCCGGTCAGCACCGCGTTGAGTCCGACGGTCGTGCCGTGCACGACGTCGACCTCCTCGTCGGCCCGGCGGCGCACCGCCATGAGCCCGGCGAGCACCGCCCGCGCCGGGTCGTCCGGCGTCGAGGGCAGCTTGTGAACGGTCACCCCGCGGCGCGACCAGCGCACGATGTCGGTGAACGTGCCGCCGGTGTCGATGCCGATGCGAGTAGCCGCCACGCGGCCGAAGGCTAGCGGTTGGAGCCGCGAAAGGTAACTTGCGCGGGATGTCGCTCGTCCTCGCCTGTCTCGCCGCGTACCTGCTCGGGGGCGTGCCGACCGCGCTGCTGCTGGTGCGGGTCGTCAAGGGCATCGACGTGCGGACGGTCGGCAGCGGCAACGTCGGCGCCACCAACGCGAGCCGGGCGTTCTCGACCAAGGGCGGCCGGCTCGCGGCGTTCGTGCTGTGTTACCTGCTCGACGCCGGCAAGGGGTTCGTGCCGACGTTCTTCGGCCCGGCGTTCGTCGACTCGTGTTCGCCGTTGCTCGCCGGCGTGCTGCTCGCTGCGGCGGCGGTGCTCGGCCACGTCTTCACGCCATTCCTCGGCTTTCGCGGCGGCAAGGGGGTCGCGACCGCTACCGGCGCGCTGCTCGCGCTCGACTGGCAGGCCACGCTCGCGGCGATCGCGGTGTTCTTCGTGGTCCGGCTGCTGACGGGGCAGGTGTTCTTCGGCAGCCTCGCGCTCGGCGTCGCGCTCGCGGCCGCCGCGATCCTGTTCCATCCCGACATTGCCTTCGGTGCGCGATTGCCGGTGACGGTGCTGTGCTGTCTGCTCGGCGCCCTGATGTTCTGGACGCACCGCAGCAACCTCGCGCGCCACTTCGCGCGGCGCGAACGGCAATGAGGATCGCGATCCTCGGCAATGGTGGGTTCGGCACCGCGATCGCGCTCACGCTCGAGCGTGCCGGGCACGCCGCCGCGATCTGGGGCCACGATCCGATCTACACCGCCGAGGTCGCGGCGACGCGGCGCAATCCGCGCTACCTCGACGAGGTCGCGCTGCCCGACTCGATCCGCGTCACGAGCGACGGCGCTGCGGTGCTCGAGCGCTGCGAGGCCGTGCTCGTCGCGGTGCCGACCCAGCACGTGCGCGCAACGCTCACGGGGCTCGCGCGCCACGTCCCGGGCGACGTGCCGGTGGTGTCGCTCTGCAAGGGCATCGAGCAGGAGTCGGGGCGGCGGCCGTCCGAGGTGCTCGCCGAGGTCGTCGGCCGGCCGGCGCGGGTGTTCGCGCTCAGCGGGCCGAGCCACGCCGAGGAGGTCGCGCGCGGCCTGCCGACCACCGTCGTGATCGCCGGGCCC
>JAGQRB010000677.1 GCA_020425925.1 Planctomycetota bacterium
AGGGCGAACGGGAGCAGGAGGGCGAGCGGGCGCGAGGACGAACGGGATTCGGGACGGTGTTGCATCGGTCTGCCTGCCGATGCGCGCGGCCGGCCCCGGGCCCGCAGAAAAAGGCGCTCTGCCGCCAGGCAGGACGGCGACTCAGCCGCGGTCGAGCTCGGCCTTGAGCCAGGCGCGGGCGAAGTACCAGTCGGCTTCGACCGTTCGCAACGACGTTTCGAGCGCCTCGGCGACCTCCGGCATCGTCATCCCACCGAAGCACCGCAGCTCGACCACCTGGGCCTTGCGGGCATCGTGCTGCGCCAGCCGCTCGAGCGCCTCGTCGAGCGCGATCACGTCGAGCTTGCTGCCGCCGTCGGCCGCCGGCTCGAGCCAGGTGACGAGGGTTTCTTCGCGGTTGCCGTCGCGTTTCTGCGCATCCCGTCGGCGAGCCTGGTCGACGAGGACCTGGCGCATCACCCGTGAACACAGCCGCCGGAAATGGGCTCGATCCGCGACTCCCGCGAGCCGCTGGTCGACGAGCCGCAGGTAGACTTCGTGCACCAGGGCCGTCGGCTCGAGCGCGGCGGCCGATTCGCGCTGCAGCTGCTGACGCGCGAGGGCGCGCAGCTCGTCGTAGACGGCCGGCAGGAAGTCGCCGAGCGCGACGTCGCCGCCCGCACGGTGGCGCTGCAGCAGTACGGTGAACGACTCGGAATCCGACGACATGAAACGCGACGTCCCCGATGGAACGCCAGACCAAGTATAGCGGCGCAGTCGACTTCGCCCGCCTCGCGACCGAGTTCGAGGCGCTGCGGACGGTGCCATCGCAAGAACGGCAGCGAACACTCGCGGCACTCGCGGCCGCCGAGCCCGCGCTCGCGACCGAGCTGCGGCGCCTGTTCGCGCAGCACAGCGAGGACCCCGAGGAGCTCGGTTCGCCGGCCGAGGCGTTCGGCGCCGCCGCGATCGAGTCCGCGGTCGCCGATGTCGGTGCCGCCGGCGTCGTGGACGCCGCCCCGCCGACGGCGATCGGTGCCTACCGCGTCGTGCGCGAGCTCGGCCGCGGCGGCATGGGCACGGTCTACCTCGGCGAGCGCGACGGCGACGACTTCACCCAGCGGGTCGCGATCAAGCTGCTGCGCGCGCCGGCCGACGACACCGACCTGCAGCGGCGTTTCCGCACCGAACGGCGCATCCTCGCCGCGCTGCAGCACAAGAACATCGCCGCGATGTTCGACGGCGGCACCACCGAGCAGGGCCAGCCCTACGTCGTGATGGAGTACGTCGACGGGCCCGACCTGCTGGCGTTCTGCCGCGCCCAGCAGCTGCCGCTGCCGGCCCGGCTGCAGCTCTTCGTCAAGGTCTGTCGCGCCGTCGCCCACGCCCACCGCGCGCTGGTCGTGCACCGCGATCTCAAGCCGAGCAACATCCTCGTCGGCGCCGACGGCGAGCCCAAGCTGCTCGACTTCGGCATCGCCAAGCTGCTGCAGCAGGACAACGAGCCGACCGCCGTCACGATCGCCCACACAGCCACCGGCAACATGCTGCTGACGCCCGAGTACAGCAGCCCGGAGCAGGTTCGCGGCGAGCCGATCACGACCGCCACCGACGTCTACGCGCTCGGCGCGCTGCTCTACGAGCTGCTGTCGGGCCAGCGCGCGCAGCCGCTCGCCAACCGCTCGCTGACCCAGCTGATCGAAGTCGTCTGTGACCGCACGCCGCCGCCGCCGAGCGCCGCGGCAGCGGGGGGCAGCGGCGCGGCGTCGACGCGCCTGCTGCGCGGCGATCTCGACACCATCGTCGCCTGCGCGATGCGCAAGGAGCCCGAGCGCCGCTATGCCTCGGCCGCGGCGCTCGCCGACGACCTCGAGGCCTTCCTCGCCGGCATGCCGGTCACCGCGCAGGGTGACACGCTCGGCTACCGCACCCGCAAGTTCGTGCGGCGCCACCGGCTCGCACTCGCCGGCACGGCGCTGCTGTTCGCGCTGGTGACGGCGTTCGCGATCACGACCGCGGTGCAGAACCGCCGTATCGCCGAAGAACGCGACGACGCCGTCACCCAGCGCGTCGTCGCCGATCAGATCGCCGAGTTCCTGGTCGGGTTGTTCGAGATGGCCTCTCCCGACCCCGAGCGCGCCGAGGCGCTGCGCGCCCGCGAGCTGCTCGACCGCGGCGCGCACCGGATCGCGACCG
Organism: Planctomycetota bacterium; assembly: GCA_020425925.1. Lineage (GTDB taxonomy): Bacteria > Planctomycetota > UBA1135 > UBA1135 > UBA2386 > JAGQRA01. The sequence continues at coordinate 2,176 of JAGQRB010000677.1, forward strand.
AGTTCGAAACCGCGCCGCTGCGCCGCGCGCCGCTGCAGCTCGCGATGGGCCGGGCGTACGTCGCACTCGGCCTCTACGCCGACGCAGAGCCGTTGCTCGCCGCCGCGACCCAGACGTTCACCGCGCTCGCGCCGGACACGCCCTCGCTGCGGCGCGCCGAGTATTGGAGCGGGATCGCGGCGCTCTCGCTCGGCCGCGACGACGACGGCGAACAGCTCGTGCGCGAGTCGCTCGCGCCGGTCGGCGGCGGCCCGCCGGGCGAGCCGGACGATCTCGCCGGCCGCTACACGATCTGGGCCGGCTGGCTCTGTGACGCCGGGCGCTACGACGAGGCCGACGCGGCGCTCGACCGCGCCGAGGCGATCGCGCGCGAACACGACCTCGCGGCCGGACTCGACCACGTGTTGGTCGCGCGCGCCGAGATCCTGCGCGAACGCGGCGATCCCGAAGGTTCGATCGAGCTGCTCGAGCGGGTCGAGCAGCGCGCCGTCGCACGCGGCGACGCCGACGCGCCGCGTCACCACCGACTCTACGACGAGCTCGGCCAGAGCCACCTCGCGGCCGGCCATCTCGACGAGGCGCGCACCGCACTCGATCGCTCGCTGCAGCTGGTGCGCCAGTTCGCCGGCGAGAACCACCCGGACGTCGACACCGAGCTGTTCTCGATCGCGATGCTCGAGATCAACGAGGGCGACCTCGACCGCGCCGAGAAGGTGCTGCGCGAGATCCTCGCGCGCGACGAGGCCCGGTTCGGGCCACACCACGCCTACCCGGCGCTGAGCAAGGCGCAGCTCGCGCTCGTGCTCGGTCACCTCGATCGGCTCGAGGAGGCCGAGGACATGTTCCGCGACGCGCTCGCGATGCAACGCGAGGTGCTGCCCCCGGACCACCCGGAGCTGGCGACGACGATCAGCAACTTCGCGACCTTCCTGCAGCAGCAGGCGCGGCGCGACGAGGCCATGCCGCTGTTCCGCGAGGCCTACGAGCTGCGCCGCCGCATCTACCCGCCCGATCACCCGATCGTGCTGTCGGCGCGCAACGCGCTCGCGGTCGCCGAGACCGACCGCGGCAACTTCGCCGCCGCCGAGCCCGAGCTGCGCGCCGTCCTCGAAGCGCGCCAGCGGCAGCTCGGCGAGCACGTCGAGGTCGCTGGCAGCCTGATGACGCTCGCCACCGCGATCGCGCGCCAGGACCGCCCGGCCGAAGCGGTGCCGCTGTTCGAGCAGGCGGTCGCGATGTTCGGCAAGACCCTGCCGGCCGATCATCCGACCCAGTCGCGCGTGCGCTGCGGCCTCGGGCTCGCGCTGATGCGGATGGACGAACCCGACCGGGCGGAGCCGGTGCTGCGCGAGGCCGCCGCGATCTCCCGAACGACGCTCGGGCCGGAGCACTTCTCGACCTGCTACGCCGACTGGTGTGTCGTGCGCTGTGTCGTCGCCGCCGGCCGCAGCCAGGAGGCGATCGAACTGCTGCGCGACCTCGAAACGCGCGTCGCGAAGAACGGCCGCAGCGAACGGCTGCTCACCGAGATCCAGAAGCTGCTCGCCGAGCTCGAAGGCTGAGCCGCGGCGGCGGCGACGGCAACCTCAGCGCAGGTCGTACTGCCACCAGAACGCCGGCGCGACCCGCGGGTGGTCCGCGGGCGCCAGCACGAACGCAAAACCGATCCTGGTCGGATCCGTCGCCTCCGGCCGTTCGTTGTACTGCGTCGCGCCCCAGCGCTCGCCGACCGCGAGCAGCTCGAAGGCCGTGAAGCTCCCGGTCGCAACGTCGTACTCGGCGCGGCCGGTGAGCTCGGTCGCGACGCCGCGATCGTGGCCGCCGCGCTGCCCGCGCACCCGCGTGCGGCCCGCGAGCCGCAGCGTCACGCGCTCGCCGTCGATCGCGACGCATTCGCTCGTGAGCTCGGCGACCTCGACGTCGTCGCGGCCGAACGCGGGTGTCTGGCCGCGCACCGAGTCGACCAGGTGCAAGCGCGCCAGCCGTCGTACCAGCCGCACAGGCACATCGCAGCGCGCGCCGACCGCGAGCGGCGCCGGCGGCACCAGCGCCGCGCCCTCGGCCCTGGTGAACCAGACCTGATCCTCGTTCCAGGCCGCGGCGCGCCAATCGTCGCCGCCGGTATCGGCCGCGGGCTCGAGGTCGCGCAGGTACTCGGCGAGCACGAGGCCGTCGGTGGGATAGCGATCCTCGAACCGCGACGTGCCGGCGAGGCGCTCGCGCGCCGTTCTGTCGAGCCCGCGCTCGGTCGGCGACAGCTCCGCCCAGCGCGCCAGCGCGGTCTCGAGCATGCGCGCCATGCGGGTCGGATCGGTGGTGTTCACCGACGCCAGGAAACGCCCCGACGGGGCGACTGCGTAGATCCCCTGCCGGGTGTTCGTCGGCGCCGTGCGACCGCCGTAGTGGCCCTCTTCACAGAAACCGCGGAACAGATCGCACTCCGCGTCGCCGCCGCGCTGCAACCGCCCGACCTCGTCGGCGACGGTGACGAACTTCGCCAGCAGCTGCTGCACCGCCGTATCCGCCCAGACCGACCGCCGGGCGCGCACACCGTTGTTTCAAGTCTGGCCGAGCGGGTGGCCGTTCATCGCCCAGAGCAGCACCGGCCGGTCGGCTTCGGCAGCCTCGAGCAGCGCGTCGCGGAACGCCGAGCGCCACGGCACGCTGCGCCATTCGAGCTCCGCGGCCGACGGCACGATCGCGGCGAGCTGCTGCTCGAAGGTCGGGTCCTGGGTCGGCAACGGCGGACCTTCCGCCTGCGGCGCCGCGGACGCGGCGAGAACGAGGACGAGCGCGGGCCACATGCCGCGATCGTAGCCGATGCTCAGTCGGCAGCGAACTTCGTCGCTCGTCCGACGCGTTCCCAAGCCGCAATGTCGGCGAGCACCGCCTCGGCGTGCCCGCGCACGGCGTCGATCGCGTCGTCGCCGAGCACCAGGCGCAGCGGCGGCGTCTCGGCCTGCAGCGCCGCGACGATCGCATCGGCCGCCTTGTCGGGGTCGCCGGCCTGGGTGCCGTCCATGCTCTCGACGAAACCGCGCGTGCCCCCGACCGAGTCGGCGTAGTCCGGCAGCGCCGGCATGCGCTTCAGCGCCGCGCCGGCGAACTCGGTCCGGAACGCGCCCGGCTCGACGATCAGCACCTTGATGCCGAGCGGCGCGAGCTCACCGCGCAACGCTTCGCTCATGCCCTCGAGCGCGAACTTCGAGGCGCAGTACGGACCGAAGCCCGGATACGCGATCTGGCCGCCCATGCTGCTGATGTTGACGATCACGCCCGCGCGCTGCGCGCGCATCGCGGGCAGCAGCGCGTTCGTCAGCGCGATCGCACCGAAGAAGTTGGTCGCCATCACCGCCTGCAGGTCGGCCGCGGAGGTCTCCTCGACCGCGCCGACGATGCCGTAGCCGGCGTTGTTGACCAGCACGTCGACGCGGCCGGCACGCTCGATGGCCTCGGCGGCGACGCGCTGCACCTGCGCCGCGTCGGTGACGTCGAGCGCGAGCGGGATCACGCGATCGGGTGCCGAGGCTTCGAGCTCGCGCAGACGGTCGACGCGGCGCGCGGTGGCGACGACCGTCGCGCCGTCCGCGAGCGCGCGGCGTGCGATCGAGCTGCCGAAGCCGGAGGATGCGCCGGTGACGAACCAGACGGGGGTGGTGGTCATTGCGCGACAGGGTAGCGCGTGCGCTCCGCCGGGGGAACGTCGGTAGCCGAGCGCGCTACCCGTCCTTGAAGTAGCTGCTCGTCACCCACTCGTTCCACGCCTGCTGCAGGTCGCGCCAGTCCTCGGCGGTGAACTCGCGGAACGCGACATCGGTGGCGCGCTGGCTGTCGCCGAACACCAGCATGACGTTCTTGTAGTCGTCGAGCACGCTGGCGTAGATCGGCTTCCAGTGCTTGCGCAGGCGATCGCCGCGGCGCAGGAAATCGACGAGGGCGTAGGCGACGGCGTAGTTCTGTGACGCGGTCGGGCCGTAGAAGCGCTCGCGCGGCCAGTGCACGAGCTCCTCGAGCGACGGCACCCTGCCGGTCTTCTGCAGGTACTCGATCGTGCGGCCGCGCATCGCGGAGCCCTGGTAGTGCCAGCGGCCGCGCGCGAGATCGAACGAGCCGAAGTAGTCGCCGTGCCCTTCGTCGAACCAGCGGTGCAGTGGATCGCGCTGCTTGCTGCCGGCGCTGCCGAAGTACGAATCGGCGAACTGGTGCCAGCCCTCGTGGTAGACGACGGCTTCGGTCGCGCCCTTGCCGAGGCGTTCGTCGCCGCCGAGGAACACCACGAGCTCCTTGCTGACCGGCGAGAACCAGCCGATGACACCGCGCGGCGACTGCCCGTACTTCTGGAATTGCGCCTCGGTCGCGCAGAAGCGCAGCACCGGATAGTCGGGCGGCGGCACGTCGGCGGCCGCCGCCTCGGCCGCGCCGTCGCCGGCCTCACCGTCATCGGCCGCAGCCTTGACC
>JAGQRB010000678.1 GCA_020425925.1 Planctomycetota bacterium
ACTCGTACCCTTGTGCGGCGCGGTGATCGTGACGACGCCGCAGCAGGTCTCGACCTACGACGTGAACAAGGCGATCGCGATGTTCGCGCAGGTGAACGTGCCGATCCTCGGCATCGTCGAGAACATGGCATGGTTCACGCCGCCCGGCTCGACCGAGCGCTACCGGCTGTTCGGCGAGGGCGGCGGCGAACGCATCGAACGCGAGTTCGGCGTGCCGGTGCTCGGCCGGATCCCGATCGAGATCGCGGTGCGCGAGGGCGGCGATCAGGGCGAGCCGATCGTGGTCGGCGCACCCGAGTCGGAATCCGCGCGCGCGCTCGCCGAGGTGGCGGGCCGCGTCGCGCAGCGCGTCAGCATCCTCAACGCCGAGTAGCGCCACCGCAGGACCTCCCCGAACCAGCGAGACAACCCATGACCGAAAACAGCAAGACCCAGAATCTTCACCGTTTCACCGCCCAGACGACGATGCTCGAGGCGCTGACCGCCGACCCGTCGCTCGGCATGGTGCTGATGCGCGACTTCCATCTCGGCGGCTGCAGCCACTGCGGCTTCGACCCGCACGACTCGATCGAGAACGTCGCGAGCCAGAACGGCATTCCGACCGAGCGCCTGCTCGCGGCCCTCAACCGGACGGCCTGATCCCCAACCCTTGCACTGACGCCACCGCGGCCGAAGAATGCGCGGCCCGCAGCAGGCGGCGATAGGCCCCACACAGAACGAATCATGGTCACCGAACTCACTGACGGCAACTTCCAGGAAGCCCTGCAGCAGGCTTCCGTTCCGGTCCTGGTCGACTTCTCGGCCAGTTGGTGCGGCCCCTGCAAGGCCCTCGCCCCGACCATCGACAAGGTGGCCGAGGAGTACAAAGGCCGGATGGAGGTCTACAAGCTCGACATCGACAACTCGCAGGAGACCGCGGCGAGCCTCGGGATCCAGAGCGTGCCGACCTGCGTGTTCTTCCACAATGGCAAGGAGGTCGACCGGTTCTCGGGCAATGCCGACCTGCGCACCGTCACGAGTCGCGTCGATCGCGTGCTCGGCTGAGATTGCGCCACAGCAGCGCGAGCCCCAGCGGCACGCAGACCGCGGCGGCGAGCCAACGCGAGCGCTGCGGCACGACCTCGACCGTGGCCAGCCACCAGGCGCCGTCGACCTCGGCGCGGAACACGTGCTGACCGAGCTCGGCCGGCACGAACGTCAGACGGCCGTCCGCGGCCGTCGCTCCGATCGCGCGCTCGCTGCCGTCCGGCAGCCGGGCCGAGATCGCGAGGGCGCCGAACGCACCGCCACCGCGTTCGGCGCGCAGCACCACCGGTGCACCGACGATGGCGTGCTCGGTCTCGACGCGGAGCTGCGGCGCCGCGAGTGCGAGGGTCAACAACGTGGCCAGCATCACGGGCGGTAGTCTCGCGATGGTGCCCCCCGAAGTCGAGGACCTCGGCCGCGCGGAGTTCGCGCCGGTGCTCGCCCGCATGCGCGCGCTGCACGCACAGGTGCACCGCGGCGAGAGCGCCGGCCGGATCCTGCTGGTCGAACACGAGCCGGTCTACACCGCCGGACGCGCGACCCCGGCCGCCGATCTCGGACCCGGGATCGTGGCGATCGAACGCGGCGGCAAGATCACCTACCACGGTCCGGGCCAGCTCGTCGTCTACCCGATCGTCCGCCTGCCGCGGCGCGACGTGCGCGACTGGCTGCGGCGGCTCGAAGCGTTCGGCGTCGCGGTCGCAGCCCACCTCGGCGTCGATGCCACGCCGTCGGTCGACGGCACCGGCGTGTTCGCCGGCACGCGCAAGTTCGCGTCGATCGGCGTCGCGGTGAAGCACTGGATCAACCTGCACGGCATCGCGCTCAACGTCCGCATGGACAATGCGCCGTGGTTCGCCGTGCGGCCCTGCGGCCTCGCGCCCGACGTGATGACCGATCTCAGTACCGCCGCCGGCCACGAGATCACGATGGCGGCGGCCGCAGCGGCCGTCCGCGCCGCGGTTTTGCCGCTCACCGCGAGTTCCGATCCGGTATGACAGCGGGCGATGACGGGCACCGTCGAACTCGATGCTGACGGCACCCACCTGTTGATCCGGTTCCCCTACCGGGAAGACCTCGTCGCACTCGTCAAGGACCTGCCGGGCCGGCGCTGGGATCCGCGCAACAAGACCTGGCGGGTGCCGGCGACGCAGATCGAGCTGGTCTACGCCACGCTCGCGGCGCACCTGTTCGAGTTCGCGCCCGAGGTCTCGGGGCTGCTCGCCGGCACGTTCGGCACGGCTGCCCCGACCGATGCGGCGGCCGACGCCGCCGGCACCGGCGCCGCCG
>JAGQRB010000679.1 GCA_020425925.1 Planctomycetota bacterium
CAGCGGGAGTTCGGCGGACAGATCGCGCAGCGCCATGGCGATGTCGCCGGCGTGCGCCGCGATCGCCTGCCGTGCCGCGCGCTCGACCGCGGCTTCGTCGACGGCGGCATGGGCAACGGGATCGGCGCCGAACACGCCGTATCGCAACAGTGCGCCCGACGCCGAGCGGCCGACCAGACTGCGCCCCTTTTCGGCGAACCAGGCCTGGACCCAGCCCGGCAGCAACGGGAACGCAAACACTTCGAGTCCGCGGGTGGTGTCCCAGAGCTTGATCGCACCGTCGCGTGCGCTGGTGACGAGACGTTGCTGGTCCGGACTGACATCGATGCCGAGGACACCCTCGGCATGCCCACGCAGCTCGTGCACCAGGCTCGCGGCCGCGACATCCCACAGCCGCACCACACCGTCGTCGCCACCGGAAGCGAGCAGGTCACCATCGCGCAGGAACGTCAGGCACCGCACGGTGTCGCCATGATCGCCGACCACGCGGGCTGCCCCGGTCGCGGCATCGAGCAGCAGCACCTCGTTGCCGCACGAGATCGCGATCTCACGGTCACCGCGACGCCAGCAGACGCCGGCGATCTTGTGCCCCGGTCGCGGCTCCGTACCCCAGACCGGTTTCGCCTCGGGCCACCCGATGCAGTGCAACCGCCGGCCGCGAACGATCACGCCCATCGAGCCATCGCCCGAGAACACCAACTGCTGCGGCCGCCACGGCACTGCCACGGTCCGGACGATCTCGAGGTCCTCGGGCTCGCGGACGTCGATGCGATCCTCGGCGGCGGCGGTCAGCAGCCGCCCCGTCCCCGGCTCGAACGCGAGCAGGTTGCCGAATTCGCCGCCATCGAGCACGCAGGTCAACGGCGCGAGATCGTCGGTCGCGAACAACCGGACGACGCCATCCTCGGCGCGCGAAGCGATGCGCCGCGCCGCGGCGTCGAAGGCAAACGACGTGACGTCGAGGTCGAGCCGGCCGATGTGGCGATCCACCTGCTGCGCCGCCGGTCGCCGGCGCAGATCCCAGATCCGCAGCGTGTCGTCCAGACTGGCCGACAGCAGCAGGGTGCCGGTCGGATCGAAGGCGACGCCGGTCACCGCCAGGCGATGCGCCGGGATCGCACGCTTCGGCTGCAGTCGCACGAGATCGTAGATCTCGATCACGCCGTTCTCGAGCCCGACGATGATCGAACGCTCGTCCGGCGACAGCGTGATCGCGCGTGGTGTGTCGGTGACGGTCAGAGCCCAGCCCTGCTCACCCGATCGCGTGTCGATCCCGACCAGCGTGCGATCGATCGCCGCCACCGCCAGCTCGCCATTGGACGAACAGGCCAGCAGATCCCCGGTCTCGCCGCGAAACTCGTGCACTCGCAGCCAGCTCGAGTCCGACGGGTCGAGGCGCAGCAGCTCGCGCTGCCCGAGCAGGTAGCAACCCGCGTCGTGCGGCGGCCACACGATGCGCTTGCAGGGCGCCGGCAGGGCAATCGTCCGGGCGGGTGCATCGGATGTCAGGTCGAGCAGATCGAGGCTGCCGCGATAGCCGACCTCCACCGCCATCGAACCGCTCGGCGAGACCGCGAGCCATTGGTACTTCCCCTCGATCAGGCGAGCGACCGGCGCCAGCGGATCGGACCGCCACAGATCGCGGCCGTCACGGTCGCGCGCCGGCACGACGAACCGTTCGCCCACTCCGAGGAAGATCGGTGCACCGCCGAACACGTCCGGACTGCGGGCCTCGGCGAGCAAGCGGCCGGTCGCGATATCGAACGCCCGCAGCGCCTTGCCGGCTGCGACGAACGCGCGGCGGCCGTCCGGATGCACCGCGACGAACGCGCCGTAGATCCCGTCGTGTCGCTCCTCGCGATCGGCGCCGATGCGGAACTCGCGAACGCTCTGCCGCGCGAGGTAGTCGAGATGGCGCCATTCGAACTCGCGGTGCTGCGGCGGCGCGTTCGCCAGGTGATGTTGCGCGCGGGCGAGGTCGCCGCGCTCGAGTGCGACCTGCGCGGTGGCGGCGCTGGCGACGTAGAGCCGGAACTCGGCGAGCTCCTTCGCGGTGGTCACCTCGGCGGTCTGCTGTTCGGATTCGATGCGTCGAGCCGATTCGAACCACGCCAGCAGCAGCGCACTGCCCAGCAGCAGCACCGCGATCGCGGCGATCGCCGCGGCGAGGTGAGGGTCGCGCCGTACGAACAGGCGCAGGCGACGCGCCATGCCGGGCTGCTGCGCGACCACGGCCTCGTGTCGCAGCCAGCGTTCGAGATCGCTGGCCAACGCCTCCGCCGAGGCGTAGCGATCGTCGGGCTCGCGGGCGATGGCCTGCAGCAGCACGGCCTCGAGGTCGCCATCGATGTCGGGCTGCAGGTCACGCGGCCGCCGCGGCGACGTCGCCGTCACGCGTCGAGTCGCCTCGGCGAGCGGCGTGTCGCGCAGATCGAACGGCTCGTCGGAGACCAGCAGCTGGTAGCCGACAGCGCCGAGCGCGTAGACGTCGGCCCGCGCGTCGGCGGATGCGACTTCGCCGGCCAGCAGTTCGGGCGCGATGTAGCCCAGCGTGCCGACGATCTGCCCGACCTGGGTGAGCAACGTCGGCTTGGCGAGGTCGCCGTCGACGGCCCGCGCCACGCCGAAGTCGATGACCTTGACGCGGCCCTCGCCGTCGACGAGCAGGTTCGCCGGCTTGAGGTCGCGGTGCACGACGCCCTTGTCGTGGCCGTGCGCGACCGCGCGCGCCGCATCGATGAGCAACCGAACGCGCCGCCGGCGCGGCAGCGCCACCGCGTCGGCGTACTCGGTGATCGAACGCGCCGCGGCGACGTGCTCGAGCACGAGGAACGGCAGCTCGCGTGGCCCGGTCGGCGTGGGCTCGATGTGGACCCCGGACTCGATCACGCGTGCGATGCCGGGGTGGTCGAGGTGCGACAGCAGGCGCGCCTCCTCCACGAAGCGCCGCCGCGCGTCCGAACCCAGCAGGCCCTGGCGCAGCACCTTGATCGCGACCGTCCGCGCCGGGTGACGTTGGC
>JAGQRB010000680.1 GCA_020425925.1 Planctomycetota bacterium
CGCGGGTCGAGCTGCCGCCGGGTCAGGAGGTCGCGACGGTGCACGGGCCGATCTGGCGCCGCGAGCTGCGCTACGGCCCCGACTGGGTGCACGGCGACGTGCGGCTCGCCGATGCGCGGTGCCTCGCCGGCGAACGGCTCGCGATCCTCGCCAAGGAGCCGCGCTTCGCGACCCTGCGCGCCGAACAGTGCCTGTTCCTCGACACCGAGACCACCGGGCTCTCGGGCGGTGCCGGCACCGTCGTGTTCGCCTACGGGCTCGCGTTCTTCCGCGGCGAGGAGTTCGTGGTCGAGCAGCTGTTCCTGCGCGACTTCGGCGAGGAGCCGGCCGTGCTGCGGCACGTCGCGGCCCGGCTCTGGCAATTCCCGGTCGCGGTCACGTTCGTCGGCAAGAGTTACGACCGGCATCGCATCGCGACCCGGATGACGCTGCACAAGCTGCGGTCGGCGGCGCTGACCGCGCCGCACCTCGACCTCTACCACCTGGCGCGCCGCGAGTACGGCAAAGAGCTGCCCGACACCCGCCTGGCCACCGTCGAGCAGCATCGACTGGGGCTGCGGCGCGAGTCCGACCTGCCGGGCAGCGAGGCGCCGGTGGCGTTCCTCGACTGGATCCGCGACGGCACCGGCGCGGTCGACCGCGTGCTCGAGCACAACCGCCTCGACGTCCTGAGTCTCTGTGCGCTGCTGGCACGGCTTGCCGGCGTGCGGCAGCACCCGGCGGGCGGTTAGGATCGGCGATCGGAGCTCAGAGAACCGTGAACATCCGCCACCTCGTCCGCTTCGCCGCGCTCGCCGCGCTCACCGCGTCCGCTCTGCTCGCGCAGACCGGCGAACTCGCCGAGCTCGCCAGCGAGTGGAAGACCGCCAACGCGAGCTTCCGGGCCGCGACGTTGGCGCTGCGCAACTCGGAGGCCTTCCGGCGCGCGCAGGCCGCCGGTGACCGGCGGACGCTGCGCCGGTTGGTCGACGCGATCCCGCGCCCCGAGGCGTCCGACTACGGACGCCGGGCCCTGGCGCTCGCCGACCGGCGGCAGGGTGACGACGCGCTCGCGGTCCTGACGTTCGTCGCCAACCACCTCTACGACAAAGCGGTGTTCGCCGGCATGGCGGACCGGATCGAGCGGGACCATCTCGGTGCCGCCGGCCTCGACGCGATCCTCGAGAACGGCATCGTGCTCGGCAACTTCCTCGAGCCCGCACGTTCGGCGGCGCTGCTCACCCGGATCGCCAACGAGAACGAGCACCCGCTGCCGCGGGCCTGGGCGCTCTATTGGCAGTCGATGCTGATCCTGCGCGATCCCGCCGCCGGTCCGGCCGAACGCGAGCGCGCGGCCGCGCTGCAGGCCCGCGTCACCGAGCTCGCACCCGAAGGCGTGCTCGCCGATCGCGTCGCTGCGCCGGCGTTCGAGCGCGAGCATCTGCAGGTCGGCATGGTCGCGCCCGAAATCGTCGGCCGCGACACCGAGGGGCGACCGCTGCGGCTCTCCGAGTTCCGCGGCCGCGTCGTGGTGCTGGAGTTCTGGGGCTTCTGGTGCGGACCGTGTGTCGCCGCGGTACCGGCCGAGCAGGCGTTGGTCGAGAAGCTCGCGGCCCGGCCGTTCGTCTTGCTCGGCGTCGACAGCGACCGCGACCTCGACTACTACCACTTCGAGGCCGAGACCAAACACGTGACCTGGCGATCGTTCTGGTGCGGCGAGAAGGGCGTCATCGGTGCGATCCCGTCGAAGTGGAACGTCACGACCTGGCCGCGGACCTACGTGCTCGACCACGAGGGCGTGATCCGCTTCAAGGACGTGCGCGGCAAGGCGCTCGAAGAGGTGCTCGAACCGCTGCTCGCGGCGATCGAGCGCTGATCGACCTCGCGACTAGCGCCCGCCGAGACGGAACTCGCCGGCGTTCGTCAGGGTCGCGCCGAGCGCGTTCGCGGCCGGATCGAGCACCAACGCCTGCGCGAAGATCGCCAGACCGAGCAGACCCGGCGCGCTCGGGAACACCAGGTTCCAGCCGGCGGTGCCGCCGCTGCTCGCGACGAAGAACACCGCATCGGGCGAGGCGCGCAGGAAACAGCCCGGCATGCCCTGCGTCGCGAGTGCGAGCGGCAGCGGATTGCCGAAGGCGTTGGTGCGCGAGAAGCCGAGCCACGGCAGCACGAAGCCGTTGCCGGGCACGCCGGTGATCGCGAGTGCGCAGTTGCTGCCGAGCCAGGGCAGTTGGCCGCCGACGGGCGCGAGCGCCGGGGTCCCGGCCGAACCGCTGCAGCCGGCCCCGAAGGCCGTCCAGGTCGCCGGATCGGTCGGTCCGTAGGACCACGTCTCGGAGGTCGCGCTGTTGTTGGCGAGCAGACCGCCGTAGACCAGCGTGCGACCGCGAACGGTGTCGAACACCGCGGCGTGCTGCGAGCGCCCGGTCGGCCCGGGTGATGCGCTGCGCTGGCTCCAAACCGTTCCGTCCCACTCCCAGACGTCGGCGAGCTGGCCCTGGCTGCCCCAACCGTGCATCAGCACGGAGCGCTGGCGCAGCCGGTCGTAGACCAGCGTGGTCTCGTAGCGCGCCGACGGCGACGGTGTGCCGGCGCGCTGCGTCCAGTCGGTGCCGTCCCATGTCCAGGTGTCGCCGAGGTAGCCGGTGTTGTTGAGGCCGCCGAACAGCACCGTCTCGGCGCGCGCCTCGTCGTAGCACATGCCGCAGCCGAAGCGTGCCGGCGGCACGGTCGCCGGGGTGCGTTGGCTCCAGCTGGTACCGTTCCATTCCCAGGTCGCGTTCGAGATCCCGGGGGCGGTGTGACCGCCGAACAGCACCGTGACGCCGCGGCTGCCGTCCCACGACATCGCGTGCGCGTAGCGCTGGCCCGGGTTCGGCGTGGCCGGTCGCTGCTGCCAGTCGACACCGTTCCACTCCCAGGTGTCGGACCACCATTGGCCGACGCCGCTGTTGCCACCGAACATCACCGCGCGGCCGCGGCCGCGGTCGAACGCCATCGCGCTGTACCAGCGCGCCGGCGGCGAGGTCGCGGGCTGCCGCGGGGTCCAGGCCGAGCCGGTCCATTCCCAGGTATCGCGGAGCACGGACGCACCGTCGTCACCGCCGAACAGGATCGTGCGGCCGGTACCCGGATCGTGCGCCATCTGCGTCGCGCTGCGCGCCGCCGGGGTCGTGACGCCTGCGGCCGGCGCCCAATCGGTGCCGTCGTAGGCCCAGGTATCGGCGAGCAGTTGGAAGAAGCTGCTGCCGCCGAACACGACGGTCTCCTGGCGTCCGTTGTCGTACGCCATCGCGTGGCCGTAACGCCCCGGTGGGATCGTCGAGGTCGTGACCTGGCTCCACGCCGCGCCGTCCCATTCCCAGGTGTCGGTGAACGCGATCCAGCCGTTGTCGGCGCCCGAGAACAGCACCGCGCGATTGCGCGACAGGTCCGTCGTCATCGCGTGCCAGGTGCGGCCCGCGGGCATCGCGGTCGAGGTACGCTGTTGCCAGTCGACGCCGTTCCAGGTCCAGGTGTCGTTCTGCAGCTGACCGCCGAACATCACCATGCCGCCGCCGACCGGGTCGTAGGTCATCGCGTGCTGCGAGCGCGCCGGCGGCCGCGTCGTCGGACTCATCGCCAGCCACTGCGCACCGTCCCATTCCCAGGTGTCGTCGAGGTCGATGCCGGCGGCATCGCCGCCGAACAGCACGATGCGACCGCGCGACAGGTCGACCGCGAATGCGTGCGAGTGTCGACCTGGCGGGGCGGTCGCGGTCGGGACCAGCGACCAGTTGACGCCGTCCCACTGCCAGAGGTCCGCCAGGCCGGTGCCGAACGCGTCCTCGCCGCCGAACAGCAGCACCGCGTTGTGTGCGAAGTCGAATGCGAGCGCGTGGCCCTCGCGCGGCGACGGCGCCTGCGCCGGGCTGAACTGCGTCCAGCGCAGCCCGTTCCACTCCCAGGTGTCCTGCAGCGCCTGTCCGACCGAGCTGCGGCCGCCGAACAGCACGAGGCGCTGGCGCGAGAAGTCACAGGCCATCGGCGGCGACTGCCGCGCTGCCGGGCTCGGCGACTGGGTCGAGATCCAGTCGACCTGGGCGGTCAGCGCGGTGGCGAGCGCGGCGATGGCGAAGGCAGTCGAGAACGGGGGCGGTGGGCGGCGCATCATGGCTGCCCCGGCGGATCAAGAACTGGGCCAAGGCCGTCTTCGCGGTGGTGTGTCCGTGATCCGGACGCGATTCACTGCGCCGTGCCGCCGAGCGCGTTCGAGAACGCGACCCCGAACGGGGCGGCGGCATCGAGCACCGCGGCCTGCTGGAACAGGTCCATGCCGGTGACCACGAACGGCAGCTGCAGCGTGCTGTCGAAGCGGCCCATCGAATCGGTCAGGAACGGCAGCAACACCGCGCCCGCGAGGTCCGGATGGACGATGCCGCCGAGCAGTGGCGTCGGGTTCGCGGCGATCGCGACGGCCAGCACGGCGAACGACCCGGGCGCCATGCTCGCGGCGCGCATCCGGACCGCACCGTTCTGCATCAGGGTGCCGTAGCCCGTCAGCACCGGGGTGCCGCGGCTGCCAGCCAGCGCGTCGCCGAGATCGTCGAACGGCAGTGCGGTCAGCAGCACGAGGCCGGACTGGTTCGTGGTCGCGTTCGTGCCGATTGCGAGGATGCGACCGCCGCGGCTGATCACCGGCGCGACGGCGCCGGTGACGCTCCACTGCGAGTAGGCCGGGTCGACCAGTGCCGACACGGCGATGCTGCCGTAGCCGTCGACGAACAGGTACGAACCCGACGTGACGGCGCCGAGGTGGTAGGCGGTGTCGCCGTTCTCGGCGATGCCCATGACGTTGGCCGCGATCACCGGCTGCGCGTTGAAGGCGAGCCACGCCGGGCCATCGCTGTAGCGCACCGCCTGCTTGCTCTGCGACTGGCCGGTCGCGACGTTGCCGTAGCCGCCGCACTGGCCGGCGCTGTTGATGCGCCACAGGTCGGTGAACAGGTAGTTGAAGCCCGTCCCGGTCGGGTTGCCGAGGTTCTCGAGCAACATGGTGTCGAGGTCCATGCGGTAGGTGTCGGCGATGATCTGGCGTTCCTCGTTGATGTCCTCGGCGATCGCCGGGAAGCCGGCGAGCGCGATCGTGCCGACCCCGGCGCGCCAGACGTAGCTGCCGAAGATGCCGAGTTTGCCGACGACGTCGCCGGCCTCGTTGACCGCGCGCGCATCGGTCGGCAGCGTGCCGGTGCCGGCAGGGGGAGGCAGCAGCTGCGGCTGGTAGCTGCCGAGCGGGTCGCGGCTCCAGACCACCGCCCGCGAGCCAGTGCCCTGGATCAACGCGAAGCCGACGACGGCGCCGACGGAGTTGATGTCGAACGCCTCGGTCCAGGTGCCGCCGGCCGGCATCGGCAGCAGCTGCACGCCGCTGCCGGGGGAGGCGACGAAGCTCCGGCGCAGGCCGGCGACCGTCGTGTTGCCGACGGCTTCGCCCTCGTCGTTGACCGCGGCCAGCGCGACCGGTCCGGAGGAGCCCGTCGGGCCGGCACCGAGGAACTCGACCCTGTAGGTCGGGACCTGGGCGGGCAGGGCGGTGACGACGAGCGCGGCGGTGGCGAGAGCGGCGGCGACGAGGGCGGGAGAGACTCGGTTCATGGCGGGTGGTGTGCCGCAAGAACCGGTCCGGCGCGCCGGCGGGCCTGCGGTGTGCCGGATGCCGGCATGTGCTCGATCTCGCGTCCGGTTTCCGGACATTGTTCTCGATCGCCGCCCGGGCGGCGAGTTTCTCGGTTTCGACCCGACGGATCGGGCCGCCGGTGTCGTCTGTGATGCGAAACCCCAAACGACGAGGACCCCGATGCAACCGACACGCCTGCTGCTGCCCTTCCTGCTCGCGACCGCCACCCTGGCCCAGGAAGCCGACGAGAGCCCATCCGCGCGGTCGAAGCGGATCACCTGGCCGATGGTGACGATGTCGTTCGCGGGCGGCACGATGACCGAGTTCGTCGCCGCGGTGCGCGCCGCGCAGCCGAAGGCGAACATCGTCGTCGCCGAGGCGGCGGCGCAGGCCGCGTTGCCGGCGATCCAGATCAAGGATGCCGGACTCGACCAGGTGCTCGAGAGCGCCTGCGCGGTCGCGACCGCCGCCGATCGCATCCGCTGCTCGGAGGCGAACGGCCGCGGCGAGCCGGTATTCGCGATCATGGCGCAGCCGGCGTCGCGCGGTGTGACGACGGTCACCGGCGCTGGCGGTGGCGGCAGCGACGAGGAGACCGTCGTGCTGTCGCTCAATCGGCTCACGACCGGGCAGCCCGAGCTCGAGATCGCGGGCCTGTCGGTGGAGACCATCCTGTCGGCGGTGGAGGCCGGCAGCTACTTCGACAAGAAGCCGGCGATGATGCGGTACCACCGCGACTCGGGGTTGCTGTTCCTGCGCGGTAGCCATCGCCAGCTCGGACTCGCGAGCGACGTGCTCAAGATCCTCGAGCGCGATCACCTCAGCGGCGCCCGGGCCGCCGGGGCATCGCGGCAATCGCCGGCCGGCGCCGACGGCGCCGCGCCGAAGGGTCGGGACCGCTGATCGTGGCAGCCGGTGCCGGCACCGAACTCCGACGAGCCGCGGCCACTCGACAGCGCGGCGCTGAGCCGGTCGATCGCGGCCGGTGACGAGCATGCGTTCACGCGCTTCTACGAGACCTGGTTCGGCCCGACGCTGGCGCTCGCGCGCGGCGCCTGCCGGCGCGACGAGGCGTTCTGTCTCGACGTCGTCCAGGACGTGATGCTCACCGTCGCGAACAAGATGCCGGCGCTGCGTGATGCCGCCGCGGTCGGCGCCTGGATGCGCCGCACGGTGCTCCATGCCGTCACCGACCGGTTGCGTACCGAGGCCCGGCGGCAGCGCCGCGAGCAGCTCGCGGCCGGGGCGCGCGCGGCTGCCGCGGAAGTCGCCGAGCCGTGGCTCGCGCTCGACTCCGACGAACAGCGGCGGTGGCTCGCGGCCCAGCTCCGCGACCTGCCGGCCGCCGATCGTGAGCTGCTGGCGGCGCGGTTCTCACCGGTGCTCACCGTCACGGCCGCGGGCGCGTTGCTCGGACTCGGACCGGACGCCGCACACGGCCGTCTGCGGCGCGCGCTCGAGCGCTTGCGCCAGCTGGCCCAGGAGGTCTGGTCATGAACGAACCCACCTTCGATTCCGCGGTCGATCTCGGTCCGGAGGCGCTGCAGCGTCGGTCCGCGATGCTGCCGGAGCTGCTGCGCGCGGTGCGCGGGCGGCGCCGGCGTCGGCAGGTCCGGCGGCTCGGGCTGGCCGCCGCCGCCCTCGCGCTCGCCGCCCTCGGGCTGCACCGGGTGTTCGGCGATCGCGGGCCGGGCCGCGGCATCGCCACCCCGGTGGCCGACGGCAACGACCCCGAGGTTGCGGCGACGCCGGTGTGGACGACGTTCGGCAACGACCCGGCGGCACTCGCACGCTGCGTGGTGACGCCTGCGGCGCGGCCCGAATGGTACGTCGACGACGACGGGCTCAACGACCTGCTGCGCGCTGCAAAGGGCCGCGGCGGCATCGTGCGGGCCGCCGGTCGGGTATTCGTCAACGCGGCGGCGATCGATCCGTGGCCGCAGTCCGAGTAGGCCGCTCGCGGTGCTCCGGCACCGGATCGAATCCGGGCTCGCAGAACGGTTGGCAGCGCACGATCCGTCGGATCGTCAGCCAGGTTCCGCGCAGTGCGCCGTGGACCTGCAACGCTTCGAGCGCGTAGGCCGAGCAGGTCGGCCGGAAGCGGCAGCACGCCGGTTTCAACGGCGAGACGAAGCGCCGGTAGAACCGGACCGGCTGCATCAGCAGCCAGCGGATCATCGCCCGCCACCGCGCCGCGGCTCGCGGCGCGCGAGCAGGCGGTCGACGAGTTCGACGAGCTCGCTGCGCAGCTCGGCGAGCGGGAAGCGCTCGGGCCGCTGCTGTGGGATCAGCACCAGGTCGAGGCCGCTCGGCAGCCGGTGACGCTCGTGCCGGAACGCTTCGCGCAGCAGCCGCTTCAGCTTGTTGCGCCGCACTGCGCCGCCGTGGATCTTGCCCACCGACAGGCCGACACGCGGCGCCGTCGCGGCGCGTTCCGCGGCGCCGCTGGCCCGCAGTCCGACGACCGTCAGCCAGCGACCGGCGGCGCGTCGGCCGCGGCGGTAGACCCGCCGGAACTCGCGCTGGCTCTTCAGCCGACAGCGTGCCGGCAGGGTCGCGCGCGGCGGCTGCGGGCCGTCGTTCACCGCGCCAGCTGCGCCGCCGCGAACACCGCCTTGTCGCTGGTTGCGGGCAGCTCGGTGGTGGCGAGGAACTTGCGGAAATCGGCGCGGGCGTCGGCGTCGCGGCCGAGGTTCAGCAGCACGCGGCCGCGGTTGTAGTAGTCGGTGCTGCGGCGCGGATCGAGCTCGAGCACACGATCGAGCATCGTCAGCGCGACCTCGTACTCCTGGCGATCGTAGTAGTAGCCGGCCAGCAGCGAGCGGACCTCGAGCTCCTCGGTGCGCAGGTCGAACAGCAGGCGCTTCTGCTGCTGCTCGAAGCCGGGCTGGTTGGTGCGCCGGATGTCGGACTCGGTCGCGACCTGCGCCTTCGCCGACTCCTTGAAGTAGGCCAGCGAATGCGCCGTGATGCCGTCGGAGTCACCGCGATCGTGCGCCGCGAGCAGCAGGTGGTAGTGGCAGAGTCGGAGCAGCTCGCCGCGGTCGATCAGGGTGTCGAGCAACTGCTCGGCCTGGGCGAACTCCGTTTCCGACGCGGTCCGGTTGGTCGCGATCTCGCCCTGGTCGATCGACGGCACCCCGCGCGCAGCGAGCGCTTCGAGGCGGACGACCTCGCCGGCGTGCCGACGGGCCTGCTTCTGCAACGCGAGCGCGTAGTTGAACAGCAGCATCGGCTGGTGCTGGCGCAGCGAGCGCAGCTCGTAGATCCGTGCCAGGATCGCGGTCGCCTCGTCGAGCTGGCGGTGGTCGATGCCTTGCGAGCTCGGGCTCTGCTTCAGCAGGATCGCGCCCTTCAGCGTGTTGAGCACGTAGTCGTCGGGCTCGAGCTCGAGGCCGCGCTCGATCTGGCCGAGCGCCTGGCCGAGGCGGTCGTCCTCCCAGTAGGCCTTGGCGGTGCGCTGGAACTGGGCGAGGCGATCGCGATCCTCGGTGGACAGCGAGGAACAGGAGCCGAACGCGAGGCACGCGAGCAGGAGGACAGCGAGGTTCCGCATTTCGATTCGTCGGGGTCGGGCGGCGGCGAGGGGGGACCGCGGCACGGCTTCGAGGATAGCAGAGCTTGTCGATAGGGAGCACCCGGATAGGCTGAATGGCGCCATGACGTCGTCGAAGCCCTCCCGTCGCTCGTTCCTCAAGGCCGCCACGACTGCCACCGCCGCGTCGGTCGCCGGCAGCGGTTCGCTCGCCGCGCTGCGCGCGAGCTCGCCGGTGCACCAGGGGGGCGGTCAGCTCAAGGTCGGGATCGTCGGCATCGGCGGCCGCGGCTCGGGCGCGACCGTGCAGGCGATGCGGGCGCACGAGGAGAACGTGCTGTGGGCGGTCGGCGACGCGTTCCTCGACCGCCTCGAGGGCGGCGTCGATGCGGTCACCGAGGCGCTCGGCGAGCAGCGCAAGCACCAGATCCAGCTCGCGCCCGAGCGCCAGTTCGTCGGCCTCGACTGCATCGACAAGGTGCTCGACTCCGGCATCGACGTGATCGTGCTGGCCTCGCCGCCCGGCTTCCGGCCGATGCAGATCGAGAAGGCCGTCGCCAAGGGGGTGCACGTCTTCGCCGAGAAGCCGGTCGCGACCGATGCCGCCGGCGTGCGGCGGGTGCACGCGGCCTGCCAGCAGGCGAAGGCCAAGGGCCTCACGGTCGTCAGCGGCCTGTGCTACCGCTACCACCCGGCGCGCCGCGCGATCATCGAGCGGCTGCAGGACGGAGGTGTCGGTGAGATCCTCGCGATCCAGGGCAACTACATCACCGGCGAGCTGTGGAGCCACCCGCGTCAGGCCGGTTGGACCGACATGCAGTGGCAGCTGCGCAACTGGCTCTACTACCCGTGGCTCAGCGGGGACCTGATCGCCGAGCAGCACATCCACACGCTCGACGTCATGGCGTGGATGAAGAAGGACGTCTATCCGATCGCCGCGGCGTCGCTCGGCGGTCGCCAGAAGCGCACCGACCCGAAGTTCGGCACCGTGTTCGACCACTTCGCGACGATCTACGAGTGGGAGGACGGCACCCGCGGCTTCAGCTACTGCCGGCAGCAGAACGGCTGCTGGCGCGACGTCAACGAGTACGTGATGGGCACCGAGGGGCGCGCCGACGTGTTCCGTCACACGATCACCGGCGAGCACGCGTGGCAGTTCGAGGGCGACGCCGGCAACATGTACCAGCACGAGCACGATGCGATGTTCGCCGCGATCCGCGGCGGCAAGCCGATCAACAACGGCGAGTACATGTGCAACAGCACGATGATGGCGCTGATGGGGCGGATGGCGGCCTACACCGGCGAGCGACTGACCTGGCAGCAGGCCTGGGACAGCCAGGAGATCCTGATGCCGGCCGACCTCGACCTCGCCGCCGAGCCGCCCGCGAGCGCGGTCGCGATCCCCGGGATCACCAAGTTCTCGTAGGCCGGTTGCCGAGTTCTCTCGGGCCGGGAAGACGCGAACCGCCGGTGCGAGCGGCGGTTCGCCGGCGGGCGCGCCACGACCTGCCGCCGCGCATCGGACGGCGTGCTAGGTTTCCTGCGTGACGAATTGTCTCGAGAGCGTGGCGGTCTCCGGCGCGGCGAAGCCGGCCGTGGTCGGGGTGGTGGAACGACGTGCGGCCAGCGATCGGCGGCGCGAACCGACGCCGATGTTCAGCCGTCATGCCTTCTTCGGCGGTCGCCGCCGGCAGCCGCGCCGCGCCGCCGAGCGCGACGGCGCCTTCGTCGACGTGCACGGCCTGCGGGTCTTCGCCGTCGTCATGCTGATCGTGCTGCTCAATCTGGCCGACGCCTGGTTCACCCTGCTGTTCCTCTCGTACGGCGGCCAGGAGCTCAACCCGGTCGTGCAGCAGGTGCTCGACCTCAGCGCGCACCCGTGGCCGTTCCTGGTCTTCAAGACCATCGGCATCGGCTGCGCCTGTTGCTTCCTGACGCTGACCAAGAACTTCCGCAGCGCCCGCATCGGGCTCTGGGTGGTCTTCGCCGGCTACACCCTGTTGCTCGGCTGGCACCTCTACCTGCTGACCTGGCTCGATCTGCTGTGAGTCAGGGGCTACGCTCGGCCGCGCCATGGCCCGAGTGCTCCGCGTCCTGACGCGCCCGAACCTCGGCGGGCCGACGCGGCAGGCGATCGCGCTGTGGCACGCCCACCGCGAGCTCGGCGTCGCGACGTTGCTCGTCACCGGCCGCGTCGACGCGCGCGAGGATGCGCTGAGTCCGGCACTGCACGGCGTGCCGAAGCTCTCGTTCGAAGCGGCGCGGCAGGCCGGTCCGACGGCGGCGGGCTGGGTCGAGATCGCCGAGCTCGGCCGCGGCTTCGGTCAGCCGCTGCGCGATCGCCGCGCGCGGGTGCGCCTCGCCGAGCTGGTGCGGGCGTTTCGGCCCGATGCGGTGCACACCCACACCAGCAAGGCGGGATGGCTCGGCCGGCGCGCCGCGTTCGCGGCCGCGGTCCCGGTGGTGGTGCACACCTTCCACGGCCACGTGCTGCGGGACTACTTCGGCCCGCTGCTGTCGCGGTTCCTGGTGCAG
>JAGQRB010000067.1 GCA_020425925.1 Planctomycetota bacterium
AACGTGTTCGATGCTGCAACAGGCGTCGTCGGAGTCGCCTGAGCCACCGTGCCGGCCGCCATCGTGGTGTTGACCAGGCCGGTCCTGAGTCCAAGCCCCTGAGTCCCTGTCGAACCAAGGCAGATGCGGGCGCCATTCCAACGATCGGTGGCGAAGTCCTCACTGTAGAGCCCGAGCTTCGTCGTCGAGTCGATCAGGACAGCTGTGGTGGCACCAGGGGCCTGACTGAAGAACGATTGGTTCGGAGCGAGAGGGAAGTCAGCATCGATCGCGATGTTGACCCCAGGCGTCGACAGCCGCATGCGAGCGTCTTCAGTCTCAGCGTCCTCGATGCATCCCCATGGGCGGGAATTGCTCTGACCGCAGTAGACGATCGCGAGCTCGGCGTCGTCGGGGAGGGGAAGGGTCGGGGCGAACTTCATGTGCGTCTAGATCAGCCGGCCTTCGTCGCCCCGAGACGGCCGGCTTACCCCGCCTCGCGGCAAGCCGCCCGAGCCTCAGGCTCGGACAGCTCGTGCACGTGGCCTCGGCTTCGCCTTGGCCTTCTTCGACTTCTTCGCCTTCCTCCGCGGCTGCGGGATCGGCTCGTCTTCATCGTCGACGACCTCGGCGGTGCGGCCGCGAGCCGGCTGCACCTCGAGCTCGTCGTCGTCGTCGAGTTCCTCGCCGCGAGCAGCCGCCTCCTTCTCGAGGACGCGCTTGAGAGCCGCGCCAACCAGCACCTTCAGGTGCCTGTTGGACGCGGCTGTCGCGTCGTCGACGTCGAAGACGTCGCCTGCGTGGCGCAGGGTGTTGTTCACGAAGCAGGTTCGGATCGCTTTCACTTTCAGCATCGGTCACTCCGGGGTTGGGAGCGGGCCCAGCGTCAGATGACGCTGAAGCCCGAGCTCGAGTTAATCTCGTGCATGTCGCTGTCGACAGGCATCGAGGGGTTGTAGACCAGCCGAGCTCGCACCTTTCCCGCCGTGAAGGCGGCCGGCCCCACCGATGGATTGACCATGACGGCATAGAGGTAGCGGTGCTTGCCGGTCAGCACGGCCGAGGCCGTGAGCGGGTGAAGATCTGCTCCCGCGATGAAGCGACTCGGCCGCGGCACCGGGATCAGGAACTCGACGCCGAGTGCCAGCGCGTTGTTCGAGGGGACCATGTAGTGCGTCAGTCCGGGGCCTCCGGTCAGGATCGGGATGTAGGACTGCACCACCGCGAGGTGGTTGGTCCCATCCGGCGAATACATGCACCCGAACTGAGCTCGAGCGCCAGCGCCGGTCGCGAAGGCCTCGGTCACCTCGAAGTGGATGCACACCTGGCGGTCACCCTGCCAGATGTCGCGGCCGATCACGACGCCGGCCGCGGTCGTGCGGGCGACGCCGAGATCGAACGAGTCGTTCGCGTTGATCAGGTTGCCGTTGCCGCAGTCGATCTCGCCAAAGTCGGCGAGGAGGTCATAGCTCATGCCCATGTTGGGTGCTCCTTGGCGTAGGCCTCGGGATCAGACCAGGCTGAAGCCCGAGGCGTGGTAGGCCTGCATCTGCACGCCCGTGATGAACTCGACGCGCCACTTGCCGGCCGTGACCGTGCCGCCCTCGACATACTTCGCGAAGAGGTAGTCGTAGCTCGGCAGGTTGAACGGCGTCGGCGCGGCGCCGCCACCGGCCAGCTGCGGCGGGTTGGTCAGCGGCACCATCAGCTGCGTGCCGACCTGGAGGTAGGGCACCGGGATCGCGCCGCTCGTGCCGAGCACGATCGGCTGCACCGTCATCGTCTGCGTGCCCGTGCCGTTGTCCGAGAACGTGACCGCCGTGCCGGCGAGCGCGTTCGCGAAGGTCGTGGCCACCTGGAAGGTGTTCGCGTCGACGCTGATGATGAAGTAGACCTGGTTGGCGTTGATGCCGTTGGGGAGGTCGGCGCCCGTGAAGACGACCGGCGTGCCGGTGTCGTGCCCGTGCGCGGCCACGGTGGTGAACCAGTTGCTGGCGAACACCGGGGTGTTCACCGTCTGGTCGGTCGCGAGCGCAGCCAAGGTGGTCTGCGGGATCGCGATGATCTGGAACTCGACCGTGTCGCCGGCCGAGCCCACGGCAGCCACCGTGACGGTGACCAGCGCGTGCAAGGCCCCGTTGGCCGAGCCGATCTCGAAGGCAGCCTCGCGGTCCATCCACGACGTCGACAGCTTGGTCGCCGACATGGTGGTCATGGTCGAGCCGTCTTCGAGCAGGTTGAGAATGTCGGTCTTCATTGTGTGTGCTCCTTGGTTGCCCCCGCCGAGACGGGGGCGGTTGGGTCACCCGGCTATCAGGCCGGGACGACGGACTCGGTGTTGAGGAGTGCGTCCGTCTTGCGAATTGGGACGCCCTCGTAGGACAGCCAGGCGCGGCTGGTGCCGAACTGGTCCTTCGCCTGCTCGATGCCGAGCGCCGAGCTCGACTTGTCCATGGCCGCCAGCTTCAGGCCGCTGAAGCAGGTGCGGTTCATGTAGAAGCAGGCCTTCCCCATGTTCAGGTTGGGGACGCGATCGAGCGCGCGGCTCATCAGCTTGACGAGCGCGGTCGAGGCCGTCGACAGCTGCGTGCCGATCTGGCCGATCAGGTCGCTGACGTCGATGTTGCAGATGCGCACGACGTAGCGCCAGTCCTTGACCACCAGGCCGAGCTTCCAGATGTAGTGCGTGACGAGCGCCTTGTAGCGCGTGCCGTCGCTCTTCTGGATCAGCTGTTCGCCCATGTCGTGGTGCTCGAGGCCGGCCGTGCTGCCCTTCGGGAAGGTGCAGAACACCGACTGCTCGCCCCACACCAGGAGCCAGGCCGAGGTGTTGTCCGAGCCCGCGCCGCCCGCGCTGATCACGTTCTGCGAGTTGCCCGCGTTCGTGTGCTGCGAGTAGCGCGGCGCCAGGCCGAGCGGCTTGTTCGAGTCGCTCGCCGGGTTGCCGTAGAAGATGGTGCTGGCCATCTCCTGGTTCATGGCCTCGAGGAAGGCCACGTCCTCGCTGAGGCGCGTCTCCTCGGTGTTGCCGTTGAGCTTGACGAGCTCGACGTCCGGCTCGCTGTAAGCCTCGAGCATGCCGATCGACTCGTCGACCTGCGCGGTCGTCGACTTGCTCGGCGGGATGCCCTCGTTGATCGAACGCCAGTAGACGCTCGGGAGGCCAGTGCGGATCACGACGCGGTGCGACGTGACGTCGTTGGCCATGACGAACACGCAGTCGTCGAGAATCTCGTTGGTCTGCGCGAGGAGCTCCGCGATCACAGGGATGTTGCCCTGCTTGTCGGTGCGCTTCGCCCAGTCGACGAGCGTCAGGTTGTTGGTGCTGAGAACAGGCATTGTTTACCTCAGGGTGCTGTGGCTGACCGCGCCGTGGTCCGCGGTCACCGCTTCTTCTTGCCGTAGATTCGCTTGGCGGCCTGGCTGAACGTCAGCGGGCCACCGTCCTGGTTGTCGCCGTCGCCGCCGGGCGGAACCACGTCCGCGTCGTCGGCCACGAGCTCGCCGAGCCTCTTGCCCAGAAGGAGCACGTCCTTGTGGTTCTCGAGACCCGACTCCTTGAGCAGATCGAGCAAGGGGGCATGCACCGCCTCGATGCCCCGGAGGGCGGTCGCGCGGTTCTTCTCCCAGTCCTTGCCACCGAGGTCGGGGTGCTTCTTCGCGTCCTTCATCAGGCCCGCCTTCCACTCCTCGATCCTCGCCGCGCCCTGCTCCTTCGACTTCGGGAGCACAGCACCGAGCAACTCCGACACCGCCTTCTGCGGCAGCCCGAGCTTCTTCGCGGCTTCGCTGACAGCGTCGAGGACCGAGTCCCCGAGCTCGGCGTAGTCGTCGAGCTCGTAGCTGTCCGGCGCGCCCTGAGGATTCGCGCCGTCGTCGCCTTCGTCCGAAGAACCGCTGGCGGCGTCGGCGGCGTCGTCCCCGCCTTCACCCTCGCCAGCACCCGCGCCACCGGCATCGCCGGCATCGCCTTCCCCGTTCGCGCTGCCGTCGCCGGCACCGTCGTCCGAGGTCGTGTCGTCTACGGCCGCGGCCGCGGCTGCCGCCGCTGCACCGTCGCCTTCGCCAGCGGCCGCGGCCGCGTCACTACTCGCCGTCTTCGTGATCGCCATCGATCCAGTTCTCCTTGAGCATCGTCGGGACGTTGTCGGGCGAGGCTTCCTTCAGATCGGCGAGGAACTTCAGCGCGTAGCTGCGCTGGCCGTCGACGTTGTGCACGCGCTCGACGGGGTTGCCGACTGTGTGCCTGAAGAGGTGGTTGGCCTCGAGGACCGACCACGCGATTGCCCTGCCCTTGGGGGTCGACATCAGCCAGCGCAGCCGCTTGAGCTCCTTCAGGCGCAGCAGCGCCGCAGGGTCGATGCCCTGCTCGCGCTGCTCCATGAGCTCCTGACGCTCGCGCTCCTGGCGCTCGAGGCGCTCGAGCGCGGTCTCGTCTTGTCGCTGGGCCGTTGCCATGGCCTCGGACCCTACGCGAGCCCGAGGCCCTTACGGGGCCCGCCGGCTACGGGATGGCGGCGAAGCCGGCGCGGACGGCCGTCGCCAGCACGCGCAGCGCCAGCTGCTGCACCTCGGTCTGGAGCAGGCTGCGCTCGGCCAGCGCCATGTTGGCCATACTCGCCTGGAGCGCGACCACCTCGAGCTCGACGTCCTCGCCGGCCGCGTCGCGGATCATCAGTTGCGAGTAATCAACGAACAGCTGCTCGAGGCGCGGCCGCAGGATCGAGTGGTAGCGCGCCGACGCGCGCTGCGCCTGGGCCGCAGCCTCGCGCTTCAGGTAGTCGAGGAACTCGGTGCCGCTCATCGCCCGAGCTCCTTCGGCATGTCGACGCCGAGCAGCTGCGCGTCGGCGGCCAGGCGCGTCGCCCAGTCTTGCAGGGCAACGTTGAC
>JAGQRB010000681.1 GCA_020425925.1 Planctomycetota bacterium
AGTTCGCCGCCGTGCCGCTGCCCGACGCCTGGGTCGGGCACGCGGTCGACGCGCTGCCGCCCGACAGCCGCCGCGAGATCCTGGTGGTGACCGCGTTGCGGACCGAGGACGGCACCGAACGGGCGATCGCGGCGACCCCGGACCTGGTCCTGCAGGAGGGCGACCGCGTCGTCGTGATGGGCACCGCCGACGCGATCCGGCGGCTGACGCGGGCGGAGTCCTAGACTTCCCTTGCCGCCGTTCCCGACCTACCTTGCACGGCGATGCGACGAAGCGCTGCCGCCCTGCTGATCACCCGCGGCTCGGGCGAAGGCGTCGAGGTGTTCCTCGCCGAGCGCTCGCGGCAGTTGCGGTTCTTCGGCGGCTACTGGGCGCTGCCGGGCGGTACCATCGACAGCGACGACGGCGACGGCACCGAGGCCGCGGCGATGCAGGCCTGCGGCCGGCGCGAGCTGTTCGAGGAGACCGGCCTGCTGTGGCAGCGGCTGCGGCGCGCGCACGACCGGAACGAACTCGCGACGCTGCGCCGGACGATGGTCGAGCGCGACGCGCCGCGCGACGGCAAGCGCGGCGGCCACGGCTCGCCGGTCGGCTGGCGCGAGCTCGAGCGCGAGCTCGACGGCGCGCCGCTCCGCGAGCTCTGCCGCATCGAGACGCCGCCGTTCGTGCCGGTGCGCTACGACACCGTGTTCTTCCACGTGCCGCTCGAGCACTGCAGCGCGGGCTCGGGCGAACACGCCGAACCCGAGGTCTGGCCCGGCGAGCTCACGCAGGGACGGTTCTGGCGACCGGCCGACGCCCTCGCGGCGTGGCGCCGGGGCGAGATCTACATCGTGCCGCCGATCCTCATCCTGCTCGAGCACGTCGCCGCGGCCGCGGATGCCGACGCGCTCGCGGCCGCGTTGGCGGAGACCGCCGCGAGCTACCGCGCCGGTCGGCTGCACGAGGTGCGCTTCTCGCCCGGCATCGTGCTGGCGCCGCTGCGGACACCGACGCTGCCGCCGGCGACGACCACGAACTGCTACGTCGTCGGACACGAGCAGCTGTTCGTGGTCGACCCGGGCTCGCCGCACGCCGAGGAGCAGCAGCGGCTGAACCGCCTGCTCGACGAGCTCGAGGCCCGCGGCGCGCGTACCGCCGGCATCCTGCTCACGCATCACCACCCCGATCACGTCGGCGGAGTCACGGCGCTGAGTCGCGCCCGCGGTCTGCCGGTGCACGCCCACCCGCTGACGCTGTCGCGCACCCCGGTGGGCTTCCTGGTGGGCGACGAGCTCGAGGACGGCAGCGAGATCGCGCTCGGCCGCGCCCCCGACGACGGCGCGGCCGACGGCAGCGCCTGGCACCTGACCGCAATCCACACCCCGGGCCACGATCGCGGCCATCTCTGCTTCCGCGAGTCGCGCTACGGCACCGCACTGGTCGGCGACATGCTGTCGACGATGAGCACGATCATCATCGACCCGCCCGAGGGCCATCTCGCGAGCTACCTCGCGAGCCTCGATCGTCTCGCCGAGCGACCGATCACGACGCTCTATCCGGCCCACGGCCCGGCGGTGCGCGACGGCGAGCGGCTGATCGCCCAGTACGTGCGCCATCGCCGGCAGCGCGAGACCGCGCTGGTGAAGGCGCTCGAGCAGGGCGGCGGCACGCTCGACGAGCTGCTGCCGAAGGTCTACTGGGACGCCGACCCGAAGCTCTACGGCTTCGCCGCGCGCTCGCTGCTCGCCGGGCTCGAGAAGCTCGCCGAGGAGGGCCGCGCGGTGCTCGACGGCGAGCGCTGGCGCGCGCACCGAAGCGCATGAGCGCGGCGCGATCGGCGCTGCTCGCGGCCGTGACGTTCCTCGTCATGATGCCCGAGACGCTGCCGGTACCGGTGCTGCGCGGACTGGTCGTCGATCGTTTCGGTGTCGGTCACACCCTCGCGAGCCTGTTCATGGTCGCGAACATGCTCGGCGCGATCGTCGCAGCACCGCTGGCAGGACTCTGGGTCGATCGCTTCGGGCGCCGGCGCCGGCTCTGCGTGTTCGCGCTGGTCGCCGACGCACTGCTGATGCAGGCGCTGGCGCACCCGGTCGACTATGCGATCTTCCTCGGTCTGCGGGTGCTCGAGGGCGCGTGCCACATCGTCGCGCTGACGCTGCTGATGAGCCTGGTCGCGGACCGCGCCGGCGAACATCGCGGCCGCGCGCTCGGCGCACTCGGTGTCGGCCTCACGCTCGGCGTCGCCACCGGCGCCGCGGTCGGCGGTGTGCTCGGTCGCAGCGAGCCGCTGCTCACCCTG
>JAGQRB010000682.1 GCA_020425925.1 Planctomycetota bacterium
CTGCTGCTCTGCAACATCGGTCTCGGCGGCGCCTCGCCGAACGACGCGCCGATGCTGCTGCTCGAGGTGACCGACGACAACGGCAACGCGGTCACCGACCTGCTGCACGGCCAGTCGGCGGGACAGGTCCCGTTCCTGCCGCACCTCGGCGGCAACCGCGAGCTGCCGGCCGCGACCTCGGCGGTCGTCGCGGCGGACGTCGACGGCAACGGTCTCGACGAGATCGTGTTCGTCTACCAGTCCGGGATCGAGACCCGCCTGCGTCGGTTCGGCGACGAGACCCAGGGCTTCGTCGACGACGACGTGCAGATCGCCGCCAACGGCAGCGTCACGAACGTCAGCGCCTGCGCCGTCGACCTCGATCTCGACGGTCGCGACGAACTCGCGATCGGGCTCACCGTCGGCGGCATCGGCCGGGTCACGTTCTGGCGCTTCGGCGGCAGCTGGCGGCAGGTCGGCAGCGAGGTGATGATCCAGCCCGACTTCGCGCCGTCGAGCCTGACGCTCGTGCTCGCGGCCGGCAACCTCGACGCCGACGCGCGGCCGGAGATCGCGATCGCGATGCAGGAGGTCCAGGGCGACGCGGGATCGGCGCGCTGCGTCGTGCTCGACGACGAGCAGAACGGCTTCGGCGTGCTGCGGTCGGAGATCTTCATCGAGCGCGACGAGAACAACGTCGTGCGCACCGCGCTGACCTGCTCGCTCGCGCTCGGCGACGTCGACGGCGACGGCCTCGACGAGATCCTGCTGGCCGGCCTCACCGACTTCCCGCGCCAGTGCGAGGGGCCGCCGGTGCTGCTCGCGGCCTACGAAGACGGTGCCGCCGGTTTCGCCGTGCTCGGCACGCGGCACTTCCTGCACTACCCGTCCGGCTGCAACAGCCCGACCGATCGCCGCATCCGCACGGTTTGGATCAACGCGCTCGATCTCGACGGCGACGGTCGCGACGAGATCGCGGTGAACCAGTCGCTGTTCGACGACTTCGTCGCCGCGGCGCCGTTCACCGAGGTGACCGACTGGCAGCTCGACGACGACGTGGTGTTCGAGGGCGACGCCAACTTCTACCAGTTCGACAAGAACACCAGCTCGTTCGTGGTCGGCGACTTCACCGGCGACGACCGCGAGGACCTCGCGGTCTACCACCAGAGCACCCGAACCGACACGGTCGAGATCTGGGGCCTGCCGGCGACTTCGACGACGATCCAGCAGCTTCGCACGATCACGGCGACCAACAACAACCCGAACTCGGGTTCGACCTACCCGATGCTGCTGCCGGTCAACGTCGACACCGACAGCGCGGTGCTGTCGTACTCGGCGGCCGAATACAAGCTCGTCTTCAGCGAGCCGATCGTGCTCGCCGCGCTCGCGGCCCCGCCGACCAGGGCCGGCGTCGGTCAGAACGTCGCGGGCTCGTTCACCGCGTTCGGCAACACCAACTCGACGGCCAGCGAGAGCGAGCGTTCGCTGACGTTCTCGGCCGGCGTCACGGTCGGCGTCAACCTCGACGGCGGCGTGATCACGCAGTCCGAGTTCAGCCTCAAGGACAAGCTCACGGTCGCCGCGACCTTGACGGCGGGCACCGCCTACGAGCTGTCGAAGACGATCCTGTTCACCTCGGCGCCGACCGAAGACCTCGTCGTGTTCACCTCGGTGCCGATCGACCAGTACGTCTACACGATCCTGTCGCACCCGGACGACCGGCTGGTCGGCGAGAAGGTCGTGGTCGGCTACCCGCGCACGCCGGTGACGATGCAGGCCGAGCGCTCGTTCTTCAACGCGTCGGTGCCCGAGCGCGCGATCAAGATCGACGGCAGCGTGTTCGCCCACACGATCGGCGACCCGACGACCTACCCGACGCTCAGCGAGAAGAACGCGCTGCGCAGCGCCCGCGGCGGCCTGCAGGTCGGCCCGATCGGCGTCGGCCAGGGCGGCGGCAGCACCGAGGTGACGCTGCAGGTCGGCACCGCGGTGTCGCAGGGCGGTTCGCTCGAGATCTCCTACGAGCGCGAGATCGAGGCCACCGCCGGCGGCGTCGTCGGCGGCGTCACGATCGGCGCGTCGGCCAGCAGCCAGTGGAAGATCACGTCGGGCTCGTCGACGACCTACACCGGCGTCGTCGGCGCCATCGACGCCGCGAACTTCGCCGCCAACCGCTACGAGTTCGGGCTGTTCACCTACACGCTGCGCGACGCCAAGACCGGCCAGCAGTTCGAGGTGCTGAACTACTGGGTGCAGTAGGCGAGTGTGGCTGGACACGACCGGGGTGGGGGCTATCCTGCCGCCTCGGTCTACCCCGTGGTGTAATCGGTAGCACAACTGGTTTTGGTCCAGTCGGTTCCTGGTTCGAGTCCAGGCGGGGTAACCACTCGTGCGATCCGCGCGCCGAACCTACCTCGGGCGCTCGATCTGGAGCAGGAACAGCGGATCGGTTGCCAGCAGGCGGACGAGATCGAGGGCCGCGAACTTCGTCAGGTCCAGTTGCCATTCCACGCGCGTCCCCTCGCGGCGGGTGACGACGGCACCGACGCACCGCAGCCAGCTGAGTGCGATCTTGCCGGACTCGTTCAGGCCGGGGCGCGTGGCCGCAATCTCCTGCCACGTCCCGGCGAAGAAGTTCGGAAACGACCAATCGGGCTGCAGCGAGCGCGCTGCCTGCCAGTCGTTCCACCGTGTCAGCAGTCTCTCGGCAACGGCGGCGTCACCGGGATCGGACACCGCAGACAGGGCACCGAGGTCTGCAGCGAACCGGGCCGTCAGCCCGGCGCGGCCGAGCCCCATGCTCTCGCCGAGCCGACTGCCCGGTGCGACGATCGCCCAGACCGGGGCGTCGTCAGCTCCCGGAAGGTCGTCGCGGCCCCCGCGTGCGGTGCCGTCGAGGTCGCCTTGCCAGGCTTCGAACTCGAGCGGCGTACACCGCACCTGCCAGCCATCGAGCGCCGCCCGGACCTCGCCGCGCTCGCACACCACGTCCTCGATCCCCGCGGCTCTCGCGCCATCCGCGAGCCGCTGCGGCTGGAACGCGCCCGCGAGGTGGAACCAGCACGAGTTGCCAGCGTCGCAACGAACCGCGAACAAGGCGTAGTCGACGCGCCAGTTGCCGAAACGAGCGGCCAACTCGTAGGGGAGTTGTCCGGGCTGGTCCATCCGAAGCTGAGCGTCCACGAACCGCGCTGGTGACGCGGACTCGCCCTGGTCGGCGACCGTCGAACTCAGCCAGAGGTGCTGCAGTCGCCGCCACTCCGTGAGCAGTCCGGCAGCGGACGGCAACGCGGCGGAATGGAGGCCGATCACGAGATCGGCGTCGTCGGGTATCCGGATCGAGCCGGACTGCAGCCCGGCAGCGCCCGGCCGATCGAGTCGCCGTGCCGCTACTTCCGCGCCTTCTGGCATCTGTGCCGCCATTCCGCTTCGCGCGACGGCCTCCGCCGCGGCGGCCCGCGTGAAGGGGTCGCGCGCGGGATCGAGCGCGTACGCGACCAGCACTCGCATGGCAGCGTAGGTGTCGGCGCTCTCGAGGTGCCGGACGCGCAGCAGGTCGAGCAGGGGATCCGGTGCGACACGGCGCATCGCCGCGGTGTCCACCGAGACCCGGACGCCTAGCTTCTGCAGCCGCCGCGCCCACTCGTCGAGCGCGGCGGCACCGCCGGCACCGTGGAGGAGCAGCGGCAGTGCGTCGAACGGAGGCGAGCCGGCAATGCCACCGAGGATCGACGGCGTGCCGTCGAACCACGGCGCGAACAGACCGGGGAACATCGTGCGCCACTCGGCCGGCGGCCGCTGCTCCTCGCCGGCGCTGCCGGTCGGCGGATCCCCGATCCGAACCTCCAGCAGTCCTCGGTCGGTTTCGCGCCACGGCAGGTCGACGATGTCCTGCGCCGACAGCATCGGCAACGGTACGAAGGCCAGCAGGGCAGCGCAGGGGTGGATCACGGATTCGCCAGAGTATCCAATCGTGACGCCGTGGCCGCCCGGCGAAGTGCCCGGCGCGTTCTCGGACGGCTCGCCGCGGAGGCGTCGCGGCCGATCGCTGGCCGCTGCTGCGATTGCGTCATGGGTCGCATCGAACGTGGGATGTTCCCGGGGCGAAACCAGTATCGCTCGCGCGCCATGATGGTCCGGTTCGCCGCCGCTTCGACGCTCACGCTCGCCTCCTGCGCGGCGCAGCAGCGGAGTCTCTGTTTCCTGACCGTCGTCGATTCTCGACGGCCGCCTGGTCGAGGGCGCCGTGGTGACATGCTCGTTCACGCCGAGCGTCGTCGCGAGGGTTCCCTGTCACTGCGTCCCTCGCGTCGTCGGCTCCTCGATGTGGGGCCGCAGCCTACCGGCCGTCGAGCACAGCCGCCATCAGCGCCCTTTGGCGGCAAAGCGGCGCACGTCGGCGAGGACCATCTGCACCTTGTCATGCATCGCCGGAGTCGCGGAGACTGAGAGGTATCCCGAGTCCTCGGTCAAGATCGAGCCCTCCTCCCAGTTGTCGGAGCCTGTCGCTTGGCGAATACCGTTCGCCAGGTCAGCGATATCGAAGCCCGCGGCCTCCCGAGGCTCGAAGACGATGTCGCGCACGGAGTAGACCTCCGTCACACGTGGCGAACTGGGCGGACTGGTCGCGCAGGCGGCAACCAGCGAGAGGCAGGAGATGAAGAACGCGGAACGCATCGGGGGGATCTCCGTCGTGGGGTCCTGAGCGGGTCAGAGGGGGCAAGCTGATTCTACCAGCGGAGCACCGCTCGGTCGGCCCAACGGATCTGCTGTCGAGCAGCAAGGCGCGCGCGACGGCGCTTGCTCTCGCTGTGCTGGTTCCCCTGCTCCGGCAGCAGGTTGGGCGCCCGATGTTCACCGCATCGACGGTGTATCAACCTCGCCGCGAGATCACGGAAACGAGCCAGCAAACCCGGAAGCTCCAGAATGCCAAGCCAACCAGGGGCACGAACGCCAACAGAACTACCAGGGCCAGCACTCTGAAAGCGATGCGCTCTGCTTCTGGTCCCTTCTGTTGATCCGTCACGGCGATCCTGGTGCGCCCAACGTAGTTGCCCCCGAGCTGCGGGCGGTCGACTGGCTTCCACGGCCTTGGTCGTCCTCTGCCTGGCGACTCCTCGCCCACGGCGTTCCGGTCGTCTGCCTGCTGCTGCTTGTCGGGCCGCCTAGCGGTCTCGCAGACGGTGAACCAGAACGCACACCAACGCCAACGAGCTGAACGCACCGATACCCCAGACCCAGGCGGGCACCCGACACTCACGGCCGCTCACTCCGAAGAACAGAGAACCGGGGAGCTCGTGCCAGGGAACGAGGAGACCTGCCAGCGAGATGACCAGCGCTGCGAGCACGCACGTAGCTACGGCTGCCTTCGCTCCCTTGCTGCCCGGTGGTCCCATCGGATGGGTGTGCCCAACGTCTGTGGCGCTGAGCCGCGGCCGAAGGCCGTCGGCCGCTGCGACGTGTTGGACAGCCTACCGGAGTCTCTACGGGTCGGTCGCTAGAACTTGAAGTAGATGAACAACTCGGGGATGTAGAGCGCTGCCACGACGTTGAGAATCCAGGCGATGACGAGAGCCGCGCTCCGTTCCCGTCGATGGGCTGCGATCGCGCAGTAAGCAACGCCGGCAAGCGCCAGGATCGTGCCGAGCGGATTCGCGATGCTGAGAATCAGGGATGCGTCGCCCAGATCGAAGGCCGGCTTGTCGTCCGAAGATGACGCGAGCGTGACGGCTGCCAGCGTGCTGGCGCGAGTGAGGACGGCCGCGATTCCGAATGCGAGTCCACGACGTGCTGGTCGGTAGGTCAAGTCGGGTCTCATCGTGAGCTACCCAGCGGTCTGGCGAACGGATTGGCCGCTCAGCAGCGAGCGCCTCTGGGCGCTCGTCGGTCTCCTGCGGCGAGTTAGGCGGGGAGATTACGGTCCTCGCCGAACCGACTCCAGTGACTGTCCAAGGCTCGGCGAACTGCCGTCTCGTCGCAGTCCTGCGTGAGCATGTGATGCAGGAACTGGAAGACTGCCTCGGACTGCCGTCGCGTGAGGAGCGCGAATCTGCCATCCATGTCACCC
This sequence comes from Planctomycetota bacterium, assembly GCA_020425925.1. GTDB lineage: Bacteria > Planctomycetota > UBA1135 > UBA1135 > UBA2386 > JAGQRA01. Next base: position 6,047 of record JAGQRB010000682.1, read on the forward strand.
AGCAGCGAATAGATGGTGAAGTACCTCAGCATCGACTCGTCCGAAGCGCAGTGGCGAATCGCCCAGATCATGTGCGCAGGGATGTAGTATCGCCAACTGCGGGCGTCGAGGTAGGTGAGGGCGTTCGGGCAGTCCATGATCGCTGAGTGCGGGATGAACTCCCATGACTCCTCGTCGTCCTTCAGGCGGGCATGCGCTCTCTCCTGCTCGGTGGCGTAGTCGTCAAGTGCTTGGCCCTCGTGAAGAGTGATCTCGCCCCGCTCCACACCTCTGAAGGCAGCGCGAATGGCCGTGATCACGCAATCAGCCTCCTCTTCCATGGGGCAACCTCCGCCTAACGTCTGTCACGCTGAGCTGCGGCGCGAAGCGCCGTCAGCTCCTGCGTGTAGTTGGGCGTCGCTCGGACTGATAATCAATGACATCTCGCATCACCCATTTGAATATGCATGTCCTAAGGAGCTGATGCGCGTCGCGCAACAGCGAATACCTTTGGATGTGGCTAGGATCTGTGATGAAGTCACGCCTCCGATCTGTCTCGCCCAGAGCAAACTCCCCGCTATGCCAGTGAGCTGATCGGACTTGCCCATGAATTGCGTCAACCAGCCCCCCGACATCAGGCCCCATGGTTGCCCGGATGAACTCACCGGCGCTACTAGCAAGCTGACTACCCAGCGTCTTTACAATTGATTCCAAAGCTCCCCACTCGTAGGCGATTCGCACGGTGGGATGGTATCGGCCCAGCGTTTGCCCGATAGCGTACAGCCTTGCGCACTTGTTGAATGCGTTTCGAACCTGGGGCTCCGCATCCTTGACCCCTCGCAGTATCGCCCGCGTTTCTGTCGGACAACAGAAGGGTGTGCCGATTGGTTGTTCGCAATCGAAGACCGAACCCCGGAACTCGCCAGCACGGCACAAGTCGCTCTTTGCCGGCATTGAATCGAATCTCTCGAAGGGGACCACCCAAGTTGAGCGACGGACGGGGCCTGCCCCCGACTCTTCACCCACTACCCATCGGTGCTCGTGGACCGGCTCCGACAATCCGACACCGGTCAGCAAAGTCAACTGTGCCCCAGCAAGACCTGCGCGCTCATCGGCCAACTCGTTGGCATGAGCTTGATCGACTGCTTCGACTTTCTGGTCGACAACCAGCATTCGCTCGGCATTGATGAGGCTGGAGGCATCGTCGGGATAGAGCGGTGCAAATCGGAACCCGCCGATCCAATACTCGCCGTTGAGGTTCGCGTGGTGAACAGCCCGGAAGAAGCGACGGATAGCAAACTCACGGGACTTGTTCGAAAGCACAGCTGTGAGCACATCGCCCACGAACGCCTGAATCTCAATCTCTTGGCCTGAGTCCGATCCAGTTGCTTCTATCGAGATCAGCCGACCATCAGGCAACTGCCGTAGTCGCCACGTCACCAGAATTCGCACTCCGGCCTGTGTCTCCATGGGCCCCGTAAGCTCGGATTCGAAGATGCCATCGCGAAACCCAGCGGATCCCTCCCCCTCGAAGAGCAGGCCAGTCCTGCGGCGCAAGGCACCGTGGAATTGGTCGAGGAACAAGTCGGATTGTTCCTTCGTGAGGTCGGATAGATCCCGTTGCATGCAGTTACCCCAAGCCGCGTACGCCCAACGTGAATGCGACTCAGCTGCGAGCAGGCGGCTGGCTTCCTCGCCCTTGGTGTTCCTGCGCCTGTGGGCTTCCTTGGCTGGCGGCGCTCCGCTCGTCAGCTGCTGTCGCTTGTTGGCTGGTGAACCTACACCGCTCCGGCCGCCCGCGCTACTGGCTCACGATCAGTGATGACGTCGATCCTCTCTTCATCCGTCACGATCATGTAGTGCCGCGCGTCGCTGTACAGGCAGAGATCTGCCTCGGAGAACGAAGCAAGCCATGCAGAGTCCTCGACCACCCAGAACGGACTCTGCCTCGTCCCGCCACGATGAAACTCGGACCAGAAGTCGACGCATGCCTCCTCGAGGATGCTCCTGAACGCCACTACCCGGCCGAATGCGATCTCTATCAGCTGGCCTCCAGCGTCGACGGACACAACCAAGCCATCGTCGTCGCCACGGAGTGCGCGCAACGCCACCGTCGGGCCGGTGACTGAGGCTGGGCGCCACTCTGAATACCGCTCGGTCATCCTCATCCAGCCAACTAGTATTCGACAGACCTGCATAACGGCTGACTTCAACCCTGCTCGCAGGTCCGCACCATGTTGCTGGGGCGTGCCGGCAGGCGCAACCCTCGCCGGCGGCGGTCATTCGCTTCGCGGCCTCTGCGCGAAAGCTCGAAGAAGAGTCATCCTACCGTGCAGGGAGCCGGGCAACGCAGCCCCTCCGATCGCGCTGCAGCTCCTCTGCCTGGTTGGACTGCGATCATCGCCTGCGAACCCGACGCCTGACCAGATCGATGATGGCCTCGTCGCCGGTTTCGACCGCCGCTGCCAGCGCGTCTTGGCCGAAGACGACGAAGTCGGTGTAGGCCCCCGCACGCAGCAACGCCTCCACGATTCGAACGTGGCGCTGGCGGATGCCGACATGCAACATGGAGACTCCGGGGGTGTCGCCTTCACGCGTCGAACAACCGCTGTCGCGGTGGGCGTTCGGGCTGGCACCGGCATCTAGCAGCAGCTCCACGATTTCGCCGTGGCCGCGGACGCAGGCGTAGAACGGTGTCGGGGCGTTGTCTGCCGCCAGCAGTGTGGCATCTGCTCCCCGCGCCAACAGAGCGCGGACGGCTTCGACCTGCCCACTGCTGGCCGCTTCCATGAGTGGGGTGTAGCCGTATTTGCCCCGACAGTTGACGTCGGCACCGTCGGCCACGAGTCGTTCGATCCTGACGACGTGACCGCGGCGGCTCTCCTTCAGGAGTTCGCGGTCACGGTGGGTCACGGTACCTCAGTTCGAAGGAGATGTCCCTGAGCTGCGAGGCGCTTCACGCGACTCGTCAGACCTGGAGCTAGTTGGGCGGCCGCTCGCGCGACACGAGGACGATCCCATCGTGCTTGCAGAAGCCATCGTAGCCGACTTGCCGGCCGTCGCGGAACTCCAGGAAGATCGTCGTGGCAGGGA
>JAGQRB010000683.1 GCA_020425925.1 Planctomycetota bacterium
GCGCTCGCGTCGCAGGCGGTCTGGCTCGATCTCGCCACGGCAACGGCCGCACCGACGCCGGCGCTGCTGGTCGCGTTCGGCAGCTGACGGCGCACGGCTGGACCGCGATTGTCTGTCCGTTGTATCGGCGGCATGCGGCATGCTGCGGCGCGCGGGCGGTCGGCTATCGTTCCGGCCATGGCCAATCGGTATTCCGCTCCCCTCGTCGCGGCGGCGCTTCTCGGCGCGGCCGCAGTCACCGCGCAGGTGCCCAAAGGCACGGCGCCGCCGGCCTTCGAGTTCAAGAAGGTCTTCAACGACGGCCCCGAGAGCTTCGACGCGCTCGAGGGCAAGGTTGCGCTGCTCGACTTCTCCGCGACTTGGTGAGGCCCTTGCAAGGCGGCCATCCCGCACCTCAACGAACTCCACGAGAAGTTCGCCGAGCGGGGGCTGCTGGTCATCGGCGTGTCCGATGAAGCACCTGGTCTGATCGAGAAAGTGTTCGTCAACGAGAAGGGCGCCAAGTACCCGATCGTCGCGGCCAGCGCCGGCGACCTCGGTGGCTACGGCATCAAGTTCTATCCGAGCGTCTATGTGATCGACGCGGAGGGCAACGTCTATTCGGTGCCCGACGACCGCATGCCGAGCGAGTCGGCGATCGAGGAACTGCTGAAGTCGGTGACGTTCGGTCCGAAGCTCCCCGAGGGTTCGCAGTACAACGCGCTGCGCTCGATGTGGGAGAAGAAGGACTACGACAAGATCCGCGACTACCTCGAGAAGATGTTGGGCGCGCCCAACCTCGACGCCGAGCTCAAGCAGGTCTTCGAGACCCAGCAGCAGGAGCTCGACAAGCTCGTGCAGCGCCAGGTCCAGAAGGTCGAGGAGCTGGCCAAGGGTCCGGACTACTACGCTTCGGCCGAGAAGCTCGAGAAAATCGCGAAGACCTGGAAGGGTTTCGAGGTCAGCGACAAGGCCGAGGCGCAGCTCGCCGCGTTCAAGGACGACGCCGAGATCAAGAAGGAGATGGCCGCGGGCGAAGCGCTCGCCAAGCTCTTCAAGAAGTACGACGCGTCGAAGCTGAGCCAGGCGAAGAAGCTCCACGAGGCCCTCGGCAAGTTCGCCGAGACCAAGAAGTACGAGGGCACCTACGCCGCCGAGCAGGCCAGGAAGCGATTCAGCGGCAGCTGATCGCGACTTGCGCCTGCTCGTCATGCGACGCGGCGGCCTCGGCGACACGTTGCTGATGCTGCCGCTGCTGCGCTGCCTGCGGCGCGCCGAGCCGGACGCGGAGATCACGTTCGCCGGCGTGCCCGAGTTCGCCGCGCCGCTGCTCGCGCACGGCGTCGTCGACCGGGTCGCTTCGGTCGAGGACCTCGCGCTTTGGCAGCCCGGGCGCGCCCGCGAGCGGTTGCAGCCGTTCGACCGCGTGATCGGTGACGTGCCTGACTTCGCCGACGTGCCGCTGGCGCCGCAGGCGCTCGTGCCCGGCATCCCGGCCGGTCGGCAGCTGGCGCAGCAGGCCGGATTCGAGCCGATCTGGCCCGACGACTCGTGGCTGCTGCCGCCGCGGCGATCGCCGACCGCGGATCCGCCGGCGGGTGCCGTCTGGCTCGCGCCCGGCAGCGGCGGCCGCCGCAAGTGCCTGCCGCCGGCGCACTGGCTGGCGCTGGCGCGCTCGCTGTCGCCAGCGGCGGTCGAGATCGTCGTGGTCGTCGGTCCGGCCGAGGTCGAACGCGACGACCCGCGGCGCTGGCCGTGGCCCGACCGCACGAGCTTCTTCGCCGACCGCAGCGTCGCCGAGCTCGCAGCGGAGCTCGCCGAAGCGGCGCTCTACTGCGGTCACGACAGCGGCACCAGCCATCTCGCCGCGGCGCTCGGTGTGCCGACGCGGCTCTTCTTCACCGTCACCGACCCCGCGGTCTGGGCGCCGGTCGGGCCGCACGTCGAGGTCGTAACCGCGACCGGCTGATTCACGGCAGCGCCGCGCGCACGCGCTGCCAGTAGCGCAGCGTCGTCGCCTTGTTGCGTCCGTTCGGCCCGCCGTTGTGGGTGCGCGCGATGACCTCGGCGTCGCCGTGCTGCCAGGCCTCCGGCACCCAGTGCGCCATGTAGGCGCCGATCACACGTTCGGCATAGGCGCGGTCGCGGCAGTCGTCGTAGTCGCCGCCGAGTCCGGGTTCGAACTCGAGCGCGTCGCGCCAGTAGATCCGATGGATCTGGTACGGCCCGATCGCGCGACCGCCGTCGCCGTCCGGCGGATGTTCGCGCCAGCCGCTCTCGACGAAGCGGATCGCGTCGAGCATCTCGCGGCGCGACCACGGTCCGTCGCCGTGGCGCCAGGAGCCGGCGAACCACCACAGCAGGCCGAGCAGCAGCAACGCGACGACGACCGCGAGTTGGCGCCGTCGCGGCAGTCGCCGCCACCATTTGCGTCGCACGCGTCTCATCGCCGGCGCACGACCAGAACGATGCCGAGCACGACCAGCCCGGTGCCGATCCAGGCGTGGGTGTCGACCGTGCCGTCGCCGGTCAGCGCGCCGAGCGACATCGCGATGATCGGCGTGACGTAGGTGATCAGCGCCAGCCGCGAGGCCGGGGTCGTGCGCAGCAGCCAGAAGTAGATCCCGAACGACATCGTCGTGCCGAACAGTGCCAGCGCCACCAGTGCGGTTACGCCGGGCGCGGTCCAACGTGCGCTCGCAGGGTCTTCGGTGAGCCAGGCCGCCGCCGCCAGCGCGCCGGCACCGAACAGCATGCCGTTCCGGTTCAGCAGCAGGCTGCTCGTTCTACTGCCGTACTTCTTCACCAGCGTGGTGCCGGTCGCGGCGATGAACGGGCTCGCGAGCAGCAGCAGCGAGTGTCCGAGGTTGCCGCTGTCGAGGTCGCCGAGGCCGCCGCCGAACACGGTGACGATGCCGGCGAACGCGACCAACGTGCCGAGCACCTGACGACGGTCGAGCCGTTCGCCGAGGAACAGCGCGCCGCTCGCGGCCATCAGCAGCGGGAAGATGCCCCACAGCACGGCTGCGGGCCCCGAGGGCACCACCTGTTCGGCGACGTAGAGGATGCCGTAGGAGCCGGCGAAGTTCGTCAGCCCCGACGCCATCCAGAGCCACGGTCGCGGCGGCGGCAGCCCTTCGCGACGTCGCAGCACCGGCACCAGCGCGGCGGTCGCGATTCCGGCGATCAGGAACCTCGCCGCCGCCGAGGTCAGCGGCGGCTGCTCGGCGAGGCAGATGCGGATGCCGTACCAGGTGCTGCCCCACACCAGACAGAGCAGCGCGATCGCGAGCGACGAACGAGACATCGGGTGCGGGAGTTGTAGGGCCTCGGTGGCCCGGGAGCGACGGCGGTATGCTCGGGCGGTGCGCTTCGGGTCGAACTCCAGGGCCGGACCGTTTGCCTGCTGCGCGCTGCTGACGGCCTTGGTCTTCTGGCCGGTGCTCGCCGGCGACCTGGTCTACGACGACGAGCTGATCCTGCGGCAGAACCCGGCGCTGCGCGACGCCGAGATCGGCGAACTGCTGACATCGCCGTTCTTCGTCGAGCAGATCGGCTACTACCGGCCGGTCGCCGCGGTGCTGATGGCGACGGCGTGGCAGCTCGGCGGGGTCACCGGCGTGCACGTGCTCGCATTGCTGGTGCACGCGCTCGCCGGTGCGGTGGCGTTCGGGCTCGCGCGCGCGCTGCTCGGTCGGCCCTGGCCGGCGGCGCTCGCGGCGGCGATGTTCCTGCTGCATCCGGCGCAGGTCGAGAGCGTCGCCTGGGCCTCGGCGGTCACCGGGCCGCTGGCCGGGCTGTTCGTGTTGCTCGCGGTGCGGGCGGCGTGTGGTGCGCGGTCGCGGCCACTGCTCGCGGCGGGATGGTGGATGGTCGCCCTGCTCTGCAAGGAGAGCGCCGTCGCCGGGCTGCCGCTGATCGTCGGCGTCGCGGCCTGGGGGGCGGGCGCCGGCCGGCCGCGCTGGCGCTGGCTGCTCGCGGCGTTCGCCGTCGCGTTCGCGATCTGGGCGGCGCTGCGCCTCGCGCTGCTCGCGGCGCCGCTCGGTGCCACCGCACCTGTTGTCGACGGGCCGGACGCATGGCGGCGGATCAGCGCGCCGGCCGAGCTCTTCCTCCGCCATCTGCTTCTCCTGGTCGCACCGTACCCGTGCACGCCGTTCCACGAGTTCCGCACCGTGATCGCGCCGACTACGGCGCTCGCCTGGCTCGCGGCCGCGATCGCCACTGCCGCGGCCTTGGCGCTGCTGCTCGGCCGCGCCGCACCGAGGCTCCGGATCGCGCTGCTGTTCGCGCTCGCGCCGGTGCTGCCGCACCTCGTCGACTTCCGCGTCGCCGGCCACTACCCGCTCGCCGAACGCTACCTCTACCTCGCGACGTTCGGCTTCGGGCTGCTGCTGGCGATGCCGCGGTGGGGGCGCTGGCACTTCGTGCCTTGGGCGCTCGCGCTCGTCTTCGGCCTTGCGAGTTTCGACCAATCGTTCGTCTGGCGCGACCAGCGTCAGCTCGTCGAGCACGGCATCGGCCACGCGCCGCGCGATCCATTGCTCGCGGTGATGGCCGGCAACTTCGAACTCGCGGCGACGCACGGCGGCAGTGACATCGCGCCACTCGACCGCGCGCGCGCCGCGTTCGAACGCGCACTCGAGCTGGCGTCCGGATACGGCTCCGCCGCCGTGACCCGCAAGGCGCGCGCGGACGCCACCCTCGGGCTCGCCTGGTGCGAGCTCTATCACCAGCAGTACCGCCGCAAGTTCGACGGCGAACGGCTGGTCGCGCACTTTCGTGCCGCACTCGCATGCGACGAGTCGATCGCCGCCGCGTGGGTCGGTCTCGGCGTCGCCGAATCGATCGCGCACGGCCCGGCCGCCGCCGAGCCCGCGCTCCGCCGCGCGCTCGCGCTCGACGATCGCTGCGCCGAGGCGTGGTACTACCTCGCCGACCTGCAGCTCGGCCGCGGCCAGCGCGAGGCGGCGCGGGTCAGTCTCGAGCGCGCGCTCGCATGCAATCCGGATCTCGAGGCCGCGCGCGAGCTGCAGGCGCGCGCGCGATGAAGTTGCGAGCCGCAGCGGCTACGCTCGCACCGCCATGCAGATCCCGGTTCTCCCCTCGGCCGCACTGGTCGTCCTGTCCGCTCTGCTCGCCGTCCGGTCGGGCACCCAGGACCCGCACGTCGCCCCCGAGACGCTGAACGCGGCCCAGCGCCTCAGCCGCACCGTGCCGGAGCACGAACGCCTCGCGCGCCTCGAGGGTGCATGGGACGTGACCATCCGCGCGACTCCGCCCGGCGACGAGGAACGCACCGAGCGCGGCACCGTCGTCGGCAAGGCGATCCTCGGCGGCCGCTACGTCGTGCTCAACTTCCAGCTCACGTTCCGCGGCGAGCCGCTCGAAGCCGTCCAGATCCTCGGCTACGACACCCTGCTGCGCCAATACACCTCGTCCTGGCGCGACGACCACAGCACCTGGTCGGTCGAATGCGCCGGCCCCGCCGACACCGACGCACCCGAACGGGTCCAGCTGCGCGGCACCTTGCGCGACGCCCAGAACCCCGACGGCCGCCCGTTCCGCCTCGCCCTCACGCTACCGGAAGCCGACGGCGGCATGGTCGCGGTCTCGCTGCACGACACCCTCGAAGGCACCGAACACCTGCTGCAGACCCAGCAGTGGACGCGACGCTAGCCGTCGCTACACCGCGTTGCGGCGGCGACCAGAAGATCATCAGGCAAGCCGCCCGCGGTAGCGCGCTGGGTGCCCCAATCGGAGCCGCCGCAGCGGGCTGGTTGCTCCGATTCGCCCGCAGCGTTTCGCCGCGTTGCGGCGGCGACCAGAAGATCATCAGGCACGCCGCCCGCGGTAGCGGGCGGGGTGCCCCAATCGGAGCCGCCGCAGCGGGCTGGTTGCTCCGATTCGCCCGCAGCGTTTCGCCGCGTTGCGGCGGCGAC
>JAGQRB010000068.1 GCA_020425925.1 Planctomycetota bacterium
CGCGCCGCCAGCCCCCGGCGGGCCGCGTCGCCGCTCGCTGCGCCACGGCACCTCGTGGTAGCCGGCCGTGGTCTCGCCGTCCTTGGTCCACAGCACCTCGCCGGTCGCGTCGAGCACCTCGAGCACCACCTTGGTGTCGGTGTCGGTGGCCAGCAGGTAGCGGAAGGTCGGTTCGACGAACGGATTGTCGGCGCGCCACTCGCGCGCGCCGGCATAGCCGCGGTTGCGCGGTCGCGGCAGCGAGACGCCGTCGCTCGGCGGCAGCGCCGCGAAGGCGTTCGCGAGCAGCTCCTGGTCGAGCGCTTCGAGCAGCGCCGCGTCCATCACCCAGACGCCGCGACCGTGCGTGCCGAGCACGACGTGCGCCTCGCGCGGATGCACCAAGAGGTCGTGCACGGCGACCCGCGGCAGGCCGTGGCCGAGCGGCAGCCAGTGCGCGCCGTCGTCGACCGACGTGTAGACGCCCATCTCGGTGCCGACCAGCAGCACGCTCGGCCGCCGCGGGGGCTGGCGCACGACGTTGACCGGCTCCTGCGGCAGGTCGTGCGCGATCGCCTTCCACGTCTCTCCGGCGTCATCGGTGCGGAACACGAACGGCGTGCGCACGTCCTCGCGGTAGCCGGTGAAGGACACGAACGCGCAGTCGGCGTCGTGCGGCGACGCCTCGACGCGCGACACCCACAGCTGCCGCACCGCCTCGGGGAAGCGGTCGCTGAGGTCCTGCCAGCGGTGGCCGTCGTCGCGGCTGCGCCAGACCCTGCCGTCGTCGGTGCCGACCCACAGCAGTCCCTGGCGCTTCGGCGACTCGGCGATCGTCGTGATCGTGCAGTGCGGCACGTCGCCGGCGAGCTTCGCGCCGTCGTTGCTCGTCAGGTCCGGGCTGATCGTCTGCCAGTGGTCGCCGCGGTCGCGCGAACGATGCACGTGCTGGCTGCCGGTGTAGACGGTGTGCGGCGCGTGCGGCGACAGCAGCAGCGGCGTGTTCCAGTTGAAGCGCAGCGGCTGCATGCCCTTCTCCGCCTGCGGCTTGATGCCGGCGCGTTCGCCGGTGCGACGGTTGGCGCGCATCATGCCGCCGAACTGTGACTCGCTGTAGACGACGTCCGGGTCGCTGCGGTCGATCGCGATCTGGAAGCCGTCGCCGCCGTTGACGCGCTCGGGCGCGAGCCAGTCGATGCCGGCGCTGCTCGCGCCCTGCACCGGGAACGCCCAGGTGCCGTTGTCCTGCGCGCCGGCGTAGATGTTGTACGGCTCCCGCTCGTCGACCGCGACCGCGTAGAACTGCAGGATCGGCAGGTGGGTCAGGTGGTCCCAGTTGGCGCCGCCGTCCCAGGTCACGGCGAAGCCGCCGTCGTTGCCGAGCATCAGGTGCTGGCCGTCGCGCGGGTCGATCCACAGCGCGTGGTGGTCGACGTGCAGGCCGCGGGCGAAGTTGTCGCGCGAGCCGCGCCGCGGCGTCCAGGTCTTGCCGCCGTCGGTCGAGCGGTAGACCGTGACCGAGAGCACGTAGACCGTGTCGGCGTCGTTGGGGTCGACCCGGATCTGGCCGTAGTAGTAGCCCGGGCTGCCACCGATACCGGTGTCGCCGTTGGTCTTGGTCCAGGTCTCGCCGCCGTCGTCGCTGCGGTAGACCTCGCCGCCGATCGTGCGGGGCCGGCCGCGGCGCTCGCGGTCCTGGGCCTCGTCCTCACCGAACAGGAAGTCGTCGCGCGCGACCGGGTCGGCGAGCACCTCCGCGGTCGCTTCGGCCTCCGCTTCGGCCTCCGCGATCCGCTCGACCCCGCGCGACTCCTCGCCGATCGGTGGCTCGATCACGGTGCGCGGCGTGCCGACCGGGTTGAGGTTCTCGATCGTGGCGTAGACGGTCTGGCCGTCGCGTTGGAAGACATCGAGTCCGATGCGGCCGAGCACGCCGTCGGGCAGGCCGCCGGCGAGTTCGGACCAGGTGTCACCGCCGTCCTTCGAACGGAAGATGCGCGAACCCTCGCCGCCCTCGGTCAGGTGCCAGGCGCGGCGCCGGCGCTCGTAGGAAGCGGCGAACAGCGTCGTCGGGTCGGTTGGATCGAACACGACGTCGACGAAGCCGACGTTCGGCCCGCGGTAGAGCACGCGCTCCCAGCTCTCGCCGCCGTCGGTCGTGCGGTAGAGCCCGCGATCCTCGTTGGCGCGGTAGAGCGCACCGAGCGCCGCGACGAACACGACGTCGGCGTTCTGCGGGTGGATCGCGATGCGGCCGATGTGGTCGGTGGCGTCGAGCCCCATGTTCTCGAACGTCGCACCGCCGTCGATCGACTTGTAGACGCCGTCGCCCCAGTACGAGCTACGCTGGTTGTTGCCTTCCCCGCTGCCGACCCAGAGCGTGTCGGGTGCGGACTCGGCGACCGCGATGTCGCCGATCGAGATCGAATACTCGTCCTGGAACTGCGCGGTCCAGGAGATGCCGCCGTTCGTGGTCTTCCACAGCCCGCCGCTCGCTGCCGCGGCCCAGAACACCTGCGGCTTCTGCGGGTGTACCGCGAGATCGACGATGCGCCCGCCGGAGGTCACCGGGCCGAGCTCGCGCCACTGCGGTTGCTTGAAGACGTTGTCGGCGAGGTGGTCCTGCTCGGCGACCTGACACGGCAGTGCGATCGCGAGCAGCGCGGCAGAGCCGGGGAGAAGCGTGTGCGAGTTCATCTTCGGTGTTCCTCGAGCGGAGAGCATCAGCGGTCCTCCGGGGCGTAGGCCGGAATCGCCGTGGCCTCTTCGGCGGCGCCCCGCAGCGGATCGGGGCGGAGTTCGAACGCGCGCGCGCCGGCGTCGTCGTGACCGCGCCAGCGCACCCCGTAGGTGCCGGGCTCGGCCAGGCGATTGCGGCCGAGCCGGGCGTCCCAGACGATCGCCTGCATGCCGGCGCGGGCCTCGCCCTCGACGGTCGCGAGCTCCTTGCCGGTGACGTCGTGGATCGTCAGCACCGGCTTGTCTTCCGGCTTGCTCGCGATCCAGACGTGGAACGTGACGCCGTAGGGTGGGTTGTCGGCGGCGTAGTCGCGCTGACCCTGGTAGCCGCGCGAGGTCATGCGCCACAGGATCGCGGGCTCGACCTCGAACAGGTGGCGATCGCTCTCTGCCACGCTGGCGGACAGCTGCCGCAGCGCCTCGATGTCGAGCACCCAGGCGCCGCGGCCGTGGGTGGCGGCGACGAGGTCGCTGTCGCGATCCTGGATGAACAGATCGCGCACGCTGACGGTCGGCAGGTCGTGCCCGAGGCCGAACCAGCGCTGGCCGCGGTCGAGCGAGACCCAGCAGCCGTACTCGGTGCCGAGGAACAGCAGGTCCTCGTTGCGCGGATCCTCGGCGAACGCGTAGCACGGTTCGCGGATCGGCAGGTCGAAGGCCAGCGACTCCCAGGTCGCGCCGCGGTCCTGCGACACGAGCACGTAGGTCGTGCGGTCGTCGAAACGGTGGCCGTCGAGCGTGACGTAGACCCGGTCGTTGGCGAAGTGCGACGGCACGATGTCGCTGACGTAGCGCCGGGCCGGGATCGGCAGGTTGTCGTCGAGCCGTTGCCAGGCTGCGCCGCCGTCGTCGCTGCGCCACAGCGCGCCGTCGTCGGTGCCGACGTAGAGCAGGCCCTGCACCAGCGGGCTCTCGGCCAGCGCGACCGCGGTGCCGCGCTCGGTGGCGCCGAGCGGACCCGAGATGCAGCGCATGCGGACGCCGCGGGTGTTCGGGCCGACCGGCCCCTGCCCGGCGCGCGCGTCGCGGCTGTCGAGGTGGGCGTGGCGCTCGCCACGGTAGACGTGGCTGCCGGCGTGGAAGAACGTCAGGCGGTTGTGCGGCGACAGCACGAACGGACTGTCCCAGTTCCAGCTCGCTTCGCCCTCGCTCGGGCGGTCGCGCTGCAGCCGGGCCGAGGCGCCGGAGCGCAGATCGTTGATGCCGAGCGCACCGTTCTGGCTGGTGCTGTAGACGATCCACGGCTCGACGGGATCGGTGGCGGCGCCGAAGCCGTCGCCGCCGCGCACGGTGCACCAGTCGTCGGCCGTGATGCCCTCGCGATAGCGCGTGCGTGACGGCCCGACCCAGGTGCCGTTGTCCTGCAGGCCGCCGACGACGTTGTACGGCACGCTGTTGTCGGCGACGATGTCGTAGTACTGGGCGGCACAGAAGCCGCGGCAGACCTGCCAGGTCGCGCCGCGGTCCCAGGTCTCGTTGAGGCCGCCATCGCACCCCGCCAGCAGGTGGTCGCCGTCGATCGGATCGACCCAGATGGCGTGGAAGTCGACGTGGATGCCGCGATGGATCGACTCGAACTTGGCGCCGCCGTCGGCCGTGCCCCAGAGCGATGTGCCGACGCAGTAGACCTTCTGGTCGTCCTGCGGGTCGACGCGGATCACCGAGTAGTAGAACGGCCGCTCGGTGAGGCTGTTGACGCGCTGCCAGCTCGCGCCGCCGTCGTCGCTGCGGAACACGCCGCCGGTCTCGAAGCCCTGCTCACCCTGCTTGTCCTGGACGTTCTCGACCTGGCCGAACAGCCGGCCGCCGTTGGGGTAGTCGGGGTTGTTGCGACCGCGGCCGAAGCCGCTCTGGCGGGTGCCGTAGGTGAGGTCGACCGCCTTGGTTTCCTCGCCGCGCACGAACGTGACCTTCACGGTCGCGCCGCCGCGCGAGTCGGCGAGGATGTCGCGCAGGTCCTGCACGCTGCGCACGTCTTCATCGTCGACCTTGGTGACGCGATCGCCGGTCACGATGCCGGCCTGCGCCGCGGCGCCGCCGTCGCTGATCTCGCCGAGCACCGCGCCGGGCGCGTCGGCCTTGCCGTCCTCGGCGTCGTTGAAGCCGAACACCGCGGTGCCGCGCGCGTTCGGCGGCCGCCGGCGCGGGCGGGCGGCCTCGCCGGCCTCGCCACCCTCGGCGGCCGCGGCTTCGCCGCCCTCGGCGCTCTCGGCGTCGCCTTCGTCCGCGCCGCGGGCCACGTTCGCCGTGGCCTCGTTGGCGCGCTGCTGGGTGCCGCTGTGCCAGCCGCTGCGTTCGGTCTCGAGGATCGCGAACACCGTGCTCGGGTTGCCGGCGTAGAAGTCGAGACCGCTGCGGCCCCACTGCGACAGCGTCGGCAGCCCGGCCTCGATGCGGCTCCAGCTGTCGCCGCCGTCGGTCGAGCGGTAGATGCCGGCGAGCTCGCCGAAGCGCACCACCGGATCGTTGCCGTCGAAGATGTCGCGGCGGCGCTCGTACATGCAGGCGAGCAGCACGTTCGGGTCGTCGGGCTGCATGCGCACGTCGATGCAGCCGGTGTCGTCGTCGAGATGGAGCACGCGCTGCCAGCTCTGGCCGCCGTCCTTGGTGCGGTAGACCCCGCGCTCGGGATTGCTGCCCCACAGGCGCCCGAGCGCCGCGACGAACACGATGTCCGGATCGGTCGGGTGGATCTCGACGTGGCCGATCTGGAAGGTCTCCGACAGGCCGGTGTGCGCGAAGGTCGCGCCGCCGTCGGTCGACTCGTAGACCCCGTCGCCCCACTGCACCGAGTTGCGCGCGTTCTCC
>JAGQRB010000684.1 GCA_020425925.1 Planctomycetota bacterium
CGGCGACGACGTGCACCGCGTCGCCGTCGCTGGCGGCGCTCAGCCCGACCCCGGCGAACGGCGCGCAGGCCTGCTGCGCGCGTTTCATGAGCTCCTGCAGGTCCTTGGCCTGCACCGCCGGGCGCTGGTAGACCGCGGTGTGCACGCCGTCCTTCTGCTGCAGGCTGGCTTTGATCTTCGCGAGCTCGGCGTCGAAATCGGGCGCCAGCGCCTTCTCGAGCTCGCGCCGCGCGCGCTTGAGTTCGTCGCCGAGCTCGCGCACGCGCTCCGGCACCCGCGCCGCGGGCACCTTGAGCGCCGCCGACAGCTCGCCGAGGCTCTGGCGTTCGGCGCGCGCCTGCGCCAGCGCGACCAGACCGGTCACGGCCTCGAGCCGCCGCGTGCCGGCCGCGACCGCGGTCTCGGAGACGATCCGGAAGGCGCCGATGTTGCCGGTGTTCTGGACGTGCGTGCCGCCGCAGAGTTCCTTGCTGAAGTCGCCGACCTGCAGCGTGCGCACCTCGTCGCCGTACTTCTCGCCGAACAGTGCGACGAAGCCGGCCTGGCGCGCCGCCGCGAGCGGCTGCACCCGCGCCGCGATCGCGGTCGCGCGCAGGATCTCGGCGTTGACCAGATCCTCGACCGCGTCGAGCTCGGCCGCGCTCGGCTTCTCGGGCTGGGTGTAGTCGAATCGCAGGCGCTCGGGCGCGACCTCGGAGCCGGCCTGGCTGACGTGGTCGCCGAGCACGCGCTTCAGCGCCGCGTGCAGCAGGTGGGTCGCGGTGTGGTTGCGTTCGGTGGCGCGCCGCGCGGCCTCGTCGACCGTCAGCGTGCAGGGCTGGCCGGCCTCGAGCGTGCCTTTGGTCACCTCGACGCGATGCAGATGGAAGCCGTCGAGCGCGGTGGTGTCGGTGATGCGGCCGGCGCCCGTCGCGCTCGTGACGGTGCCGCGATCGCCGACCTGGCCACCGCCCTGGGCGTAGAACGGCGTCGCCGCGGCGACGAGCAGCGCGGTCTGTCCCTCGGCGGCGCGCTCGAGCAGCACGTCGCCCTCGCCGATCAGCGCCTGCAGCGTCGTTTCGCGCGCGAGCTCGCCGTAGCCGACGAACTCGGTGCGGCCATGGCCGGCGGCGCGCAGCTTGACCGCGACGCTGGCGGTGAAGACGGCGTCGGCGGTGCCGGCGCTGGCGCGTGCGCGTTCACGCTGCGCCGCCATCGCTGCCTCGAAGCCGTTCATGTCGAGCACGAAGCCGCGCTCCTCCATGACCTTCTGGGCGATGTCGACCGGGAAGCCGTAGGTGTCGTGCAGCTGGAACGCGAACTCGCCGGTGGTCGGCGTCGGCGCGCCGCGCGATTCGATCTGCGCCCGGTCGTCGAGCCTGCCGAGGTACTCCTCGAGCCGCTGCATGCCCTGGCGGTAGACCGTCGCGAAGCTCTCTTCCTCGCCGCGGATCACGGCGCGGCACTGGCCGGCGTTCTCGCGCACCTCCGGGTAGGCCTCCCCCATCACCTCGCCGACGACCGCGACGAGTTCGAACAGGAACGGTTTGTCGAGGCCGAGCTCGTAGCCGTCGCGCACCGCGCGGCGCAGGATCTTGCGCACCACGTAGCCGCGGCCCTCGTTGCTCGGCAGCGCGCCGTCGCTGATGCAGAAGGTCAGCGCGCGGGCGTGGTCGGCGATCCGACGCATGCGGATGTCGCGGTCGCCGTCCGCACCGTACGGGGTGCCGGTGCGCTGCCCGAGCCAGTCGAGGTAGGGCCGGAACAGGTCGGTCTCGAAGTTGTTCTTCGCGCCCTGCAGCACCGCGACGATGCGCTCGAGGCCGAGGCCGACGTCGATGTTCTTCTGCGGCAGCGGCTCGAGCTTGCCACCGTCCCGGCGGTCGAACTGCGTGAACACGCAGTTGCCGATCTCGGTGAAGCGGTCGTCGGGCAGCTCGCGCAGACCCTCGCGGCTCGGATACGGCTCGCCCGGGCGCGCGTCGAAGTAGATCTCCGAGCACGGCCCGCAGACGCCGTTCGGCCCCTTGCTCGGCGCCTCGGCCGGCCAGAAGTTCTCCTTCTCGCCGAAGCGGAACACCTTGTCGGGCGACAGCCCGACGTGCTTCGTCCAGATCTCGAACGCCTCGTCGTCGTCCTGGTAGATCGTGACGACCATCTGCTCCGCCGGGATGCCGCAGACGTCCTTGAAGAACTCCCACTCCCAGGCGATGCACTCCTGCTTGAAGTAGTCGCCGAACGAGAAGTTGCCGAGCATCTCGAAGAACGTGTGGTGCCGCGCCGTGAAACCGACGTTCTCGAGGTCGGGCACGCGCAGGCACTTCTGCGCCGTCGTCACGCGCTTGTAGGGCAGCGTGCCGACGCCGAGGAACATGTCCTTGAACTGGTTCATGCCCGCACCCGTGAACAGCAGGGTCGGGTCGTTGGCCGGCACGAGCGAGTCGGAGGCCAGGTGCTTGTGGCCGCGCTCGACGAAGAAGCTCAGGAAGCGGGCGCGGACCTCTGCGGCGGGTAGCGGTTTCATTGCGGGCGAGGAGTTGTAGCCGCGCCCGCGCCCAGGGGCCAGAAACGTGGCCCCCAGAAGCGCGGCGGCTGCGAACGGCCCGGATCCGCCGCCTGCAGGCCGCGGCTCAGACCGACGCGAACTCTTCGACCTTCTTGAGCTCGACGCGGGCCATGCCCAGGCTCGCCGACTTCTTGTCGAGGGCGAGGTAGATGAAGATCGACGGCGTCTTGGCGAGCGGCCGGATCAGGTGGTACTGGGTGCCGAGCGTGATGAGGATGTCCTCGATGCTGTCCTTGAGCTTCAGGGCCTTCATCGCCTTGTGCTTGGCGCGCACGACCTCGGTGTTGCCTGCCGCGGCGGCGTCGAGATCGAAGCCCGAGTGGCCCTGCTCCTTGGTCAGCGTGAGTGCGGTTTCGCTGTCGACGACGCACGCGCCGATGAAGCCATCGAGGTTCGCCAGTTCCGAGATATCGATCTTCATGCCTTCTCTCCCTTGAGTCGAGTTGGTGGCGACGTCCCGCGTCCGCTTGGGACGGTCCCATTGGAGCGCGAAGGTCTTGACCACGGCGCAAGTCATCGGCCGGCCACGGATGCTTCCTTAGAGAATCACACGGAAGGAAGGATCACCTCGGGACCACCCCCTACGCATTCCGTGGCGGAGCACGGCGTCGGAGGCGCGCATCGACCGGCGCGCAAACTGCAAGCACCAGACCGGTCCGAGCTCCTCCGGCGACCGGTTTCCTACGAACCCGCGCGCGCCGCGGCCTTCTCCGCAGCCGCAGCGCTGCTCCGACTGCCGCTGCTGCGCGCCGCCGCCGCCGCCATGCGCTCGGCGATCGCGGCCATCAGCTTGTCCTCGATCTCCCGCGCGGTCTCGGGGTTCTCCCGCAGGAACTCGCGGGCGCGCTCGCGACCCTGGCCCAGGCGGGTATCGCCGAGGCTGAGCCAGGTGCCCGAGCGCTTCAGCACGCCGGCGTCGACGCCGAAGTCGAGCAGCTCGCCGAGTCGGTTGATGCCCTCGGCGAACAGGATGTCGAACTCGGTCTTCTTGAACGGCGGCGCGACCTTGTTCTTGACCACGGTCGCCTTGGTGCGGGCGCCGATCGGATTGTCGCCGTCCTTGATCGTGCCGATGCGGCGGATGTCGATGCGAACCGAGCTGTAGAACTTCAGCGCGCGGCCGCCGGTCGTGGTCTCGGGGCTGCCGAACATCACGCCGATCTTCTCGCGGATCTGGTTGATGAAGATCAGCGTCGTCCGGGTCTTGGCCGTCACCGCGGTCAGCTTGCGCAGCGCCTGGCTCATCAGTCGCGCCTGCACGCCGACGAAGTGGTCCCCCATCTCGCCCTCGATCTCGGCCTTCGGCACCAGTGCCGCCACCGAGTCGATCACGATCACGTCGATGGCACCCGACTTCGCCAGCGTTTCGCAGATGTCGAGTGCCTGCTCGCCGTGGTCGGGCTGCGAGATCAGCAGCGAGTCGAGGTCGACGCCGAGCTTCTTCGCGTACTGCGGGTCGAGCGCGTGCTCGGCGTCGATGAAGGCGCAGACCCCGCCGCTCTTCTGGGCGTTCGCGATCACGTGCAGCGTCAGCGTCGTCTTGCCCGACGACTCGGGCCCGAAGACCTCGATCACGCGGCCGCGCGGCAGGCCGCGCCCGCCGCAGGCGAGGTCGAGCCCGAGCGAGCCGGTCGGGATGCCTTCGATCGGCGTCTCGGGGCGCTCGCCGAGGCGCATGATCGAGCCTTCGCCGTGGCTCTTGTGGATCGCGGCGAGCGCGTCGGCCAGGGCTTCGGACATCTCGAACTTGCCGGCCGAAGACTTGGCGCCAGGCGCGGCCTTGGCGTCGATGCCGTTCTTGTCACTGGTCTTCTCGCCGTTCTTCTCGCCGCTCTTGCTGCTCGCGTCGCTCTTCTTCATCGGGGTCCCTCCCATGGGATCGCGGTGGTTCTCGGGTGTTTCGCCGCACGGTAGCATCGGACCGAACAGAACCCAAACACTTTCCGCCCGGCCACGCCGACCGCCGACGCCTCCGGCCTGTGGCCCGCGCGTCCCCAACGGTTACACCCGATCGGCCGTCAGCGCACCAGCGTCCACGCTGGATTCGACGCCTCGAGCCCGTTCGGACCCTGGGTCAGCGACTGCCAGCCGACCATCAACCCGCGGAAGCTCGGGTGGTTCGGGATCGTCGCGCTGCCGAGCAGTGGCGCTCCCGTCTGCGGCACGCCGACCGCGGCCCACGCCGAAACCGTCGGATCGAGCCAGAACGCGTTGTCGATCCCCGGCAACGTGATCGGCGCTCCCGGCAACCCGACGACGAGGATCACGAACTGCCCGATCGGGCCCGGCGCGCTGGCGGTCAGCGTCGCGCCGGTTCCGGCCGACTGACCGGTCACGTGCGGCAGCGGCCGGACCGCGAGCTGGAACTCGGGATCGGCGACGCTGGGATGCGCGGTCACGAGCTGCACCTGCGGATCGAGCGCCACCGGGATCGGCGCGGCCACCGCGTACTTCCTGCCGAGCGCCGGCACCGTTGCCGTGCCGTTCGGTGCACCGGCCGCCACAACGGTCGCGCCGAGCAACCGCAACTGGCCGCCGCTCGAAGTGATCCCGGGCGAAGGCGGGAGCGCCTGGTTCGGAGCGAGGAGCAGGCCCGCGCCGCCCTGCAGGGCACAATCCACCAACGTGACCGAGGCACCGCTCACGTAGAGGCTGGGTGCCCCTGCATGCTGGCTGCCGGGATCGGTGTGCGCATCCAGGCCGTTCAGCGCACAGTCCTCGAACACGGCGGCGGAGTCGAAGACCGAGGTGGTCGCGTCGTTCTGCACGCCGCGCGCGAACAGCTGGTCGCAGCCGAACGCGAACAGCAAGCCGGTGGCCGGGTCGAGGTGGAACTGGCCCGCGACCATCGTGACGTCCTCGACGAGGATCGGGCCGGCGCAGTTGTCGAACGTGAACTGCCAGTCGAATCGGAGACCGCGGATGACCGTCCGCTGGCTCGCCGCCGTGTTCCGCACCGAGCTGATGCCGCCGGCCGCGCCGGTGACCGTGACCGTCGCGCCGGGCTCGGCGAGGATCGTCAGGCCCTTGCCGTCGATCGCGAACGCCGCGTAGGTCCCTGAGCGCACCAGCAGCGTCGCGCCGTCGGGCACCTGCGCGATCGCGCCGCGGATCTGCTGGAAGTCGAACCCGGGTCCGAGGTTCACGTCGACGACGAAGGTCTGGGCGAGGCCTGGGAGCGCGAGTGCGAGGGCGAACGGAACGGCGAGTGGGAACTTCGACATGGTCGCAGCAGGAGTCTTCTTCGGATTCGCGACGGGGGAGCCACGGTCGGGTCCGAGGGTAACACCGGGCGCTCGAACGCGCTCACCGGCGCGAGCCGCCCGCGGGCCCCGCCGGCGCCGCGGCTACGATGTCCCGGCTCACTGCACCAGCGTCCACGCCGGATTCGACGCCTCGAGCCCGTTCGGTCCCTGGGTCAGCGACTGCCAGCCGACGATCAGGCCGCGGAAGCTCGCGCTGTTCGGGATCGTCGCGCTCGCGCTCAGCGGCGCACCGGCCTGCGGCACGCCCACCGCGGCCCAGGCCGAGACCACCGGATCGAGCCAGAACGCGTTGTCGATCCCGGGCAGCAGGATCGGCGCACCGGGCAGCCCGACGACGAGGATCACGAACTGCCCGATCGGGCCCGGCGCGCTCGCGGTCAGCGTCGCGCCGACGCCGGCCGACTGGCCGGTGGCGTGCGGCAGAGGCCGGACGTCGAGCTGGAACTCGGGATCGGCGACGGTCGGGTGCGCGGTCACGAGTTGCACCTGCGGGTCGGTCGGCACGTCCATCGGCGGCGACGAGTACTGAAGCCCGAGCGCCGGCGCGGTGCCGGCGCCGTTGGCGGCGCCGGCGGTCGCAACCGTCGGTCCGAGCAGCCGCAGCCGGGCGCCCGTGGCAAGCAGGGCCGGCGACGGCGGCAACGCCGGGCCGGTGCCCGGCAGCAGACCGGCGCCGCCGTCGATGTCGCATCCCACGATCGCGACATCGCTGTCGGTGACCACCAGACCCGGCGCCGCCGTGTAGGTCGAGGAGAACATCGTGGTCGCGTCGCGGCCGCTGAGCCGGCAGTCCTCGAACACCGCGTCGCTGTAGATCACGTCGGACGTGCCGCTGTTCTCGAGACCGCGCACGAACAGCTGGTCGCAGCGGAACGCCAGGAAGTACGGTGTGCTCGCCGAGCCCTGCAGCGAATCCGGCGCGATCTTCACGTCTTCGATGTGGACCGGGCCGGCGCAGTTCTGCACCACGAGCTGCCATGGCAGCTCGATGCCGCGCAGCACCATCCGCTGTGTCGGCGAGCCGTTGAGGAACTGGACCGGCTCCGGGAACAGACCGCCGAGCCGAACGGTCGCGCCCGGTTCGGCGAGGATCGTGATCGCCTTGCCGTCGACCTGGAACGGCGCGTAGGTGCCGGAGCGCACCAGCAGCGTCGCGCCGTCGGGCACCTGCGGGATCGCCCCGCGGATCTGCTGGAAATCGAACCCCGGCCCGACGTTCACGTCGACGACGTAGGTCTGGGCAAAGGTCGGGCAGGCGAGAAGGAGCGCGGAGAGCGGAAACCTCGGCATGATCGGAACAGCTCGCTATCGGGTCGAGACGCGGGGGAGACGTCGGCCGCCAGCATAACGCGCGACGCCTCGGCTGGTGGCCGTCGCGATCGCCGCTCGGATCACTGCACGAGCGTCCACGACGGGTTCGACGCCTCGAGCCCGTTCGGGCCCTGGGTCAGCGACTGCCAGCCGACGATCAGACCGCGGAAGCTCGGGCTGTTCGGGATCGTCGCGCTGCCGGTCAGCGGCGCGCCGGTCTGCGGCACACCGACCGCCGCCCAGGCCGAGACCACCGGGTCGAGCCAGAACGCGTTGTCGATCCCCGGCAACACGATCGGTGCGCCGGGCAGGCCGACGACGAGGATCACGAACTGCCCGATCGGGCCGGGTGTGGTCGCGGTCAGCGTCGAGCCGATGACGGCCGACTGGCCGGTGACGTGCGGCAGCGGCCGCACCGTGAGCTGGAACTCCGGATCGGCGACGCTGGGATGCGCGGTCACGAGCTGCACCTGCGGGTCGGCCAGCACCGGCATCGGCGGTGCCCAGGTGTTCGGCTGCCCGAGCGCCGGCACCGTCGCGGCGCCGTTCGCGGCGCCGGCACTCACGACCGACGCGCCGAGCAGGCGGAACTCGCCGCCCGACGCGATCAACCCGGGCGACGGCGCGAGCGGCTGGTTCGGCGTCGGCGCCAGACCGGCACCGCCCCGGATGTTGCTATCGACGAGCGCCACGACGCTGTAGTCGACCGCGAGGCCGGGCGCACCCGGGCGCGGGTTGACGGGATCGGCATAGGCGTCCAGGCCGTTCAGGATGCAATCCTCGAAGACCGCCTGCGAGGCGCTCACCGACGTCGTCGCGTCGTTGCGCACCGAGCGCGCGAACACCTGGTCGCAGCGGTAGACCTGCAGCTGCCCCCAGGCGGCGTTGCCGATGACCTGGCCCGGCAGCATCGTCACGTCCTCGAGCATCACCGGGCCGGCGCAGTTCGCCAGCACGAACTGCCGTTCGAACTGCAGCCCGCGCACGACCGTGCGCTGCGCCGCCGACGTGCCCTCCACCGACGATCTGTCGGACAGCCAGGTCACGATCACCGTCGCGCCGGGTTCGGCCATGATCGTGAGTCCCTTGCCGACGACATGGAACGGCGCGTAGACCCCCGAACGCACGACCAGCGTCGCGCCATCGGGCACCTGCGGGATCGCGCCGCGGATCTGCTGGAAGTCGGAACCCGGTCCGACGTTCACGTCGACGACGTAGGTCTGCGCGAAGGCCGGGCAGGCGAGAAGGAGCGCGGAGAGCGGAAACCTCGGCATGGTCGGAACAGCTCGCTATCGGGTCGCGACGCGGGGGTTGCGTCGGACGGCAGCATACCGGTCGCCGGAATCGGCGCTCGGTGCTCGGCTACGTCACTGCACCAGCGTCCACGACGGGTTCGACGCCTCGAGCCCG
>JAGQRB010000685.1 GCA_020425925.1 Planctomycetota bacterium
CGCGTCGCATGGGTATGGCATACCCGGTCGCGCGCGGGTTTGCGACTCGCCGGCGAACGGGTCCTACTTCGGTTCCAGGCGCTTGATGATGTGCCAGCCGAACGGGCTGGCCACGGCGTCGAAGGGCGCGACGCCGACCTGGCCGACCTCGAGTCGCCAACCGACGTCACCGAAGGCCGCCACCATCCCGCCCGGACCTGACCGCTTGAAGGCGCCGGCCGGCGGTTTCGCCGCCGTCGACATCGTGTAGTCACCGGGGCCGGGGTCCTCGCTCTGCTTCATCAGGGCGTCGAAGTCCTCGCCCGCCGTGGCCTTCTTGTAGATCTCGGCGGCGAGCATCTCGGCCTCCTCCTTCGAGCGGGTCGCGCGGCTCCGGTTCACACCCTTGAACTGGATCAGCACGTGCTTGACCCGGACCGTCTCGGCCGCGTGTTCGGCGCGAGCCTGCAGGGCGGTGATGTCCGCGCGCATGTCGGCGAGCGCATCTCCGGTTGCGGACAGGGTCGGGGCACCGCCGCAGGCGGCCGCCAATACCGGCATCGACAAGGCGAGCATGGATCGCATCATGGCGCGGCAGCATAGCGTCGCCGGCGCGGGGATCACGATCGCCCGCCGCGACCGGCTCCTTCCCGTTCCCGCTACCGCACGACCTCGACGTCGAGCGAACAGGAGAACTGTCCGTAGTAGACGTTGCGCGCCGGCGTGCCCCACTCGACCTCGCCGCGCTGGAAGTCGACGTCGTCGCTGCGTGGCGAGCGCTTCGGCGGCACCAGCGGCCGCGCGTGGTCGCGGTTGACGACGAGGCGGAACGTGTCGAGGCTGCCGAAGGCGAAGTCGAGGATCGCCCTGCGCTCGGCCGCGTCCAGGCCATCGGCGTGGTTGGTCTCGACCGCGGTGTTGACGTCGATCGGGATCCAGCCCCAGGGCTCGATGCGGATCTCGCACCAGTCGTGCAGGTTCTCTTGGCCGGGGCGGATGACCCAGCCCGACTGCCAGCGCGCCGGGATGCCGCGCAGCCGGCACAGCGTCATGAAGAACAACGTCAGCTGACCGCAGTCGCCGCGGCGCCAGCGCAGCACCTGCTCCGGGATGCAATCGATGGTCGAGTACTCGCGCGCGTAGGAATAGCCGAGGTTGTCGGCACACCAGTCGTAGAACCCGCGCGCCACCCGCAGCGGGTTGGTCTCGTCGCCGGCGATCTGGTTGGCGAGCGCGGCCAGCTCCGGCGAACCGATGACGTGCGGCGGGCGCTGCTCGGTGAATGCGGACGACGCCGGCAGCCGTGCCCGCGAGACGTCGCCCTCGAGCGCGCTGATGCCGCGCCGTTCGATGCGATAGCTGGTCGCGAACACTACCGGTGCGCCGGCGACCGCCCGCTGCTCGAGGTAGACCGAGCGCATCGGTGCCGGCGGTGCGTCATGTTCGGCCTGCAGCACGCGCTGGTGCTCGTACTCCTGCGGGAACGGCAGCCAGGCGCGGACCGTCTCGCCGGCCGGCACGACGTCGGCCTTCACCGTCAGCTTCACCTTGACGTCGAAGACGAGCGTGTCGGTTGCCGTCGGCATCGCCGACCACGTGCTGCCCCGGACCCGTCGCGCCCGCGCCGCCGCGTCGCGGAAGAACAGGTTGCTGACCGCGGGCCCGTGAAAGCGCAGGCCGTCGGCCGTCGCGATCGAGTCGATCAGGCCGCGTTCGATCCAGCCGTCGAGTTCTTCCGCGCGGAAGTCGCGCACCCGCCGCCGCAGCTGATCGACGAGCTGTTCGCGGGTGAGCGCGAAGTCCTGTCCGACCCGGCGGCGCAGCTCCTCGGCGTCGACTGCGGGCTCGGCGATGTCGGGCTCGGCGAAGACGAGCAGCGCGTCGGCGACGGGGCGTTCGCCGCCCTGATCGAAGACCTTGTCGTCGCACGGGTGATTGACGATGCCATTGCCGGGTGCGCCCGACAGCCACAGCGTCGTCGAGCCGCCGCCATCGAGGTTGAGCGCGTCATGGCAACCGAGCGCGCGCATCGTCAAGGCCAGCTCCTCGAGCGTCATGCCCGCGGCCTGCTCTGAGCGCCCGTCGACCGTGACCAGCACGACGTTGCCCGAGCGCTTGATCCCGACCGCGCTGCGCGGGTGTCGCGCGTCGCTCCACGAGCGTCCGACCGGCAGCTCGCCGCCGAGCAGCAGGCATGGGCCGGCCGCACGCGCGGTCCTCGTTCCCGCGAACACGCCATCGCCGTCGCGCCGGATCGTCGGCACCCCGTCGAGCACGAGCGCGGTGCTGCGCGCCG